>QHWY01000219.1 GCA_003223875.1 Acidobacteriota bacterium | reverse complement strand
GCTCCTCTGGTAGCTTTGCGCAACATTCCCCTCCTCGCAGAGGAGGGGTGGATGCGCCGAAGGCGCAGACGGGGTGGCGCGAAGCGCGAGCCCGATAGGGCGAAGCCCCAGTAAAAGCCCGGCGAGACGTCTCGACCGAACTTCTATTGAGGCTTCGCCCTATCGGGCTCGCGCTTCGCGTATTGAGGCTTCGCCCTATCGGGCTCGCGCTTCGCGTATTGAGGCTTCGCCCTATCGGGCTCGCGCTTTGCGCCACCCCGGCGCGTCAGCCCGCTGGCTGTCGCGCCTCCCCTCCTCTGCGAGGAGGGGAATCGTAATTTCGATCACGACTAACGAAATCGACTCATTTCGCCGATAAGTAGTATGCAGGGGTGTGCATGCTGCTGATCTGGGAGTGAGAATCGTTTGAAGACATTCGCGGAGTTCCTCATCTTAGCCGCAATTGCCGCTTCGGCCCTGGCTGCTCCTTCATCCGGCTCCGCCGTGTTTTATGCTTCGGAGACAGCAGATGGGACGATTTCGGTCGGACTGTATCCGGCCCCGTCAGACACCGGCAAAGACCGCGCAGTGTACCTGTTCGCCATCCACGATGGTGCCGTTTGGGTGCGGAGCTAAGCCGGCTGGACCCAATGGACAGGCAGCGACATTTATAGCGCGCCATCAATTGACGGCGATGGCGCCAACCCGACGGTTACCAGGCAGCTTTCACCGTTGCGTGAGGCCTTTTGCGTAAGTTGTGCAAGTCTTTTCCCGGACCTGCAGTTGTGGGTTGGCTATGGTGTCGACGCGCGCGACATGATCGACAAAGGCAACTACCGGGAAGTGCTGGTCTCTAGCGTATCGCCATTTGCCTCCGACGCCACGGATCTCCTCGAACCCGCCGATCTCTATAAGGCGCCTCTGAACTTGCTGGAAGTGAAACTCAAAGCGGTTGAAGGAGACAAGTACACGATAGCGGACGTCGATTCCGATATCGATCCCTACGGGCCCGAGCACGAAATCAATGTTCATTTCGAGGCCGCTGATTATGCGGACGATCACACTTCCACGAACGCGAAGCTCAAAATCCGCGGCAAGTCGACGCGCTTGGCCGAGCTAAAGTCCTACAGTGTC
This sequence comes from Acidobacteriota bacterium, assembly GCA_003223875.1. Classification (GTDB taxonomy): domain Bacteria; phylum Acidobacteriota; class Terriglobia; order 20CM-2-55-15; family 20CM-2-55-15; genus 20CM-2-55-15. The sequence continues at coordinate 15,795 of QHWY01000219.1, read as the reverse complement.
AAACTCAACACGGAAATACCGTTATGGCGCAATCAACGTACACTGCAGTTGAATAAGCACCCCTACGACCTGGCTCGCGTGCGCAACAAGCTGGCGTTCGACCTGTTCACCGAAATCCCATACTTCAACAGCCTGCGTACTCAGTTTGTGCATGTCATGTTCGACGATGACGGCAACCCCGCGACGAAGGATGTCGATTACGGTCTCTTTACACACGTGGAGAAAATGGGAAAGGAGTACCTAATCAACCGTGGGTGGCCGGATGGTTCCAATGTCTACAAAGCAGAGGATTTTGCGTTTTTATCCGACTCGCGATTAGCGCTCAAGGAAGATGGCAGCCCTCAAAGCAAAACGGATTTCGAACGCGTGTTGTCGATCGAAAACGGCAAGGATCACCGCAACCTGGTTCAGATGATCGAAGACATCAACAATGAGGACACCGATTTCAATGCGATTTTTGCGAAATATTTCAATCGCAATAATTATCTGTCCTGGCTAGCCGCCAACATCCTGCTGGGTAATCGGGACACGATTAACCAGAATTTCGCATTAGTACAACTCGACGGGACCAGCCGGTTTTATTTTCTACCATGGGACTACGATGGAGCTCTCGGGTTCGAGTCGCAGCCCGATATCGCTGCCAGCACCTTTACACTGTATGCGGATTGGCAATTGGGACTGAGCAACTGGTGGGCTTCTCCGCTGCACCGGCGCTTTCTCGGGCAACCCGGCAATCTCGCCGCAGTTGAGGCTGCCGTCGAGGAGTTTCGCGTCCGCTATCTCAGCGCCGACAAGATCAAGAGCAAGATCGATACTTATAAACCCATCATCCAGGCGGCGGTCACCAGGGATCCAGATTTGTCGCATCTGGAAACGATCAGCTATGATCCTGATGCGCAGCGCCTGGAATGGGAAGCCGAATATGAGCGATTGGTTTCGGTCATTGACGACAACTACCGGAGCTTTCGTCAACATCTGGAAAATCCGATGCCGTTCTGGCAATCGGCTGGTCTAGAAGATGGTAGGCTCATGCTCCGCTGGGATCCTTCCATAGACCTCCAGAGTGATACCGTAACGTACTCGGTGTTGGTTGCAGATCGGCCGGATTTCTCCGAGAGCAGCATCCGTTTGCGACAGGAAGGGCTAACTGAGACCAGTTGGACTTCCGATCCGCTACCGGCAGGAACCTATTACATGAGAGTTATCGCTGTCGACAGCAAAGGCAATCGCCAGGCTGCATTCGATCGTTTCGACGACGACGGAAAATCCTACCTCGGCGTTTACAAATTTACACAGTAGGTCCGGCTACTGAAGCTTCACTCGATAAATGGAAATCTCGTCGAGATCTTCGCGCGAGAACCAGAACGGAAGTACGCCCCACCCGTCGCTCCAGAAGCCCGCATGCGCGTGAACGTCAAGCAGGCGGAGTGGCGAGCGGATTCGATACGAGCGCCGTTCCAATGGTTCGAGAAAGCGGTCGAAATCGTACGAGCGTCCGAGGCTTAAGCGGGATTTCACGACGGGGTCGCCTGGAGATCCGGTCGTATCCTCCGCCATGATCTCCCCTCCGACGGATATCATGTAATACCGGAATCCCCATTCACCACTGAAGAGAAACGGCTGATGATTGGGGACGTAACCACGCTGAAATTCGTAAGCTTCGCGCCGTGCTACGCCGGCGAATTGGTAGTCCGCTTGAGCAAGAGAAAGTCCGAGAACCAATTGAGCCGCCAACCAACTGCCATAGAACGCGCGGCTCGGTGAGCCGTTCTGCCGTTCATAGGCGCGAAGGAAGAGTAGTAATACCGCTGGGCAGGCGGGTAGCAGGTATCGCGCCGATCCACCGAGGAATACAGTGACGCACGCAATCAGCATTCCAGCTAACCAAAGGCACAGGAAGAGATCGTCAGATGACAACTTCGTTATAGAGGAAGCTGTGGTGAGGCATCGGAGAGTCCATCCCACCAGCGCGATCCCACCGGAAACGCAGGCGACAAGGAATACTTGTTGCAGCCATGAGTAGTCGGATCGTTCGAAATACGCGGCCAGGGTTCCGAGCGCCAATGCAATGTAGATCAATAGCCCTTTCGGCCGGCGCAGCGTTCGACAGAAGACGAAAGGAAACGGGACGACAATGGCGCCCAAATAGGAGAAAGTAGTAATGGCGGCTTTGAGTTTTAGTGCCGGCTGCCACCAGCCCCGTCTTCCCAGTTCGCCGAACATTGCCGACATGTAAACCGTTCCGCGATGCACGTATCCGCTGAACTGCCAGGCCGCGAGGATCAAAACAGGCAGGCATAAAATGAGAATTTCGCGCGATCGCAAGCGTTTCCTGCTCAACGCAAAAAATGCCAGGAGCAGAATCGCGCCAAGGCCCTGATACGCGTAGAAGCATGCCGCTGTCAGCGGTATTACTGACGCGTATATCATTTTGCTTCGATCGTTCTCCATTCCAATCACAAACAGCGCGGTGCCGCTAAGCCACATGGCGAGATGCGGGACATCCGTCATCAGTGTGTGCGCGCAGACCATCAGGATCGGATTCGTTACTAAAAGCGCCGTTGCCAAAAGCGGCATGGTGACGAATTGCCGGGCGAGAAAATAGAATGCGACGGCAATCAGAACAGGAAAAACCAGAAAACACGCATGTAAGAAATTTTCAGACGGTCTCCGATTCGTCACCGGCAGAAGAGCCGCGATGAGGTAGGAGTTGAGAGGAGGATGTGAATGTGCCCACAACGTCAGATGCTTGCCTTCGAAGACGGACTGGAGGTCTAAAGGGAACAGCGGGTTACGGAATACATTGCGCGCCACATCCAAATAGTAAACGTCGTCGAGATGGAATGCCTGGCCGATAAAAGGGACATGAATGGTGAGAGTCAACGCAATCAAAAGCGTCAGGTCTCTCGCGGTTCGCCGCGATGGCAGCCTCTGCTCAGCGGATTGCATACAGTCGCGCCACTGCGCCGTCCGGAAGCGGATATGAATCGAGGAAATGGAACGTTTGCGAGTGCGTCAAGACGATGCTGTTCAATTTAAGATTTTCCGTGGTCGTATAAGCCCATCCCTGATCTCCCTCGATGAGAACGACGTAGTTAAACCCCTCGAAACTATGAATTCCTTCCAGCGCGGACTGCGGATGCCCGGCCTCAACAGGGAGATCGCGCAGGCGTGCAAACAAATTAAAATTGGTGGCATTGAAGCGTGGAAGATCGGGGATAAGCGCAAGCATTGTGCGTAAAAGTCTCCCGGAAGAATCGTCGGAAACACGGCGGAGGATTGCGTCCTGTTTCCAATCTTCTCGTTTCGGCGGGCCCAATATGCCGAAGTACTCCTGCAGATATAAGTTCCAGTCCCAACGTAGTTGTCCCTGGTACCCCTTGAGAAGTACTACCTGCCGCGGTAGCCAGCGGACACCAAAATTGATCGCATAGGCCTGGGTACAGAGCAGAATCAGCAACACTGCCTGGATAACGCCGCTGATCCAGCCTCTTCTCCACGTCTGTATCCATGCCGCCGTTACGACGTTCATGGGGCCTAACAGCGGCATCGTGAAACGCGGATCCTTAGTTCTCAACAGCGTCATCGCCAGCCAGCCGCCAACGATCGCCACTGCCAAAAAGCCGCCGCCTTTTAAAATCCGGTTCTTATAAACAAAAACAATAGAAAGAAAGAAGAGGCAGAACAGCAGTGCGAAGAATTGGTATCCCTCCAACAGACGCAGGTAATAGATAAATGATTGGAATGAGAAAACCGGCGGCTCTCCTTCGCGCGCGCCAATGTGTGCATTTTCAAAGTAGTATCGGAAGAGTTTCGAAAAATTCGGCGCATACCAGATGCCGGCCCCAGCAACTGCAATCGCCGTTGTAACAAGACAGTTGATGGTGCGGCGTGTTGACGACCAGATCTGATGTCGTACAACGATGTAGACCATTGGGCCAACGAGGAAGCCTCCAAAAAACCACTTCGTCAACATTCCCAACGCGCAGGCCAGCCCAAGCAGAAAACTGTACCGCCGCGATTCAAATCCCGACGTTTTTACCAACAAGGCCAGCGCAGCCGCTACCCATGCCGCCAGCCAATAATCCAGGAGCGTCTCGCGCGAGATCCATATCAAAAACGGAGTGAGTGTCGTCAGGATGCAGGCCCATACTGCTGCTCGCGTGCCGGCAAATGCCAGACCCATTTCGTAGACGCCCCACAACAGAAGGACCGTGGCGGGGACGTTCGCAAGAATAGCCACGTGCGGTCCCGAATGAAAGAACCAGTAAGCGACAGCGATAACGGTGTGAACGAATGGCGGATAGGTCCCAGATTTCTCCCAAAAACGACTGCCCAAACCTTGATCGGCACCTGGCAAATAGTTCAGCGCGTATGACTGATGTAGGGCCATGTCCCACGCAGGCGCTTGCGTATCGCGCGCGAGCCAAATGCCATTCACGGCCCACAAACAACAGGACAAAACAAAGATAACGGCGATTTTTTTAACATCCATCGCGCGCAAAACAGTGAACTGAAAAGCAGAACAGCAATTGCGACTACTAATCGTCAAAAGCAAAAGGCAAAGCGCCATTGGCGACCGCTGATCGGCAAACGTGAAAAGCAAAGCAGCGATTGGGGCTACAAATCCTCAAAAGCAAAAAACAGAATTGCAATGGCGACGGCAACTCAGCAAAGGTGAAAAGCAAAGCAGCAATCCGCCCCTGCAAACTTTAAAAACGAAAAGCAGAATTGCAATTGCAACGGCGACTCAGCAAAGCTGAAAAACAAAGCAGCAATCGTCACTGCAAACCGTCAAGAGCAAAAAGCAGAATTGCAATTGCAACTGCAAATCAGCAAAGGGAAAAACAACGTTGCAATCGCTGCAGCAAATCGTTAAAAGCAAAAAGCAACGTTGCAACGGCGACTGCAAGCCATCAATAGCCAAAAGCAGACAGTAATTGCGATTTCTGCTTTGCAAACGCCCATTAAAGCCATGCGGCGGCAGTAAACAAACCTGAGCCGCATGAATGCTTTCCGAAAATATATTTCCAATGATTTGGACGCTGTTGTCAATAAAGTTGTGTTTGGTGTGTAATCATGAAGTAACCTCGAAGCGAATTCGAAGATAGCGTTGAGTTGAAGGAGCACATCGCAGAAACGTCTATGCCTCGCCCGTGATTCCTAGCTTCTAGGCGCTGAAGTTGTTGGAGCCGGTCAGGACTTTCGAGACATCACATGCGGCTGCAATCCTGGCCGCTTGACTCTTAGATGCGTGTCCGACGTACTGCTCCAATCAGCGTGCATTCTGCTAGAATTCAAAATCACCATGGAGATTGCGTTCGTCCGGCCCGTGGCTCCATTCAACCGGTACATCCAAAATGTTCCGCTAAACTACATCCATCTGGCCGCGCATTTAAGACAGCGCGGGCACAAAGCGACGATTCTAGATATGGTTGTAGAGGAGAGTACCGACGATGTGGACCAGTATCTCCGTTCCAATAATGTAGGGCTTGTAGGTATCGGTTGCATGACATGCGAGTTACCGGACGCTCTGGCCGAAGCGCGGCGGCTGAAGGAGAATCATCCTGGAATCAGGATCGTGTTTGGTGGAGCACATCCGTCGGCCGATCCTGAGGAATGTCTGAGGTCGGGAGTCGTCGATTACGTCGTTGTCGGAGAGGGGGAGCTTCCTTTGGCCGCCCTGCTCGACGCGCTGGAGAACGGGCGCCACCCGCAAGGAATTCTTGGGCTCTGGTCGATCGAAAACGGAGCAGTCCGGGGCAACTCTTCGGCGGCGATACCGAACGTGGAAGAACTGCCCATGCCGGCCTACGATCAGCTCGACTTGAACAAGTACTTCCAACTCGATTCGCCGTGGCACTTCCCAAAATCAAAGAAAGCGGTTCAATACGTATCGAGCCGGGGCTGCCCGTATCACTGTTCCTACTGTCACACGATCCACGGGAAGAAGTATCGCGGCATGTCGGCAGCAAAAGTCGTCGATGAAATCGAACGGCTTGTGATCGCGCACGGGGTCGAGGAATTAATGATCGTTGACGACATTTTCAACTTCGATCTCGAACGCGCCAAGGATATTTGCCGGGGAATTGTGGATCGGGGTCTGCGCGTTCACCTGCAATTCCCGAACGGCGTCCGGGGTGATCGCTTCGACGAAGAGTTAGTAGCGCTGATGAAGCGAGCCGGAACGCATTATATGGCCGTCGCGATCGAGACGACTTCGGAGAAGTATCAAAACCTCATCCGCAAGCACCTCAAACTGGAAAAGGCCCTCCAGACCATTCAGTGGGCTCGAAAATACGATATCGAAGTCTGCGGCTTCTTCATGATCGGATTTCCGGGCGAAACGCTTCAGGAGATCGAGCAAACTCTCGATTTCGCCGTGTCGGCGCCTTTGGACACGATTTTTATTTCTCTGGTTAGTCCGTTCAAAGGAACCGTGCTCCGAACCGACATGATGAACGGCCGCTTTGGTGACATCGACGCTTCGGGGGTGGCGGCCCTGGAGCAACTTTTCCCAACTGTACACAACGAGGCCGTCCCCATCGAGACGTTGCAAAAACTCCAGCGATCCGCGTATTGGCGCTTTTACCTGAAGCCGCGTCCCATGCTGAATCTGGGTCGCAGAATGACCAATTGGAGTAATGTGAAAAAAGTGTCTCGCGCCATCCGGCGGAGATTGGCGGAATCGCGAATCAGCAGCTTAAACTAACTTGCCGAATTAGTCCTCTCGAGGACACCGATGTTGTAAAAGCGGGCGAGTTTTTCCATGGCGGGAACGGCTTTGCGGACAGCGAGGCTGCTTAGCATCAGGCTGCCGTAGAAGGCAACCGGGCTAGGGCGTGCGGCCTGACACGTTTGGCAAACAGGGTAGTCGGAGAGATCACCTTTCAGGTGCGCCTCACGCAGCCGGACCATAGCCTCCGAATTCCAGACTTCCATAAGGGATTGTTTTTTGAGGTCACCCACTGGAGGCTCCTCCCACATGTAACAGCACGGGTAGGCGAGTCCGTCGTATCGGACATACATCGGACCCCTCCAGAGCAGATGGCATGGATGGCGGCGTTGACTCTTGAATTCGACATCGGCGATTTTCGTCCCGTCTATTTGAACTTCGTCTCGCTTGAATCGGACTTCATCAACGCCTGGTATCGACCACAATTTCCTGTATGCATCGATTTCGTGGACATTCTCCTTCAATAGGACCATTTGCAGGACAACATAGATCGGCGACTTCCGATCCAGTTTCCTCCGCAGAAAATTGAGAATGTTTTCACGGGTCTTCTCGAAAACCGCGCCGACGCGATACTTTTCGTAAGTTTCTTTAGTCGCTCCGTCGAACGCGAGTATGACGTAATCCAGACCCGAATCGAGCAGCAAATCCGCGCGCCGGTCATCCAGTAGAGTGGCATTCGTGGACATGCCGGTTCGGATTCCCGCTTCGCGCGTGAGCCGAATCATTTCGAAAATGTTCGGGTGGATCATCGGCTCGCCAATGCCGTAGGGCCAGATAAACTCCACGTATTGTTTGCAGTCCTGGACGATTTTACGATAGAGCTCGAGATCCATGTTTTCGTTGTCGAAGGTATAGATGTGGCGCGGGCACATGGGACAGTAGAGATTGCATTTCGCCGTGCTTTCAAGCGAGATTTCAATGGGACCACCGCTGAGCACAGCCTTACGCCGAAAATAGTGGGCCGCAATCGTCAAACGGTTCCGCAGTTTCGTGTTCACTGTTTCCAGCCTTCAGCGATGAAGCCTAGCGTATAAGCGCGATCTCGATCCAGTGTATCCAAATAATAGCAGCATAGCGGTAGGACCAACCCAAAAACCGGCGCAAAAATCGGAAACAAGAGCCAACGCCAGCCGCCCTGCGTGAAGGATAAAACACCCATCAGCCGCCGTCCTAACTGCCAAAAGAACCCACCAATCGGTTGAATTTTCCGGATGCGAATTCCCGCGGCTTCGAGCAAGTACCGTATGCCGCTCGAGGTGAACCGAAAAAAATCATACGGTCGCTGATGCTCTTCCCACATGTGAGGCACAACCAGGTGAACCATACCGTCCGGCTTCAGCACGCGCCGGAATTCTTCGATGGCGCGGCCGGGCTGCGGTATATGCTCCAACACTACAATCGAGAGGACATGGTCGAACGAGAGATTGGGAAACGGCAATTCCTCGAGCCGGCCAATTACCTCCAGGTTAGAGTAGTCCCACGAAGAATCGCCCTGCGCGAAGTCGATCCCCACGTATTCCGTGTGTGCAAAAAATGATTTAAACCGCCCTTCCCCAGCGCCGGCGTCAAGGACGCGCTTGCCTGGGGGGATTTGCGCCGCCACGTTTCGGACGAACATCTCAATTGAGGCTTCAAACGGATCCAACCTTTTGTACAAACCTGAAGGAAGCAGGCGTCTCATGCCTGCCATGAATCGGGGATTAAACAAGCTCGGAAACTCGCTGAACGGGATCGGCCGCGGTTTCGAGTGGCGTAGGATTTGGACGAACCGGCCGGACGGGTAGAGCGAACTTGAATCGATATTCTTTTGAGTTCGGATCGTGGCGATTAAGAATTTGTTTGCGAACCAGCAGTTTTCCAACCCAACGGTCCAGGGGCCGAGGCATAGGCGAAATGTCCCTGCGCAGGGAGCTGTGAATCAGCTTTTTCACGAGGCCACAAGCGGTGACCAGCGTTCCCAGCAGCCGGTGTTGAGGCATGGTGACCGTCCGTTGGCCGAACTTCTTTCGCATCACATAACGGAACCAAAAATCCGGCACCCGAGTGATGTTGTAGAACGCCAGAGTGAGATTCAAAAGCGTCGGCATGAAGTGCACGTAAGATGCGAGCGTGATCTTCTTACCGTCGTCCGTGAAGCCCGCCTCTTTACCCATCTTGTAAATCGTGGTTCCTGGAAGAAGCGTCAGAGAATTGATTGCAAAGGTGTATGGAGGCTTGAGCTGATGAACGAGCCGAAGAGTGTCTTTCAGTTCCTCCGGATTTTCCCATGGGTTGTCGACGATCAGGTCGTACTGCACTGGTGCCAGATGCTTACGATTTTGATACGCCATTTCGGCCGCGAGAAAAATCTTCTGGTCGTGCAGAGGCCGCATGAACACATCTTTCATCATGTGGCGATTGCCGGATTGTATGCCTATCCGCATCTTGATCATTCCGGCATCGATCAGGACTTTGAATTTTTTATTTTCAACCGAAGCCGGAATCACTCCACTGACGAAAAAGGGTATATCGAGGTTCTGTCTGTATTTCGCCGCGAAATCTCGGATCAACGGTAAGGGCAGAAACATATATGCGTCGTCGTCGATCACGATGTTGTAAATGTGCGGATACTTCGAGAGTATGTACCTCACTTCCGCGATAAAGAACTCCGGCGTGTGGTGGCGAAACTTCCTGTAACCGTCCTGAAGATCGATCAAGAGATCATTCGAGCAAAAAGTGCATTTGTAAGGACAGCCATGGCTGAACATCGTCCAGAGTTTCCCGCCGTAGTATTTCTTCATCAGGGCCATGTCCATACGCTTGAGGCGGCCCTGATCGTTCACGAAGTGGTCTTGGAATTCGAAATCGAGGAAGGGAAGCTCGTCGAGATCTTCCACCAAAGGCTCTTCGCGATTTTTGATGATACGGTCGCCGTCACGGAACCAGAAGCCTGGGATCGTTTTATACTCTCGCCCGTCCCGCAACGCCTCGGCCAGACGTAGGAAACTGACATCACCTTCGCCGAGGCAAATGCCTTCAACCTGCCCGATGCAGTTTTCGGGGAAACTTGTGGGATGAATTCCACCCCAAATGATTTTGGACTTCAGGTCACGTTGCAGCCGACGCGTAATCAATTCGGCTTCGTCTGCCTGATGAGTCCAGACGCTCAATCCGACGACGAGGCTACCATCGCAGATGCTGATCAGCTCCTGATACAAAGATTCTGAAAAGCCGGGCATCTCGAAATGCGAACGGAACCGTTGGCTGATTTGCCCCCATAGGCTCTGAGCTTGCAAGAAGACAAGCCGGACATCAAAGCCATGGCGCTTCAGTTGCGATGAAATCCGCCGCGGGCCAATACAATAAATATCATCCGTAAGACAGATAATGCTAACGAGTGGTCGCACGCGTACTCCGGAACAAACCGTTATTATATTCGCAACATTCTGGAAACACGAATAATCGGAATGACGACAAACCCACCACGATGGTTACATTGGATAGCAATAAACATAGCTTAGCCGCGCGAAATGCTTTCCGAAAATATATTTCCAATGATTGGGCGTGACCCACGATTTCAGCGGAATTGTAATCGGAAAGGGAAATTGCCGGCTCGTGATGATTCGAAAACCCGCAGTACGAACCAACTGGATGGCACCGGCAAAGGACCAATGATACGTGTGAGGATGATCCAGAAACATAATCGGGGTGAATATCTTCGGAAAGGTGTGTACTTCCAGCAATAGCCGGCCGCCAGGCTTGAGAATCCTTCGAATTTCCCGCAGGATTTGGCCAGCATCCATGACATGGTCGAGCACATTAATACATAAGACCAAGTCTGCGGCGGCGTCCTTCACTGGGATGAACTCACCTACGGCTGCTACATAGCACGTGTTGCGGTTTGGGTATGGCCGCTCATCAAATTGGCAAAGCAACGGGTCCAGACCAATTTTCATCGCGGCTTGATCGAACAGATACCGAACGAAGCCGTGAGGTCCGGTTCCAACCTCAACAACGGTATGGGCTTCGTTCAGTTCGGAAGGGCTGAGAAAATGGGACAAGACCTCGCGCCTGTTATTTTCGAATGAATGGTTCTGGTAGAAAGGCAGGCGTCTCCAGTTCTGCCACCAATCCAATTCCGCCCTTTGCGCTTCCTGCCAGCGCTTGATATTGGAATATTCCACGCCGGTCTATAAAGGTTTTTCCAGAGGTTTTTCCGCGGGATGAGCAGAACTCCATATTCCTCGTCCCGACCGAAACGCCTGCCGAAAGAAATTTATCCAGGGGCCGAAATTTTGCAGATGTTCCAGGTTGAGAAAATTGGACAAGATTGCCAGTTCGCCGCGCTGTAGTGAGTTGAGAACATTGCGAACTTCGAACTGTGCTGAAATTTTTTTAATCTCTTTCTCACTCATGGCAGTGCGATCCGAGCGCGCATACTCGAAATCCGCCCAATGCTCCAGACGTTGCGGGTATTGGATCAGCCCGTTTTTCCGACAGTATTCCGCAAGCGGGCTGCCGGGGAACGGCGTATAAGGATAAAAATGAGTGTGGTACGCCTTAATTCTCTTCGCCACTTCGATCGTCTTCCAGATATCTTCCTCGGTCTCGGTTGGCACACCGATCAGAAAAGAGGCGCCCGTCATAATATCGGTGTTATTTAATAGATCAAACGCTCGCACGATCTGTTCAGCGCGAAAGTCCTTCTCAATGAATTTCAAAATCCGATCGGATCCCGATTCCAGGCCGAAAGTCAGTCTGTGACACTTTGCGCGTGTTACGGCTGCGATGAATTCGGAATTCACCTGATCGGCACGGCAATTGGAATCCCAGGTAATGGGAACGTCCTTCTTATATACCCAGTCGCAGAACTCGCGCAGGCGTGGCCGGTGGATCACGAAAAGGTCATCATCAAAACGGACGCCGTCGATTCCATAGTTCTTTCGCAAGAACGCGAGCTCTTCCAAAATACGTCCGGCCGACTTCCCGCGATATTTCCGTTTATGGAAATCGATCACGTAACAAAAGGAGCAGCGAAAGAGGCAGCCGCGAGAGGTGACCATAACAATTTTCCGTCGGGCCTTGGTGAATCTGTAGATGTATCGCTCGACGGGTACGAGATTCCAGGCAGGCATCGGTAACGCGTCCAGATCCTGTATGAACGGCCTTTCGGGATTCAGCTTAATTTCGCCGTTCTCCTTGTAGGCCAATCCCAAAATATTGTTGTATCCCCGATGCAATTCGATGGCTTCGATGAGTTCCCGGAACGTTTCTTCGCCCTCGTTCATCACGACGAAATCGATATAGGGATTTTGAAGCGTCTGTTCGGGAAGTAACGAGGCGTGTGTTCCGCCCCAGACCACCTGCGCTCCACGCTCCTTGGCCAAGCGGCTTACCATGACGCCATCGAGAATGGCTGGGCCTGTAAGAGACGTGACGCCGACAAGGTCCGGTTTCAGTCGATCCAAAACGGCGGCGATCGTCTTGCCTTCCGCGTCCTTATACAGATTCCGATCATGGATCGTGATCTCGTAGGAATGCTGAACAACGGCCGCAATCGACATCAAGCTCAGCGGAGGAAACGGCAACGGGTTATAAGCCGTCCGCATGTTCGGATTGATGAGAAGTATCTTCATAGGAAAGGCTTAGGACAGAAGGCACAGAATAAGGAATGGCCGAGACCGGAAGCAAGGTAAAAGATTCGGCGTTGACTGATTTGAAAGGCTCCGGTAGTATTAAAAGGTTTTGCTAACGACGAGGCCGGTCGCTGAGTCTGGCGACTAATTTAGGAGTTCATGGTTCGTGCCGACATTTAATCAGTTGGTTCGGCAAGGTAGACGCAAGCCGAAGTACAAGACGAGTAGTCCTGCGTTGCAGGAATGTCCGCAGAAACGAGGCGTGTGCACTCGAGTATACACGTCAACACCAAAGAAGCCGAATTCGGCCCTTCGCAAAGTTGCACGTGTGCGTCTGACCAATGGGATTGAAGTGACAACCTACATCCCCGGTATCGGCCACAATCTGCAGGAACACTCCATCGTCTTGATCCGCGGCGGCCGTGTGAAGGACCTTCCGGGCGTTCGGTACCACGTCATTCGTGGAACACTGGACGCGGCGGGAGTGGCAAACCGCAAGCAATCGCGCTCGAAATACGGCGCGAAGCGGCCTAAAGGATAACGGGACTTAATGTTCGCCCGATAGTCCGGCGCAAGCCCGGGCTGGGGGAGCCTGGAAGATCCAGTTCAATTCGCAATCTTGATTTCGAGTTTCGACTCTCGAAATTCGAAATCGCGGGGTTTTTTTTGTATGCCTAGAAAAGCGCATATCGTAAAGCGAGAAATCGTGCCCGATCCGATGTATCAGAGCACGCTCGTCTCAAAATTCGTGAACTGCATGATGTATGGTGGGAAGAGGAGCACCGCCATGCATATTCTCTATGACGCGATGGACGTCATTCAGAAGAAGACGAACGACGAACCCCTCAAGCTTTTCAAAAAGGCAGTCGAGAACGTCAAGCCGGTTCTTGAAGTGAAGTCCCGGCGCGTTGGCGGTTCGACCTATCAAGTGCCGGTGGAAGTCGGGCCGGCGCGGCGGACCTCGTTGAGTATCCGGTGGATCCTCACCTATTCCAGGGCACGCGGTGAAAAATCCATGGAAGAGAAGCTTGCGGCCGAATTAATGGATGCCGCCAACAATCGTGGAAACGCGATCAAGAAAAAGGAAGATACCCATCGCATGGCGGAGGCGAACAAGGCTTTTGCCCATTATCGATGGTAAGAGTTAGCAATTTATGCCACGAACGACGCCATTAGAAAAAACCAGAAACATCGGCATCATGGCCCATATCGATGCCGGCAAGACCACCACCACCGAGCGGATTCTCTACTACACCGGTATCAATTACAAGATCGGTGAGGTGCATGAAGGCACCGCAACGATGGATTGGATGGAACAGGAACAGGAGCGCGGAATTACGATTACCTCTGCTGCCACGACCTGTATCTGGGACAACAATCGCATCAATATTATTGACACGCCCGGCCACGTGGACTTCACTGCCGAAGTCGAACGCTCGCTTCGCGTCTTGGATGGAGCCGTTGCCGTGTTCTGTGCTGTCGGTGGCGTGGAACCCCAGTCGGAAACCGTCTGGCGCCAAGCGGACAAATATCGCGTGCCGCGCATTGCATTCGTCAACAAAATGGATCGCCCCGGAGCCGATTACGAACGGTGCATGCAGATGATGCGCTCGCGCCTGCACGCGAATCCCGTCGCTATTCAATACCCTCTCGGCAAAGAAGAGACCTTCCGGGGTGTTATCGACTTGCTCGAAGAAAAAGCGATCATTTACCGGGACGAGACGCTTGGCGCCGAATATACAAAGGAAGAGGTTCCCGCTGAGTACAAAGACATCGTCCGCGAATATCGCGAAAAAATTATTGAAGCTGCATGCGAGGCCGACGAGAAAGTTTTCGAAAAATTCGTTCACGGAGAAGCCATCTCGACTGAGGAGCTGAAAGCCGCAATCCGTGAGGGAACGATTGCCATCAAGCTGACTCCCGTGCTGTGTGGCTCTGCTTTTAAGAACAAGGGAGTTCAGCCACTATTGGATGCCGTCGTTGCTTACCTGCCTTCGCCTGTCGATATTCCTCCTGTCCAGGGTTGGACGCCCGATCGGAGCGGTGTTGAGGTCCGTGCGGCGGATGACAAACAACCATTCTCGGCGCTGATCTTCAAAATCATGACCGATCCCTTTGTCGGTCAACTCGCGTTTTTCCGGGTTTATTCGGGAAGCCTGACCGGCGGTTCCTATGTTTACAACTCGACGAAGCAAGTTCGAGAGCGCATCGGCCGCCTTCTGAAGATGCACGCGAACAAACGGGAAGAAATCAAGGACGTCTTTGCCGGCGACATTGCTGCCGCGGTCGGCCTGCGCAATGTGACGACAGGCGATACGATTTGCGACGAGAACAAGCAGATCCTTCTCGAAGCAATGGATTTTCCCGAGCCGGTGATTGCGGTTGCCATCGAACCGAAGACGAAAGCCGATCAGGAAAAAATGGGAATCGCGCTCAACAAACTGGCGCAGGAAGATCCGACGTTCAGGATTCATACCGATCCTGATACGGCGCAGACCATCATCTCCGGAATGGGTGAACTCCATTTGGAGATCATCGTCGATCGCATGATGCGCGAGTTCAATGTCGGCGCCAATGTCGGCAAGCCGCAGGTGGCCTACAAGGAAACCATTCGGTCGAAAGCCAACGCCGAAGGCAAATACATCCGCCAGACCGGCGGCCGCGGTCAATATGGACACGTTCGTATTACCGTCGAGCCGAGCGCCGTCGGAGCCGGATTCGTCTTCGAGAATGCGATCGGCGGCGGCGTGATTCCGAAGGAATACATCAAGCCGGTGGAGCAGGGCATCAAGGAAGCCATGGAAAGTGGTGTTCTTGCCGGCTATGAAGTCAAAGACGTCAAAGTTACGTTGTACGACGGCTCCTATCACGAAGTCGATTCATCGGAAATTGCATTCAAGATTGCCGGCTCGATGGCTTTCAAGGAAGCTTGCCGCAAGGCACATCCCGCTCTTCTGGAACCTGTCATGAAAGTCGAAGTCGTTCTTCCGGAGGAGTTCATGGGGGACGTCATCGGCGATCTGAATTCGCGACGCGGAGACATCGAAGGAATGGAAGCTCGGCCCGGAACGCAGATCATCAGGGCGCTGGTTCCGCTTTCATTGATGTTCGGATATGCAACGGACTTGCGGTCCCGAACGCAAGGACGCGCCACCTATACGATGCACTTCTCGCACTACAGAGAAGTGCCAAAGCAGATTGCGGACGAAATCATCGCGAAAGCACAAGGGCGAGAAGTAAAGGAATCTGTTTAGGAACTAGGAGAAATCCATGGCGAAAGAGAAATACGAGCGAACGAAGCCGCACGTGAACGTGGGGACGATCGGGCATATCGATCACGGGAAGACGACGTTGACGGCGTGCATCACGAAGGTGTTGGCGAAGAACAATCCGCGGGTGAAATACCGGTCGTTTGATTCGATCGATAATGCGCCGGAAGAGAAA
>QHWY01000264.1 GCA_003223875.1 Acidobacteriota bacterium | reverse complement strand
ATAGCGAACGTTCCGGCCAGAGCATGGAACACCATCATCGCTTTGCCTATGCCGTCACAATGTTTCAAATCAGCATTGCGCTCGCCGCCGTGGCGGCTTTGAGCCGCCAAAAATTCGTGTGGCTGGCCGGATTGCTAGTGGCGGTAATAGGATTCGTATATTTTCTCGATGGCTTCCGGTTGTTCTTCTAAGGTATTCACGGTCCTTTCGTCTGCCGGTACTGCGTGCCTGCTCATTTGGCTTGCGAGGTCCGGTTCGATTCCCGCACACGCTGCTCAATGGAACCAAGAGTCCTCCATCGATCTCAAGTCGATTCCAATATCCGATTGGCTCAATGCAGGCGAGCATGCGGACATTGCATGGGATTTGCGACTGAGTGATCCGTATTTACGTATTGACCAGCGGCTCGAAGTCTCTTACGTCGTCCGCGTCAATGCGAAGGATCTGAACCGAATCGGAAAAACTCACGAACTGTTTTTCGTCAGCCGTATCAGCAGCCCAGACGGAGAATGGCTCGATCAACCGAATATCTCCCACTACGTCATCGAACAGGAATTGCCAAAGGGTGTTCAGACCCAGTTCGTTATGCGAGTGTGCGTTCAACCTGGAGATTACTTCCTGTGGCTGGTCCTGTACGACCGGCAGACCGGCAAGCACAATGTGGCCAGGCGGCGGATGCGAGTTCCGGAATTCCGGGGTGATCCCTTACCGAATCTCTATCGGCGCATGCCGCTAGTTGAATTTCCGCAAGTCGACGAATCCGATCAAAACGGTCCAGGCTTTTTAAAAAGTCAGCTCTACCTGCCCGTCCATAATAAGCATGCTTTAGACGTGGAACTCATCTCAACGCTGAGTCCTCCGGAACAATGGACCGGCCGCGCGCGCCTCCTGCGTAGGCATAACGACAACACGGTTGGTGCCATCATTGCTTTGTCGCAATTAGAGCTGGCCGCGGGTACGTTATCGATCACGGGTTTGGATCTTGTGCGGCGCCAGGTACTCTTCGAGGAATCAAGCGTTCGCGCTGTCAATTGGCAAGGTTTGATGGAGGCTTTGAAGAGGGCTCAAAGCCCCGAGCTGAACACGGAAGCGCTCCAGGGCAGTAAGAATAATGCTGCGTTTTTCCGGGAGTTTTTGGGCCAGCGGATCAATGCTGACGGTTCCAGCAGAGGTCCGCGCATCCTGATCGTCGTCACGAGTTCGCAGTTGTTTCAACGCGGATCCGATCTCGCGCCGCTACAAATTGAAGGGGACTGCCGCTGCCGCGTTTACCATCTTCGATTTCGGCTCAACATGGCGGATGTCTTTGACGAGATCGAGAAGATCCTCAAACCGCTTCATCCCCGTACATTCAATTTGCTGACTTCGCGCGACTTGCGAAAAGCCATCGCGGAAATTGTCGAAGATTTGGAGAAGCTATAAGCGGAAAACAGCATGGAAGCGGCCGTGTAAATCACGACTGCAATAACCAGCCAACGAACCACGTCCAGCGGGAGTTCCTTCACAATATATGCCGCCAAAACCACGCCCGGGATTCCGCCCAAAGCCAGACCGAAGGCGGCGCGCAGGCTGTAACTCTGTTCGCGAATGAAGCGAAGGCCGCCGACAGGCATCAGAAAAGCGCAGGAGCCCATCATGATTGGAAAAGCCGCTTTGGGGTTCATGCCGAGCAAGCTGACCAAAATCATGCAAGGAGCGTAGAGGCCGATACCGAGGGTCATCAGAGCACCCAGCATGAAATTGACGACGATGGCAATAACGAGCTTCACGCCTGTGACACCGAGAGCCTCACCGCCGCCGGGAAAGAGCTTCATCTGCGTCATGAACATCAGACCCGCGGCTGCCAGAAGCGCAATGCCCATTCCAATTTGAACGGTCCGCTTCGGCCAACGAGCGACCACGCCGGCTCCGAGCCATGCCCCGAGAATCGATGCGCCAATCATGGAAAACAGCGTTGGAACATCAACCGGGATGATGCTGGTATAGATGAAGGTCTGAACGACGGTGGGCAGCGTGTGTCCGACGTTGAGGGTACCGGGGATGACGCGGTCATCGACAATGTCAAAGAACCGGAACAGCGTTGTTGTCGTTGCGTAGGACCCGATGCCTAAGGTATCAAAGAAATTTGTAAAGGCGCCCACGCCAATTTGGAGCGGATTCGGAAAACCGGGTCTCTCTTTCGACGATGCCAGCATCCGGCTCCATCCAGCAACGAAAACCGCTGTCAGAGCGCTGAGGGCCGCTAGCAAGCCCGTAATTGGATTCATGCGGGCGAGTCTACCACAAGGACATTTAGCGCAATTTCATATCGAGTGGCTGCCCGGACGGCGACAAAAACCGAATCGTGCCGTCCAGCGGACCGTTCAAACCGTTGCTAAACAATATGAATTGCGTTTTGAAACCACCGGAGTCGGCGAAATGCGGGAAGAATAATTCCGGAGACGACGAATTGTCTTCCGCGACAGGAGGTGTTGTTGTGATCAGAAAATCTCCGCGTTCATTGGTGCGGCCGCGCAAACCGATGACCGCAATCGCAGAGGCACTTGTGATTCTTAGCAATCCTTGAATCGGTAAACTCAAGCTTTGAAGGCCGGGAATTTCCGTCAGAAAGCCGGCGAATTGTGCATTGGCTCCGATGCTGATCGTCGTGCCGGCAAGTGATGCGCCGCTCAAATCCATCAGTTCGATACGCACGATTGCCGGATTGGCTGTAGTGTTCATAATTGCGATGCCGGATTGGGTGGCATCGGATGTTTCAACGTAGACGCGGAATGCATTGCCTGCAGCAGAAATAGGAACACCAGCCTCGGTCACGCGAATATTGGATTTGGTATCGGAAAAGATAAGCGATCCGCTCGGCATCGCCGTGTTCGACGACGGCGCGATAACAACCGTCCCCATGCGTACGCCCTCACCCGCTCCGGGCGTTACAAAGTGCTGAGCACCACGCGGCGGAATCGAATAATCGAAAGTTGACGTCGGTTGACCCGCGGGATCCTCAAAACGCAAGCTTCCCGATATCGCGTTGCTGCCCGGGTTTATCAGCATGATTTGAGTTGTCCAACCTCCACCGTCGACGAAATCAGGAAACACTGCCGGCGTGCCGGGTCCCGTCAGCGAAGTGGGATCCACGACCGGCAGCGTTGTCCAAATGAGATCCGACCGTTCGTTTAGATGCATGCGAAGCGCGACGACCGCAACAGATTTCAAGGCGCTGAATGTGAACGTTCCCGCGAAGTCGCCGGGACCACTAAAAGGATCATCATTCAGAAAACGGGCAATCTGGCTGTTGGCCGGAACTGTCGTGGATCCGGAAGAAACGGTTCGTCCGCTTTCGTCGAAGAACGTGAACGAGACCACTGCCGGATCGGCATTGGGATTTGCTATAGCAATCCCGCTCTGTACCGCGGCATTTGTCTCGGCATAGAGAATTCCTTGCGTCATCAACTTCGAAGCAGGAACCCCGGCTTCAGAAACCATCACACCATTTTGGCGATAACTGAAGATCGCCAGACCCGCCGGCGCGCTACCGGATGAACCCGTCACGCGTGCATAACCGATCTGTGGTTCGGCAGCCCCACCTTGAGTCACCAGCGAATTCGTGCTGCGGTCCGTCATTGAGAATGGAAGCGTGTTGACGTTCGGGATACCGGGTGACTTCACACTAATGAACGTGAGACACATCTCGTCGGTTGTGCGCTCGCCCCAGCTCACCGGCACCGGCGGATTTGAAGGATTCTTGGGATTGTTGAGCGAATTGTCATAATACGCCGTCATCTCCAGGATCGTTCCTGCCGGAAGTATTACTGGATCGCGGTAAATGTAATTTCCTTGCCAATGAAAATCCCAGTCGTCAATACGGATGAGCTGTCGCCGATCGCCGTTGGGAAATCGCGCTTCAATCGTAGCCTCGCGGCCCAGCAGGTGCATGTGCGGAGCGATTGCAATCATTTCCACCGTACGTGAAATCGGTAACATGGCTTTGACCTGATAACGAGACTCGCCGGGGGGAATAGAAAAGAACCGATTCACGATCGGAAGAAATGTAATTTGCTCCAGCGCTACCGGAGAAGTATAGATGGCCAACCGCGTCAGGTCCGGATCCGGCTGTGCCGAAGACGTTCGGGCAAAATCAACCAGGCTGTAGTGGACCTGCATCACGATCCGGGCGCCCTTCGGGATGCGGACACCAGTTCCCAAGGGGAACATCTGCGGAGAAGATCCAGGTACCCATCCGCCCAAACCTCCGAGTCCGAGAAGAAAGCCAGCGCCACCGAAACACGAATATCCAGGACCGTCGCCGCGTTCGAGCGATGCAGACTGGTTGAATTCATCGATGAAGAGCAGGACGTGGTGAACAATGGCTCTATTGCCTGGAAGCACTTCGTATCCGCGAACGTACACATCCGATGTCGAGTCTACGGACATGGGAAAGCAGCGATACACATCGGCGCTCCCCGTTTGAGGCGCGTAACTAGCCGCAGGTTGAAGCACCGCGTCCGGTGACCCCGCGCTCCACGTCTCTGGAAACTTGAGGGGCTCCGGCAGATCGCTCGCGGCACCTTCCTCGGCTCCATCGTTGACCCATCGTGAGATGGTTTGAATCTCTTGATCCGTCAGGCTGCGCTCACCTTCGAACACGCCGTGCGAGCCGACGGGCTTCCAGGGCGGCATCTTCTTCAAGAGCACAGCGTCCCGAATCGCTCTCGCCCATGGCCGCGCATCCGCGTACGTCAACAGAGAAAATGGCGCGATGTTTCCGGGCCGATGACACGTTTGGCAGTGCTGTTGGAAGATCCGAACGACCTGCTTGTTGAACGTCACCGGCCCCTCGGCGTGGGCCGGCCGGGTAATAACAAAAAGAATGATGGCAGCGCCGAGGGCTTTAAACCGCATGCGAAGATATTGTACTAGGTCCGCGAAACCGAAGCCGATTCGAAAGTTGCCATTTCTTGGTAGAGCCGAACGGAAGCCGTGATGAT
>QHWY01000218.1 GCA_003223875.1 Acidobacteriota bacterium | reverse complement strand
GGAACCACCCCGCCCTCGCTTGCGCTCGGGCGCCCCTCCTAACTTAGGAGGGGAGTTCGCCGCTACAGTGCAAATCATCGCATAGAAGGCCTCCAGGTTTGAAATATCACTTGGTCGGCTTCGCGCGGTTGTTATATTCTTTTTTCGTCGCTTTATACTGTTGCTTTTTTAGGCTCTTAGGCTTCCCGGGTCGAGGCCTCCATGACCAGAAGAATACTGACGATTGGTTCGTTGGCCATGCTGTTTCTTGTCGTTGCGGTTTACGGCAAGGCCACCATCAGGCAGAGCCAATCGACGCCGCCGGCATCCGACGCGGCGGCCGCTCAACGCGCAATCATTACTCAATATTGTTCTACCTGCCATAGTGACAAAGCCAAAGCCGCCGGTATGGATTCGGCGCGCAAAATCGATTTCGACACACTGGACATGACGCACGTCAGCCGCGATGCGGAGACCTGGGAGCACGTGGTTCGGAAGCTTCGGGCGGGAATGATGCCGCCATCCGGGATCAGACGGCCCGATCGAGAGACCTACAAAGGCCTGATTGGGTGGCTTGAAAACGAACTCGACCGCAATGCGGTGACCTACACCCCTCCGCCGGGCTTGCATCGCCTGAACCGGACCGAGTATGCCAACGTGCTCAAGGACTTGTTGGATCTGGATATCGATCCCGCCAAGTACCTGCCATCGGACGATTCGACACATGGTTTTGACAACATTGCCGGCGCTCTGGGTGTCTCCTCAACGCTCGTGGAAGCTTACGTTTCAGCAGCTCAAAAAATCAGCAGGCTGGCCATTGGTGAAGCTGCGACACCCTCGTTGACGGTTTACAGGACTCCCGAGGACACCTCGCAGGATTATCACATCGAAGGATTGCCATTCGGAACCCGCGGCGGGATGCTGATCAAGCACGTTTTTCCGTCCGACGGCGAATACCAAATCACGATGACGCCGATCTTCGGCGACAACATGTCGCCGCAGGGATTTGGTTCGGTGCCTTGCGAAAAACTCGAAGTGCTGTTGGATGGCGAGCGAATCGAACTTCTGGATTGGCAAGGCGGCGGCCGAACACCGCCTGCCACTTGCGGCGGGCGTCAAGTCGCCGCGGTGCAAAGCGGACAAACGGGCCTTGACCTGGGTCGCACCTCCATGAAAGTTCGAATTTCGACGAAGGCCGGCCCGCATGAATTGGGCGTCACGTTTCTTCAAACGAACCTCGCTCCGATCCTCGATCTAGATCAGCATTTCATGCGCGATACGGTGCAGACGGGTCCTACGCCCGGCTTCACGTACTTCCCGCACGTGGGGACCGTTCGAATTGAGGGTCCCTTCAACGCCAAACAGGCCGAAGACTCGCCGAGCCGGCGGAAGATTTTTATCTGTCGGCCGGCCGGAGCAACCGACGAAACCGCATGCGCGCGGAAGATTGTTTCAAACCTGGCGACGCATGCATTCAGGCGTCCGGCGAATAATAGCGACGTCGATTCGTTGGTGGCGTTTTACCAAGACGGACGGAAGGAAGGGAATTTTGATCAAGGCATCGAAAACGCGCTCGCGCGTCTTCTGACCGATCCCAAATTCATTTACCGCATCGAAGCCGAACCGCCGAATTTGAAGCAGGGCGAGACTTATCGAATTAGCGACATCGATTTAGCGTCTCGCCTGTCATTCTTTTTGTGGAGCACGATTCCCGACGACGAATTAATTCGCGTCGCCAGTCAGGGAAAGCTGAAAGACCCTGTTGTGCTTGAACAGCAAGTGCGGCGCATGTTGAAAGATCCCAAGGCAGAAGCACTCGCCGTCAACTTTGCGGGACAGTGGCTGAATCTGCGAGGACTGCAGGCCGTTGGGCCGATCCCGATGCTCTTTCCGAATTTTGACGATCCTTTACGGCAGGCCATGAGGCGGGAAGTGGAGCTGCTGTTCGACAGCATCGTTCGCGAAGACCGAAGCGTCACGGATCTGTTGACTGCCGACTACACCTTCATCAATGAACGACTAGCTAAGCATTACGGCATTCCTAACATTTACGGCAGCCAGTTCCGCCGCGTCACTCTCGGTCCCGACATGGATGTGCGAAAGGGATTGACCGGAAAGGGTGCGTTCCTGGTAACGACGGCGAAACCCGAAAGAACTTCTCCTGTGACGCGCGGCAAATGGATCATGACGAATATTCTCGGCATGAGCCCGCCGGATCCGCCGCCGAACGTTCCGCCGCTCCCTGCACGCATCACCGATGCGGCAGGCAACACGAGAGAGCCATCCATGCGGCAGAAAATGCTCGACCATCGCGTGCGTTCGGATTGTGTCCAGTGCCACAGCATGATGGACCCGATCGGCTTCTCACTCGAAAATTTCGATGCGATTGCATCCTGGCGCACTCACGACGAAGGAAATCTCGTGGATCCGGCTGCAACAGTATTCGATGGGACCAAAATCAACGGCCCAACCGGCCTTCGGAACTGGCTCGCGACATACTCGAACCAATTTGTTCAGGTGGTCGCGGAAAAACTTCTGACCTATGCGCTCGGCCGTGGCGTGGAATATCAAGACATGCCGCTCGTCCGCTCGCTTGCGCGCGACGCGGCAAAAGACGGAAATAAAATTTCGGCGCTCGTTTTGGGTGTGGTTAAAAGTAAACCGTTCCAGATGAATATCAAGATGCAGGAAACCCGCATCCAAGCGAATAAGGAAAAAGGAAATTAGAATTAGTCGGAGAGCAATCGAATGTTCATAACGAAAAAACAACTGCCGCGCCGCACCTTCCTTCAAGGTACCGGTGTGACGTTGGCTTTGCCGTTACTTGAGTCTATGGTGCCCGCTGCGACTGCGCTAGCTCAGACCCCTGCAAATCCCAAGCCGCGCTTCGTCGGCGTGTTTTACCCGCACGGGATGGCGCCTGGTTATTGGGAGCCCGAGAAGGAAGGGGCACTTCCCGAAAAACTCCCGTTCATTACAGAGACACTCGAAAAGGTAAAAGATCAAACGGTGGTCGTTACCGGACTGTGGTGCCAATCAGCCGAACCGCCGGAGGGCACAACGGGCTCGGATCATTGGGTGGCCGCAGCCTTCCTCACCGCGATCAAGCCGAGAAAGACGGCGGGCTCCGACGCGAGCGTCGGCAGCCCGACAATCGATCAGGTCATCGCCCAAAAAATCGGTCAGGACAATCTGTTGCCGTCATTGCAACTCGCCGTCGAAGATCCCAACTCTAGCTCGAGTAATTGCGGCGAAGGTTATAGCTGTTCGTACACGAATTCGATTTCTTGGAACACACCAACGACGCCGTTACCCATGGAACTCAATCCTCAAGTCGTGTTCGAGCGTTTGTTCGGCAGCGGCGCCACTCCCGAAGTGCGCGCCGCGCGGATGAAGCAAAGCCGGAGCATCCTGGATTCTCTGATGGACGAACTGCAGAGTCTTAAAAAGAATCTCGGCTCTTCGGACCAGCGGACGATCAATCAATACACCGAGGAAGTGCGCGAGATCGAGCGGCGAATTCAACTGGCGGCGAAAGCGTCGACCGCCGTTCCGTCGCTCGAGGAGCCATCTGGGATACCGGACTCGTTTGACGACCACATCAAGCTGCATTGGGATCTGACAGCGCTGGCCTTCAAAGCCGACATTACGCGAGTCGTGACATTGCTCGGGGCCCGCGACTTGACGGGGAAGAGCTATCCGTTTCCGAAAGAGCTGTATCCGGAAGGCGGCGTGAGCGTGAGCTTCCATGGTGGATCGCATCATCAGGATGATCCGCAGCAAATCAGGACTTACGCAAAACTGAACAAGTATCACTTGTATACAACTGCCTATTTGGCCAACAAGCTGAAAGCTACGCCGGACGGGGACGGCACGCTCCTGGATCATTGCTTGATTCTGCACGGGACCAACATGGGCAATTCCAATCAGCACCAGCACTATGACGTTCCGCATTTCGTCATCGGCGGCGTCAACGGCAAGCTCAAAGGCGGGCGTCATATCCACTTCGATAGAAAGACAGTGGCGACTGGAAATCTCCTGTTGAGCATCCTGGATCTGTACGGCATTCATCAGGAGAGCCAGGGCGATAGCACTGGCAGGCTGACGCAGCTCTGATGGGAGTGAATTTGGTCAGACGAATCGTCCTAGTATTTTTCGTGTTGGTCCTTTCTACCGGAACTCAGAATATGGCCGCCGGCCGCGCGGATGTGGCCGACGCGGTCATGAAACGTGACAAAGTTGCACTTCGGGCGCTTCTCGAGCAGAAAGCTGACGTCAATGCCGCGCAGGTGGACGGTGCGACGGCGCTGCATTGGGCTGTGTACCACGACGACCGAGAGGCCATCGATCTGTTGATCAACTCGGGCGCGAAGATCGATGTAAAGAATCGTGAAGGTGTCACGCCTTTGCGCCTGGCTTCCCTGTACGGTAATGTACCGCTCATCGATCGTCTGATCAAAGCGGGAGCGGACGCAAAGCAACGAGGACCGGCCGGAGAAACCATGGTGATGCTTGCGGCGCGCAATGGCAATCCCGAAGCAATCCGGTTACTGGTGGCGGCCAGCGCCGACGTAAACGCGAAGGAACCGATTCGCGGCACGACCGCATTGATGTGGGCCGCCGAGCAGCGCCACCCGCAAGCCGTCAAAGCATTGCTGGAAGCCAGAGCAGATTTTTCGGCCAAATCAGGACCAGCGGGCCTGCCGCGGAATTACATGGCGCCTCGTCTCAATGCGGCCAGAGTCCAAGCGGCAAACCGCGTTCGCGCCGAGGCCGCCAAAGCCGGTCGAACCTATGAAGAACAACTCGCCTTCGAGGCGGCCAATGGCACTATAGCTGTCCGTCGAATCGGCGATGCCGGGCGCTTGCCTCGTCCCGAGGAAGTGCCGCAAACGCCGCGACGGCCTCCGGCCAATTCGACCGCGGAAGAAGAGGACAACAACGACTTCGTATTCGCCGGTTTGGTTGGAAGCGGGGGCGGAGGTCTGACGGCGCTCGTGCTGGCGGCTCGTGAAGGTGATCTGGAATCTGCCAAGCTGTTGCTCGATGCCGGCGCCGACGTCAATCAAACGACCGAGTACGGTTGGACTCCGTTATTAACGGCCACCAATAACCGGCATTACAAATTGGCCGAATATTTGATCGAGCGCAGCGCGGATGTGAACAAGGCGAACAAAGGCAACTGGACGCCGTTGTATCTTGCCACTGACAACAGAAATATCGAAGGCGGCGATTTCCCGGTTCCTAAACCGGATATGGATCACCTCGAGTTCATCAAGTTTCTCCTCGACCATGGAGCCAATCCGAATCTTCGAGTGAAGGACAACACACTCACTCGAACCATTTTCACCATGCAATGGTTTGTCGAAGACGGCGCAACGCCGTTCGTTCGCGCTGCTCAATCCAGCGACCTGGCGCTTCTGAAACTTCTACTTGCGCACGGTGCCGATCCTTTGATTAAGACGGGTCACGGCGACACCGCGTTGACCGCGGCGTCCGGAATGGGATGGGTCGACGGCGTCACGTACGAACACTCACCGAAAGAGAATGTCGAGACTGTGAAGTTCTTGCTCGCCCTCGGTCTTGATCCGAATGCCGCGAACGAAGACGGGCGCACGTCATTGATGGTCGCAGCGGCCAAAGGCCGGACGGAAGTCATCCAACTTCTCGTCGATCATGGTGCAAGGCTTGACACGCGTGACCGAGGCAGCCGGGATACTGACACGCTGGTCTCTAAGATTGCCGGTCATACGTGGGAAGCGCTGGATTACGCCGACGGTTTGGTCCGCTTCGGAGTTCAGTCCGCAGTCGCTCGCCCAGAAGCATCAGCTCTGCTGCGCAAGCTGATGACGGAGCGTGGATTGTCGGTGCCGCCACCCAATCGAGTCGTCGATTCGATTTGCATCGTAGAGATCTGCAAAGAACGGATCTGGAATTAGCCGTAACCTCAAAAGATGAAATTCTGTGCATTGTGTGCCTTTTTTGTGGGCCCTTATTTCCCCATCGCTTTGGCTTTCCACGCGGCCCACGGACGTTCATAGCCGCCATTCTCGCCGCTATCGAGCATTTTTTGAGCTTCTTGAGGATCCAGGTACGTGATAGGGCTGTTGAAGCTGAGCGCTTGGGCCTGCATCCGCGCATTGACTTCCAGGTAAATGCTACGGCCGACAACATGACGGATCGTTGGGCCGACAACCGCCACGCCGTGTCCACGCATCAGGACGACGTTCTTGTTTCCAAGCACTTCAGCCAGCGCGTGTCCCTTCTTGGAGTCACTGACCAGCATATCGGTCATACCGAAATTTTTCCGAATGTCGAAGACCGGGACGCCGCTGCCCATGAATGATCCCATGTGATTCATCGGACGCATCGCTACGTTCGTGTCGGCAAAGGGAATTACCGATGGCGCATGAGCGTGGACGGCGGCGTTCACGTCGGCCCGTGCTCTGAAGATTTCCGCATGGATGAATCGCTCCGAGTACAAGGCGCGGCCTTTCGCATCGACGGGATTGCCATCCAGGTCGAATTCGAGCAGATCCGCCGCAGTAACCAACTCCGGAGCGAGAGAGCGGGACATGATAAACCGATTCGGATTCCGGTTGTGCCGCGCGCTCACGTGTCCGTATCCATCGACAACGCCTTGCTGAGCCAGAATCCGGTATGCCGCGACAAGGTCTTCGATGAGCATCGGGTCCGCGGGACCGGCAGATGCCGGTGGCGTTTGCTGTATCGACATACGTAACGCTACAAACGCAAAAGCTGAGCTCATCAAAAAATTTCGCCGTGTTATGTCAGTCATGTTTTTCTCTTCCCGCGTTTGAAATGTGAAGCGTGATATTAACACCATTTGCCTGGCAAGTAGCTCTGGAACCTGTCTTGCAGCAGCTTTGCACAGGGGGATAGAAAAAATGGCCAGATACGGCAAAAAGGCACAGCAGAAAGTCAAGCAGGCGATGCACGAGCGGAAACGTGGAACTCTAAAGAGCGGACGGTCGGGATCGGTTCTTACTGTAGCGGCGCTCTATGAGCGCCGGTATTTCGCAGAATCAACGAAGTAGCGGCGGTCATAGACCGCCGCTACAGCAGGCGAAAACCGCTTTGCGGCAGTTTTGCAACTCCCCTCCTAACTTAGGAGGGGAGTTGCCGAACTCGATTCATTTAATTAATCGCGAAACAGTACAGCAATCCCGCTCCGCCGGTGGATATCAGATTCGGCTGGCTGCAACCGCGGCTTGCGTGAGTGGAATTCCAGGAGCTATTGTTGCCACCTTGTTTGTCGGAGTGGCCAAGCTGGACCTGCCCTCGGCCGTCGGCGTTGCTTGTGTAATTGCTGCAGGTGTGATCCATCGCGTCGGTATACGCGCGTCCGTCGGGCTGCGACCCGGTCAGGATGTCATGCGTATTCGGCATATCGCCGACGCCGTTCACGATCCCTGCCTTTTCCGTCAGCGAAAATTGCTTTCCGAGCGCGTTGCCAATACGTGCTTGCTCAATCGTGTCGCCATGCAAATCGGCTACGCCCATGGCGACACGCTGGCCGCGCGCGTTATACCAGGGTCCGCTGCCGATGCGGTCACGCGCGTTAACGGCCCCGGCGCCCTGGGTGCTGAGGTACGCGTGCCAAGTTGAGGCACCTCGGCCTGCCGCAGTCGCCATCATCTGGCAATATGCATCGGCGCCCGCTAATCCGCCGTAATTGGCGCCGTCGCCTTTACCGACGCTGGTGATAAAGAAGCTCATCGGTTGTTGAGGACCTCCGCGCTGTCCTTGCGCGATCAAGGCAATGGTGCCCAAAGCGAGCACCATGGTTGCTCCAAGAATTGCTAGCGTCTTTTTCATCGTCACGATCCTTTCTGGGATGGTGTTAATCCTCGGGTGGATGCCACGCTTTGATGTGGCCGCTATATATGTCCTTGTTTCCCTCTTCGCAGGAGTACTCCATGATGCTGACCTCCGGCTTGAGGGTCCAAGTTTCGGTAATGGTCCAGGGTCGCGTGTAGGTTTTCGGATCGTCCACGGTATACGTATGCTCCGCATGGCCGTAGTCGATTCGTCTGAAGGTATTGGTGAGCCGCGCCTGATTGCTGAGGGGATGGCCGATCGTGTCAACGCGTACGTAGCCATTGGTGTTGCGCGTTTCGATAACAAGCTTGTCTCCCTCCCAGTGGCCAATGGATTGGCCGAACCATGAGGGCGGCAGATCCGGGTCGTAGGAGCGGGCATCGGTCGGGACAATGTGGAACCATGTGTTCTGTTCCGCTAGAAAAACGAAATAGTCATTGTCCTGGATGATCTGGATGGGATGAGGACCGTAGATCGTTCGGGAAAGACCGAAGGGTAGACACGTGCCGGTGTAGTCGCCGTTGGCCGCATCGTAGGATTCCCATTGTTTCTTTCCCCATTCCGTGTACGGAAGCTCCTTGACGTATCCCGGAATATGGGAATCGGTTACGTCGGCCCGCCGTACTTGTCCCCAAACACCCGACATGCTGGGTTTCCCATTAGGAAGACGCGGGGCTGGACCCGAGATGTCCACCTTAGTTCCTCGGCCTCGCTGGCCGCTCTGCCCGCCCGCGATCAAAGGCACGAGACAGAAGATGCCGATTGCGGCGGCCACAGCAATGATGGAATTCAATCGCGTTCTCACTTGAATTCTCCTCTATTCGATCAGTTTCGACCCCTGAATTCCAGTTATGTTAGATTCTCTCCGGCTTTTGAATCAAGTGAGAACGTAATGAAGGCTGGCCACGAAAAGGCACGCAAGCCACAAAACTTATTTCAACTTTTTTGTTTTCTGTGCCTCTTTGATCCTCATGTGGCGCCTGAAACGGTATGTCATTCCGGAAAAATCGCGAAGCACTTATCGGAATTGAAGACGTAGCTCTCGATGAACTCTGACCAGATCGGTTTTCGGCCGAGCTCCGCCATTGCGCCTTCAAGGCAAAACCAATTCAACATTTCTTGCTGTCCGGAATCCTCAATTGCCGACAGCGGCTTCTCTCTCCAATAGGAATGCCTTCCGTCGCGCAACGCTTCATAAAGCGCGCGATCGCTCTCAATGTCGGGATGAAGGCGCCACGCTTTATCATGCAAAAATGCATGAGACCAACTCGAAGACGCGATCAGCGCCACGCGGTACGAACTGCTCTTCAGCACGCGGGCCGTGGCTCGGCCGAGATCGAAACAACGCGACGGCGAAGGCGACGGCGGATCTAATTCTTCGGGAGGCGGCGTCTGACCGAACCTCGCAGCGCCGCCGCGAAAGCTGATGACGCGCCGTCCATAACAATTGATGGAAAAACAAACCAGCGGATGCTGGAAACCCTTGCGGTAATAATCGAGGTAGGCGACCGAGTTCAAAAAAGCGTGGCCGACGCCCTGTAGATGCAGCGGGCGGTACGAGTAGCACACGTCGAAGCCCTCGGTGATGAGGCCCGACGCCAGACGCTTCCCGCCTTCGCGGTGTCCGCGAATCGTCAAGACGAAATCCTCGCGTTCGGACCAGACATTCGCTCCACCCGGCATGCCGGGCGCTTTCAAACGCCATGGCATCGCTCCAATCGTGTCGTAGGCGAGAATGCAGAACGGAGGGATGATGTCTTCGGTGAAGTTCTCGTATTGATCGTCTCCCCAAATCACCACAAAGTCCGGCTTGAAGTCATCCAGCGCGGTGCGAATTTTCTGGAGACCGTCGAGCAAGGCCTGACGGTGATCGGCTGCTTTTGTCTTTCCCTGATCCGTTCCCCATTCCTCCTGCATCTGCTTTGGCCAGTTCGCAGGGTCCTTCAGGTGTGCGGGGATGGCCGGGTCTCGAAGTGTTCCACGGAGAATTCCCGACATGTTTTCGTCTCGCCCCGCAAGCGGCGGATAGTGAGTCATGCCGAGACCCAGAATTTCGCCCATCCCGGCTAGGTCGCCTTTCTGGGAATCCGCTTGTTGAGTCGCGGGTACACCTTGCGCGCATTGTCTTCGAACACCTTCCGGTTGTCTTCAACGTTGAGCGCAAGCTTGTCGATGTAGCGCTTCGTGTCGTCGTAGTACTGGCCTGTCGTCGGATCGATACCCCGAACGGCGCCCACCATCTCGGACCCGAAAAGAATGTTGTCGACGGGCACGATCTTGAAGAGCAGATCGATTCCAGGCTGATGATAGACACACGTATCGAAGTAAACGTGGTTGCGGATCATTTCATCCAGCGGAGGGCGCTTGGCGTCCTGGGCAAGACCTCGATAGCGCCCCCAGTGATACGGAACGGCACCGCCGCCATGAGGGATGATGAGCCGGAGCGTTGGGAAATCTTTGAAGAGATCGGCTGTGATGAATTGCATGAACGCCGTCGTATCCGCGTTGATGTAATAGGAGCCGGTTGTGTGGAAACGGGGATTGCATGTGGCGCTGACATGAATCATCGCCGGCACATCGAGATCGACCATTTTTTCGTAGAACGGATACCAATATTTGTCGGTCAGCGGCGGCGCGTTGAAACTGCCACCAGATGGATCCGGATTCAAATTGCAGCCAATGAACCCCAACTGCCGAACACATCGTTCAAGTTCGGAAATCGAATTCAAAATAGGCACGCCCGGTGACTGGGGAAGCGCGCACACCCCCACAAAATTTTGAGGATAGAGCTCGCAGGCGCGGTAGATAAGGTCATTGCAGTGTTCGGTCCAATGCCTGCTCGTCACTTCGTTTCCGATGTGATGCCCCATTCCCGATGCGCGCGGCGAGAAAATCGTTACATCGCTGCCCCGCTCCCGCTGAAACTTGAGCTGCGCACCTTCCAGACTTTCGCGAATTTGATCGTCGGTTATTTTCAGAGTGCCTTTAAACGGGATGTGAGCGGGATCCTTCAATCCAGCGATCTGACTGTCTCGATACGCCTGCAGTTCTTTCGGTGCTGTCGTGTAGTGTCCGTGGCAATCGATGATCATAATGGGAGATGATATGCCGACTTGGAATGCCGACCAATACCTGAAATTCGAAGACGAGCGCACGCAGCCGTGCCGCGATCTTGTCGCGCGTGTCTCTTTGCCGCATGTCTGGAAGGCGATCGATCTCGGATGCGGTCCAGGGAACAGTACAAAAGTACTCGCTGAGCGATGGTCCGATGCGCAGATTACCGGTCTGGATGATTCACCGTCGATGATCGAAGAGGCACGCCGCGAGCAGCCGCAGCATCACTGGATTGTACAGGACATCACCCATTGGGCAGAGAAACCATCGAGCGAAACGTTCGACCTCGTATTTTCCAATGCGGCCCTTCAATGGGTACCCGACCATGCATCGTTATTTCCGAAGCTTTTTGCGCGAGTCGCTACTGGAGGCGCCTTTGCCGTACAAATTCCCTGTAATTTGAATGCGCCCGCACATGAATCGATGCGCGAGATCTCTCCAGGTATGCGCGTGAGAGAATGGCATGCGCACACTTCCGATTTCTACTACGATTTGCTCGTTCCCTATTCCACGCGCCTGAACATGTGGGAAACGGAATACATTCACGTTCTGCCGAATGCCGAGGCGATCGTTGAGTGGTACAAGGGCTCAGGATTGCGGCCGTTTCTGGAGTCGTTCGATACAGATTCCGATCGCGCGCAGTTTTTGGCGGAATATTTGAAACGCATACGTGCGGTCTACCCACCGCGGCCGGACGGGAACGTCTTATTTTCTTTCCGCCGCCTCTTTTGGGTGGCGTACCGCTGATCGATTTATTGCGTAATCGGCTTAACCGTCATCACGCGGAGCTCCATCGGATCGACACGGTCGTTGACGACGGCTTCAACCGCTACGGGCGTGTTCGTGGGGACTTGCGGACTGTTTGCAGCGCTTACCAACAGAAACTTGTCTTTGCCTGCAATGAAGAATCGCTTGCCGGCTTGCTCCTGGACGCGGCCTCGAGCGCTGATCTGCATTTGCGTGACCGCGACATCCGTTTTTTGAAAGATTTCTCGGAGGTCTTTGGGCTGGAAAGATGAACCGGGCTTATAAGAAACCATCACCGCTTCGTTCTTCAAGCTGATGTCGACCTTATCGATACTGGGCAGGCGCCTCAGGTAAAACTCCGAAACCGCGGCACAGGTGCCGCAAGAAATGCCGGTTGTCCGGACCGCTACTCTCTCGACCTGCGCGGCGGCAGGCAGCGCTGTAATGACCATTAAAACGCAAAGTGCAACGAGTTGTTTATGGACGTTCATCGCTGTTCCTTACTTTACTGATATCGGATCCTTATGACAATCCACCCGGCAATGAGCAATCCGTTCAGTGCCAGGCTGACGCCAAGAATCGCTTTCATCCCCCATGTCCGCATCGAGGGCGGACGTTTGCCGACCGCCCATACCTGATATGCGAGCGTCGCAACGGCCACTCCGAAAAACAGCGGCTGCAGACGCTCGAGCCAAAACAGGCAACCGGCGCTCAACAATCCGACTAAACCAAGTCCTGCCAGGACTTGCGGAAGCACTCATCAACTGGGCGTCAGCAGAGCCGCAATAATCGATAAGACTCCGACTGGTTTTGGGTCCGTTCTCATCGGAACGATTATAAAGCCTCTATCCCATTCTGTTGTAAACTCTGCGGCGGCAGGGAAGAATTTAGGAAGCCATTATGAAGCCATTATGAAGACAATCGATGTTGGCTATGTGATCGACGAAGGGCGCTGGAGTACGTATCAGAAGTTGCTGATCCTGGGCACGGCGCTCACCATCATTTTGGACGGCGTCGACAACCAGTTGCTCGGCAATGCAGTTCCATCGCTCATGAAAGAATGGTCGCTGCCGCGCGGTGCGTTTTCGACGGTTCTTGCCTTGAGTCCTTTTGGCATGATGATCGGCGGCGCGGTCGGTGGAATGTTGGGCGATCGCATCGGCCGCCGGACGGCGCTTCTGTTCAGCATGCTATCGTTCGCTGCGCTCACCCTCGCAATCTCTACCGTTAACGGCGTCATGCTTTTGGGGGCGCTGCGTTTCCTGGCCGGCTTAGGACTGGGCGGAGCGATGCCGAATGCCGCGGCATTGTCTTCGGAATATGTGCCGCGCCGTCAGCGTCCGTTTGCCGTGACGCTAACGATCGTGTGTATACCGCTCGGCGGCACTCTGGCTGCATTTCTTTCGGCCTGGATTCTTCCTATCTATGGATGGCGGACGCTGTTTGTCCTGGGGGGCATCATACCGATCGTGCTTGCTGTCTTGTTGTTTAAAGTTCTGCCCGAATCTCCCCGATATCTTGCCAGCCGCCGCGAGCGATGGCCGGAGTTGATCGCTTTACTTCGCAGGCTTGGCCACGACGCGCCCGCGGATGCGAATTTCGTCGAGGCGGGCACCGGTCAGGTGCAAAAATCGCACGCGTCGATGCGGGATCTTTTCGTTCCCCAATTCCGGCGTGACACGCTTGGCCTCTTCGGCTCGTTCTTCTTCTGCCTGCTGGTGAACTACGTGGGAATTCTGCTGCTGGTCGCTACGCTGACAGCTGCGGGCTTCAGCCAGCCCGCTGCAAGCAATGCACTAGGTTGGTGGAATATTGGCGGTGTGGCCGGAGCGATCCTCGGCGCGCTCATCATTCAGCGATTCGGCTCACGGATCACGATGCTGGGGTTATCCGCTGTTGGTGTCGCAAGCGGCTTCATCGTAGCCACCATGCCGCTCGATCCGCAGAGCCTGCCGTTGCTTCTCATGCTGATTCTTTTGGGAGGTACGCTCAACGCGGTACAGACGACGATGTACGCGCTTGCAGCGAACGTCTATCCCACCGAAATCCGGGGTACGGGAATCGGTACCGCTGTTGCCGTTGGACGTATCGGAAATGTGCTGGCTTCGTACACGGGGAATTTCGCGCTCGATCGGGGTGGTCCGCCGGCATACTTCTCGAGCTTTGCAATCGGAATGGTGGTCGTCTTCATTTCACTTTCTGTCATCCGCCGTCACATCGGCAGCACCGTGACGGAAATTGGCGCTGTGAAGGTGGGAGTTCCGGCTGGCCACTAGGGAGCAATACCCCTCCTAAGTTAGGAAGGGTGCCGAGCGTAGCGAGGCGGGGTGGTTCCCACTCGGAACCACCCCGTCTGCTCGGACTTTTTTGAGGCTTCGCCCTGTTTCTTGAGCCTGCGCGCTATCGCGCTTGCGCTTCGCGCGGGCTCGCGCTTCGCGGTCCTCGCAGCCACCCCTCCTAACTTAGGAGGGGAGTTTCCCAGCCTTCCGGGCAATCGGATAAATCGTCAGCAGGGACATGAGCGCGGAAAGCGGATGGGCGCCCACTTCGACCATGGCGGGAACATATTCGCTCACGACCTTTGTCCCGCCCACTTCAATGAGTCCCCGCGCTGCTTTGCGCTGCTCGGGGACCAGGTTGTACTCGTCGGCGACAGCGTCGAAATTCTCCAGGATGCGCTGGCAAAGCGGCATGTTCTGGCGCAGATCGAAAAGCAGGCGATTGAGCTGCTGGGCCGACGCCGGCGGATGTTTATAAAACTGGAAGCCCTGGTTCTTGAATCGGAAACCTCCATATTCTTGCCCAACCTTTTGAACCGGCTTTCTTCGCTGCCTCGCCGGAATGAAACGCATCATGCAATGGCCGTGATGCCAGGTCGGCGTGTACTGCAGCAGCTCTCCCGGAACCGGCCCAATTGCTCCGAGCATGATGGACCAATTGAGCATCTCCGTGTTGCCGGTTTCATCCAACTGTTCCGGCGTCAGGTTCAGCACGGCATCCATATTTCCGATTTCGAGTTGCGCAATCATCCAGCGATCGAATTCGAACTCCGGCTTCGCATATTTACTCGTGCCGGGATAATGAGACATCCCCCCGCTTGCGATAATGGCCACTCTTTCGCGGCGTCCACGGATGACCTTCGCGATGGCGCGTCCCAAGCTGGCGCAGCGCTGCGCCGTAGGCAACGGGGGCATGTAGACATTGGTGTGTAAAGGAATGATAGGAATATTGCGTTTTTCAATCAGGTATTCAAAAGGGACAGCATATGTGTGGCCGAGTACCGCATTTTCCGAGTACGCGACGTCGAACCCCTCATGGATAAGCTTGTCGAGAAGATCTTCGACCATTTCCGTATGGATCGGCAGTTCGTAATTGCGGCCCGAAAATTCTGCAATCGCCCGTTTGCCGCCAATGATGGCGAATGTCGGAATGCAGTTCATGGAGAACGTTTCCAGGTGATCGCTACCAAGAAACACCATGGCATCGGGTTTGGTGTCGTCCAGGATTTTTCCAAGCTCACGCATAGCCGCGATGCTCGCGTCGAGCATCTGCGGATCCTCGTCGGGCGGCCGGATCATCAACTGCGGCGCATGAACGGTACCGAATGCGGCGACAATTTCGCCCATAAAATTCCTCCTGCTTGAACAAATCTAGTCTTGCGTTTCATAAATAGCTTTACCATCGTTGCGAGCGCAACGGCCCCGGATTCTAGGAGCGACGAGGGCGCAATGCTCATTCATTGTAACCGAGGAGCGACAACGAAGACGGGGCCGTTCCGCCGCAACCCGGAGGGCCGATGGGGGTTGCGGGCGATCTCGTCGTCGCGATTCGTCGGCGATGAATGAGCATCGCCTCCTCATCGCTCCTCGACCTCGCCTCGCAAGCCCCATCGGCGATGGTAAAGCTATTTATGAAACGCAACACGAGCCACAAAAAGGCACAAAAGACTCAAAAATTTTGTGAATTTTGTGGCTATTCAGTAACCCAGAATGCGATCCGCCCTCAGTTCGTTCATGCGCGGGAGGCCGCCAACCTTATCCAGATACTCCCAGTGATTCTTGGTTCCCCAAATGTAGGTATTCACGTATTCGGGAAAACGCTCGATCGTTTTGGAATGGTTGACATAAAGCTTCAGGTGATCCGCATCGTAGTCATAACACTGAAACACAGCGGTCGGATGGGCGCCATACGGCTGATGGATGACTGCTTCAACCCGGTGCGCGGGAATGATCGTCTGTTCGGGATATCGCTGGATGTATTCGGTCGGAACAAG
The DNA here is from genome assembly GCA_003223875.1 of Acidobacteriota bacterium. Lineage (GTDB taxonomy): Bacteria > Acidobacteriota > Terriglobia > 20CM-2-55-15 > 20CM-2-55-15 > 20CM-2-55-15. The sequence goes on along the minus strand of QHWY01000218.1, from coordinate 17,383 downwards.
CTCCTCGGTGATCACAATCACGCGGCGGCCGGCCTTCGCCTGTTCCTCATTCTCCCAGCGGGCGCCATGAATCTGCGAGTTTCCGTCGCGGTCGGCGATCTGGACGTGGACGAACGAGATGTCGGGATTCAGGGACCTCAATAGAAGATAATCTTCGCCGGTAAACGGACATTTCATGCGCTTAATGTCCTTCGCTGCCGATCCCGCTTCCAGACGCTCGAGTATTTCCGAAGACAGAAGGGATTTAACTGGAATGAATGAGAGACCCAATGCGCCGGCCAGATATCGGAAACAGATGGTGAGGCTGCTGTAATCGTGCGCATCGACTGAGCGCGTTTCGCGCGCCCGGTTGACACAATGAACCGGCCCGAATCGATCGAGCGAACCTCCACCCATGATCAGACGGCTGACCAAACCCGCGCCAACCAGCAGGTCCGTATCGAGGCCAACGACGCCTTGCGACAACGTGAGATTCTTCTTTCTTTGGCGGATCAATTCATGCGCGACCACGATATTGCATCGGTTGATCGCAAACCCACCCAACGCGATGTGGGAACCGTCGGGGACCGTCTGAACAACCTCGGCAACCGTCTTTACCTTATCAGCCATGGTCTTCCGTCTCGGAAAGCCGAGGAGGCTATCAGAACCGAAAAGAGGACTCAAGCGGATTTCCCATCGAATGCTCCGGAGGTAGCGTGGAGCGGTCGATCACACCTGAAGTCGGCAAGTCGGCGATTTCGCGAATAATTTATCGGCGATTGTGCCGTCGATGGACGGCATATCAGGAACTTACGCCGGCACACACATTGCATTGGTTTCCATTCCGGAAAACCAATGCGATACTGTTTTTCATCAGAGGTCCTATGGAAACCGAGGTCACGAAGAAGCTCTTCACAGTGGACGAGTATCACCGTATGGCCGAAGCCGGAATTTTCCATCCCGAAGCTCGTTTGGAACTTATCGAAGGCGAGATCATCGAGATGAGTCCGCCGGGAATTCGGCACATTGCCTGTGTCAATCGGGCCAATGCAGTCTTTACGAGCCGGCTCGCCGGCAAGGCCATGGTCAGCGTACAGAATCCGCTTATATTGAGTCGTTATACGGAGCCGCAGCCCGATATCGTGCTCGCGAAGCCGCGGGCGGATTTCTATGCTGAAAAGTGGCTCTCGTCCGAGGATACTTTCCTCGCGATCGAAGTTTCCGATAGCACTATTTCCTACGATCGCAACCGTAAGATGTCGCTGTATGCCCGCGCCCGCGTCCGGGAACTGTGGATCGAGAATCTCCGCGAGGGCGTGATTCTCGTGTTTCGTGACCCGCGTGGCAACGGGTACAAAACGTGTCTTACATTTCAGCGTGGGCAGTCGTTTTCTCCTAGCGCATTTCCGGAAGTGACCTTCACTGTCGAGGAGCTGCTCGGTTAAGCGGACTCGTTTGCAATCCTGGTCGTCATTCGTAAGAACGTTGTGCGCGCTCGCTCGACGAGGTATGTCCCTGCTAAGCTCCGCCTTTGCCAGTCTCTCGAACTTTTCGTGAACCCTTGTTGGCTGGTTTCCGCCGACGCTTTGGCTGTTGTAGAGGAACGCGGATCAACTTTCCGAATCGTGGAGGAACGGCCGAGGCAGCCACGATGGGACCCGCTGCCACGAGCTTCTTTCTGCGCGAATCCACCTTCAGATTCAGTCCTTCAAGCGCGCGGGCGCCCAGCAGTTGGAGGTCACCCTTTTGAGCGAATACGACTTCATCTACAGTTTCCGCCTCGTCTACCTTCAAGACAGCATAACCGACCGAGCGTGTGATGATTTGTCCATTCGCCATTTGGAATTGAAGGTCTTTCTTGCGCGGCTCGATCTCGGCTTTGGCCAACATAGCACTATCGATCCAGGTGGACTCCGCGCCAGTGTCGACCATCACCTTGCGTACGACTACTGATTTGGCAGTTCGAGGATTAATGACTTTGCAGCCGACGTAGAAAAGACCCATATGCGACATGATAACCCAGCCCGGCATTCGAAAAGTCCTGGCTGAACGCGTAAGAGGGCTGAGGATTCGATCGGGCTATGGATGGGAAAGTTGAAGTTTGGTGAAGGCGTGTGTTGGAAACGTCGGAGCGGCTCCGAGTTCGTGAAAAGTCCGAGCCAAGGACGTCGCTCACCAGAGTCGCTTCGTAGGCCAGACGGTAACGGAGAGCATGGAGGAAAGACATCACCTAGTTTTGGGCCACTTCCATTCACAAGGAGGGGAATGTTCGCGCCAACAGACGTAGTCCGATCAGGCACAGCGCAATGGCAAGCAGGCGCACGATGATGGAGCCGTGGAGCCGCGTCGAGATCGCGGCCCCAATGGGAGCTCCCATCATGACTCCCACCGCCAGATACATCGTCTGCGGCAGGCCTTCATTGAACTCGCCCATCGCCAAATGCGTGATTGTGGCTGTGAGGGCCACAAACGTGAGCACAAAGTGCGACGTTGCTGTTGCGTTGTGGGCCGGAATCTTGAGGACCCGAATCAAAAATGGAACGTGGATAATCCCACCGCCGATGCCCATCAAGCTCGATAGCACCGCGATGTAAGCGCTGCCGATCGAACCCAAAAGCGTCCGACGGCGTTCGCCAGTATCATCGAAAGCGGAATATCCGGGCACTGATGTCGTGCCGAGAGGATTCGCTAAAAGGAACACGCCGATTCCTAGAAGCAGGATGCCAAAGATGGGGTCAAAAACGTTTCGGGGCATCTGGCGCACCAGAACGACACCCAGAACCGCGCCCGGCAGACTCGCCGTCGTAAACAGAACACCGAGACGGTAGTCCACCCGCCCCATTCGCATGTAGGCGACGGTACCGGAGTATGCGTTGAAGAAAACCGTCGCCAGAGAAATTGCAGTGACATTGGCGGCCGTCTGGTGCGGTAACAGGACGAGCAGAACCGGCACCATGACGGCGCCCCCGCCGGCGCCCACCAGCGTACCGAATGCTCCAACGACCAGGCCCAAGGGAGCGAGCCGAAAGAACTCAACTAATTCGGGTGACATCGATGGGAGTTTAGATTTGATAATCGAGAGGAGGCGCGGCGCGAGTGTCCTCGGATCTTTGCCATGGGCGGCGTTGCGGCCACAGCTTCAGGATCAGCCAATGCACACACCAGCCCCACACGAGCGGCATAACGCCGGCTACCACAATCAACAACGCGATTTGCTTTTGTTCCACCTGTTTCAGATCACGTGATCACGGCGAAGCGTTTCGATTTCGCCGTCGCTGTATCCAATCTCGCCCAGTATCGCTACCGTGTCCTCGCCGAGTGCCGGAATGCGATCAAGCCGCGGCGGGCTATTGGATAGCCGCAGTGGGCTGGCAACTACGGGAACTCGTCCCACCGGCGATTCCATCTCGCGGATCATCCGCCGCGCGATCACTTGAGGATGCGCGAGAACTTCTGCAACGCCCTTCACTTCTCCGTACGGCAAATGGTTTTCGCGAAGCCGGTGTATCCATTCCTGATGCGGACGCTCCAGAAAAATCTTTTCGATCAGTTCTTCCAATGCTCCGCGATTCTTCCGCCGCGCTTCCGATGTCTTGAATCGCGCATCCCCCAATAAGTCGGGACGCTCGATAACCTGCCGGCAAAAAATCTCCCAATCGACCGCCGTAGCGACAGCGAGATTGACATAGACTCCGTCACTCGCCAGATACGGACCGTATGGTGTCACGTAGTGATGGCGCATGCCGACCCTCTCGGGTTCTTCGCCCTGATGCCAGTAGTGATGCGGAAAATATCCGAGCCAGGCAACGGCGGATTCGAACATCGAGATGTCGATGACTTGTCCGATACCCGTCTTCTCGCGCTGATACAGAGCTAAAAGAATTCCCACAGTGGCATACATCGACGAAGCCAAATCGATAATCGGGAGGCCGACCTTTGCGGGTTTATCGGGATAACCGGTGGTTGCAATGATACCGGCTTCGCCTTGGATCAACAAGTCATACGCCTTCACGTCGCGGTATGGACCATCCTGGCCGTAACCGGACAGGGAACAATAAATGAGTCGCGGATTACGCGCGCAAAGCTCGGCTGCTCCCAACCCCATCCGGTCAGCAACACCGGGCGCGAAGTTTTCCAAGACGACATCGACGCGATCCGCCAGACGCTGGACCGCTTCGAGCCCGGCCTTCTTTTTGACGTCAATGGCAAAACTTCGCTTGTTGCCGTTGAGCCAGACGTAACCCGACGAGAGGCCACGTACCACGGAATCCCAGTTGCGAATCAAATCGCCTGTTCCCGGCTTTTCGATCTTGATGATCTCCGCTCCCATGTCGCCGAGAATCCGAGTCGAGTGCGGTCCGGCCACGGAGACTTCCAGGGCCAAAACCCGCACGCCGGAAAGCGCGCGAGGGATGTCTTTCTGCCGATCGTCCGGCATCAGGAGCGGATTTCCGGAAAGAGTTGCTGTTTGGGCGCGTGAGCGCGCTTCCACACCATCACGCTGCGTGCGTAGTCGATGACAACTTTTCCTTCCTGCTGGATGCCGCGGGTTCGCACCTTGATAATGCCCCACTGCGGCTTCGATTTCGACTCGCGCTTCTCTAAAACTTCCGATTCCGAGTAAAGCGTGTCACCCGCGAACAGAGGATTCGGCAGTTTAATTTCATCCCATCCGAGAGCGAATCCATTCTCGCTGACGTCCGCGACGCCCATACCCGCGACAATCGCGAGTGTGAGCGCGCTATTGATCAAACATTTCCCAAACTCGGTGCGTTTTCCATACTCATTATTGAAATGAATTTGATTGGTATTGTTGGTGAGGAGAGTAAACCAAATGTTGTCGTTCTCCGTGACGGTTCTTCCGAGGCGGCAACGATAAATATCGCCAACCTCGAAATCTTCGAAATAGCGACCCTCCCAACCGGGCTTAACAGGCATTGAATCCTCCAATGATTTATAATTGGCGGCCTTTATATTACTCGATGTTCGGAGGAAGAGTATGGAGTCATCCGCGTCGGTACAAGAAGCGCGGCAGTCTATTCGTGAGGAAGTACGCAGGCTTTGTCAGGATTTTCCAGACACATATTGGCAAGATGTTGATAAGCACGAGAAGTATCCGCAGGAATTTGTAAGTGCGCTCACCGAGAGCGGGTATCTCGCCGCTCTGATACCGGAGGAATATGGAGGAGCGGGACTGGGGATCACGGAAGCCAGCATCATTTTGGAAGAGATCAACCGGTCGGGAGGCAACTCCGCCGTTTGCCATGCGCAGATGTATACAATGGGCACTCTGCTTCGTCATGGAAGCGACGAACAAAAGAGCCGCTACCTGCCTGCCATCGCGCAAGGCAAGCTTCGCTTGCAGGCCTTCGCCGTAACCGAGCCCAATGCCGGGTCCGAAACCACGCGGATCGAAACACGCGCCGTCCGCAAAGGAGACCGGTACATCGTCAATGGTCAAAAAATTTTCATATCGCGCGCGCACTATTCCGATTTGATGCTTCTGCTGGCGCGAACCACGCCTTACGAGGAATTGAAAGACAAAACGCAAGGCCTTTCCGTTTTTCTCGTCGATATGCGAGAGGTCAAAAAGGGTCTGGATATTCAGCCGCTGGATATCATGGTGAATCACCACACAACGACTGTCTTCTTCGAAGACATGGAGATACCGGTTGAAAGCCGGATCGGGGAAGAAGGCAAAGGGTTCCGATACATTATCGACGGATGGAATGCGGAACGGATTCTAGTCGCTTCCGAATCCATCGGGGATGGCCGCTGGTTCATTGATCGCGCGTCGAAATACGCGACGAACCGCGTCGTGTTTGGAAAACCGATCGGTACCAATCAGGGAATACAGTTTCCTATCGCAAAAGCGTACGCTCACGTCGAAGCAGCCGATCTCATGCGATTTACAGCGGCGGCCAAGTTCGATCGCAGCGAAAAATGCGGAGCCGAGGCGAACATGGCAAAGCTGCTGGCGTCCGAGGCCGCTTGGGAAGCTGCCGATGTGTGCATGTCGACGTACGGAGGATATGGCTTCGCCCGCGACTATGACATCGAAAGAAAGTTTCGCGAGACTCGTTTGCTTGTTGCGGCGCCGGTCAGCAACAACATGGTTCTCGCGTTCTTGGGCCAGAATGTCCTCGGGATGCCCAAGTCATACTAGAGGGGAATTAGCCACAAAAAGGCACAAATCACACAAAATCCTCTTGTGGTGTGCCTCTTTGTGGCGAAAGGTGTCGTTATTATGGATCACAAAACTGCACTACTACGTTCCTGGATGTTTGTGCCCGGCGACCGGCAGAAGATGATCGACAAGGCTATCGCGCTGCCGGTGGATGCTATCCTTTTGGATATCGAAGACGGCGTCGCTCCCGCCGCCAAGGAAACCGCGCGCAAGCAAATTGCGGAATCACTGGATCGAATAGCCGCCCAGATAAAGGAAAACCCGTCATACCGCACTCCCGTGCGTTACGTGCGCATCAACGCCGTCGGGCACGAGCGGATGAACGCCGACGTCGAATACGTCATCCGGCCGGCTCTGGAAGGCCTGGCTGTTCCGAAAGTCGAGACTCCCGAACAAGTCAAAGTTGTGGAAAAAATTCTCGATGAGCGCGAACCGAGGATGGGAATGGCTCGGGGAAGTGTCCGCTTGCTTCTCGCGCTGGAAAGCCCCAAAGGTTTGTTCAATGCCTACGCTATCGCCGCGGCATCACCTCGCGTCATTGGACTCATGTTCGGAGCCGAAGATTTTTCCAGAGAGCTCAGCCTTCCGCTTCGCCGCGAAGGCGAAGCCGTCGATCTCATCTACGCTCGATCTGCAATGGTCACGGCGGCGGCGGCCGCCCACGTCCAAGCGGTGGACGGGGTCTGGCCGAACTTCCAGGACCTCGAAGGTCTGAAGAAGTTTGCGCTCCAATCGCGGCGCCTCGGATTCTCCGGCATGTCGCTGATTCATCCCGCCCAAATCGTTGAAGTGAACGCCGCCTTCACACCGACTGCAGAAGAAGTTGACTATTGCCGCCGCGTCGTCCAGGCCTTCGACGATGCTCGAGCCCGCGGCGAGGGCGCCATCGCCTTCGGCGGTCAGCTCCTCGACATGCCGATCGTGGATCGCGCTCGCCAGACCATCGCGCTGGCGGAGTCGCTGAAAGCGTAGTCCTAAAACCCTTGACAACGCTTTAATGGACCCACGCTCTCGAACCAAACTGAATTCGCGCTCGCCTGGCCGGAAAGGATTCGACAGTGAGTCCTCGTCTGTCGCGGCGCCCCTAAATGGCCCACCCTCAATGTTGCCACTGCCACGGCCAGTCACGCATTCCCGATCTTCGGCGGACCTGGCTCTGGATTCGCCACACGGTCCGCTGATGCTTTGGATTGGATGGGCCAGACTCGACGGTGCCCAGACCAGCGTATTCGTCGCTGACGTCCTCCTTGGAACTTGACTTCACCAAATTCCTGTCGGAAACTATTTGCGAGCGGTGACGACGGGTCCAAGTACCGGGGCTGAGATCATTGTCCCCCGGGGCGTCAGGACAAAGTTCCACTGGAACTCCTAATCCTGTATTCAGGAGCGCCGATCTGTTTGTCGCACCGCTCATTTCTTTCTGGTGCGCTTTCGACGCCCACAGATCCGTCTAACGCTCCGCTTCAGCCGCGGGCGCGCCGACACGCTTGCGATTTCGCCGAATCTCGCGCGGCGCGCCCGGCGGCTGCAAGCGCTTAGCCAGCAACTGGCGGGACTCGAGCCAGCTTTGAAAAGAGGATTGCGATTCGCCAGAGGGTCGACCTGCCAGCAGATCTTCTACCGCGATGTCTTCGTCCAGGTCGGGCAAGTGGATCCCGACGCCCCGCCCAATGATCTGCCAGTTTTGCCGCTCAGCAAGTGAGCCGTTGGCAAGGCGAGGGTACCAATGTACGGGGACGGAGACTGTTCCGTCAACCAAATCGACGGCCAGTTCGTCAGCGGTGACGCGGACCTTCTGTGCTAGAGCTTCCCGATCTCTTAGGATTGAAGAACGCATACCACTTCCTTCACAGCTCTTGCTGGTATTCTTCCACCAGCTTCGTCACTCGGTTGATCTCCGAAGGGCTGAACCCATTGCTGTTCTCCAGGCGGATTGGGCTGAGTCAAAATTTGGCCTCCTTTGCCTCACGGGCGACGTGCACATAGCAGATTCATTTCCCCCACAGCAACGGCGTTTCATGGTCCTGACTGGAAATCGCTCTTCCTGATTCCAGCGTCAGCGGAGGTGTCCGGATTTTGCGATCGGTGATATGGTCGGCTAGAATACCCACGCATAATCGCCATGCAAAATACTCACAAAGCCAACAGGTTGGCCGAAGCCCCCATGGTACTTAGCGCATTCGTCTTCACTCTGTTGGTGTTGGGTCCGGTGGCATTCGCACAGAATAGTCGCGGCGTAATTACGGGAACGGTCACCGATCCCGATAAAGCCACAGTTGCAGGGGTGCAGGTTCAGGCCAAGCACATCGCAACGGGAACCGTCTACAAAACAGAGAGTACCCGCACGGGAGCTTTCACGTTCTCGGAATTACCGGCCGCAACGTACGAGTTATATGTGCCCGCGACCGGATTCACGTTTGCGCCGTACGCAAAGAAAGACATTCGTTTGCAAGCAGGCCAGAGGTTAACGGCTGATATCCGGTTGGAGTGGCCGATCAACTTGGGAACGGTTGGGGATGACACATTTCTAACCCTACGAAATCGATATGCCGGGCTTTCCGGACCTGCACCTCGCAGTTCGGACGGTAAACCCGATCTTTCAGGCGTGTGGAATGGAAGTCCTGATCCGAATCCCGAACAGCCAGCCCTGCTTCCGTGGGCGGCTGCTGTCCAGAAGCAACGATTCGCGAACAACCTTAAAGACTTGCCCTCCGCTTACTGTCTACCCGGCGAAATCTTTCCTAGCGCCCCGCTGCCCTACAAGATTGTTCAAACTCCTTCCCTAATATTGCAGTTGTTTGAGTTTGAGGGCGGTTTTCGCCAGATCTTTTTAGATGGTCGTAAGCATCCCGCAGATCCCGATCCGACATGGCGCGGACATTCTATCGGCAGGTGGGAGGGAGACACTCTGGTAATTGATACCATCGGCGTCAACGACAGAAGTTGGCTCCCCGCCTTTTTACCGCACACCGAAATGTTGCACATGGTCGAGCGCTATCGCCGTCCCGATCTCGCCCACCTGAATATCGATGTCTCTATCGAAGATTCCGGTACACTCACCAAGCCTTGGCAGCTTCACATGGTTTGGACGCTGGCTCCCGGTGAAGAGATCGGGGAAGCGATCTGCGAAAATAACAAGTACATCGAGAATACGCGTCCGAAGTAAGCGAATCGGTCCTAAAACTCTGCAGAGCTGGCCGTTGGTTCAGCCCGACCCCTCCATATTGTTCGAACGCTCGGAGACTGTCCACCGCGACAGAAGTTCGTCACGCTGACGATTAGTGATTATCCGATCCCGCGGGCGGTCCCGGCAGGGTCTTTACAATTTCATCAATGAGGAAGAGATCGGTGAGGAGCGCCCGCAGATGAATGGACGCATTCAAATTGTCGATCAGTTGACTGCTGATTGAGGGCTGGGAAATAACGATTTGAATGGCTGCGAGTGCGTCTCGCGCATCGCGCTCCATGACGGCGAGAAACGCGTGGTACTTTTCAGCCGGCTCCAGGTTTTCTTCCCGGATGATTGTTCTGAACACACCAGTCAGTTCGGGAAGGGCCCCGATAGCTCGATTCAAGAACGGGCGGAGCTGGCCTCCTGCAGGACTTCCCGCATCCCCACTGAGGCCTTGCGCGGCATAGGCGAGCATGAACTCGTAAGTTTCTTCAATCGTATTGCAGTGTGCGGCCAGAATGGCTCGGGGATTCACTGACCCGACCGCTGGGCCTCCGCTTTCGCGGCAATGGATTCGACAGCCCATCGATGCGGGTCATGATGTTCAAGGTATTGCCGCCGCGTAATCCAGCCGAGAAGCATCGACTTGGTGATCCACCACTTTTCAGGGCGCACGGCGAAGTACACGTGCGCAATCACGAGCCCGACCAGGGCCACGCCTGCCAGTCCATGCGTGACGTATACGAGTCCCCAGGTCGTGTCGCGCAAGAGATAAGGATTTCGCGTAAAGAATGGAGTCCGGACACGAACCATCATCGTGATGCCGCTGATCACCACCGCGAGACCTGCCAGGACGATGGCCATATGGTAGAGGCGATTGCCGAGTGGGTATTTGCCCGGTTTTGGCCCGGGAACATCGTGGCCTAGTTCGCGCAGGATCTCCGCTCTGAATTCCGGAATGTCCTTGGGCCCGACCCAGATGGACCAGAAGTCCAGCCACACGCTCGCATGGATGATGTGAAAGAGGATTGAACCCGCCAGTACGAGACCTGCCATCCAATGCCAGGTCACCCACGGGAACTTAATGCCAGCCACAGGGAGAAACGCCGTGAACAGCAGCACGAACATCGCACCTGCCATCACCCAGTGAAACAGGCGGGCGGCCAACGAATGCCGAACAATCTGAGGAGGCAAATCCCGGTGCTCGATTTCCAGCGCATCCGTTTCTGCGGCCGAGCGCTTGCGATGAGCGGAAAGCACCATATAACTGGCGTGCGCCACGAAAAACACGATGCCTGCGAATAATGACGCCCAGAAGAGGTTCCACGAAATATGGGCGAGAATGCGCTCGCCCCAAGGGCTGTGACCCCAAGTCAGAATATCCATCACGCCCCCTCGGCGCCCCGGATTGCGCGCTTCACGAGGTTCCGCATCAGCGGAACCTTGTATGCGTTATGTTGAAGCGGCAAGGCGCCCTGAATCGCCAGATCTCCAGCCAGCTTCGCCGTCTCCTCGCTGCGCGCCTTACCTCGGACCGCGTCTTCGACTGCGCGCAATCTCAGCGGCCGCGCAGCTACGCCATTCACCGCGATGCGGACACGCTCAATCGTCTCACCGTTGTCCGACATCGCCGATGCCACGCTTACCAAGGCGAAGTCCCATACGTTTCTGTCCCGCACCTTCTCAAAGTAGAAACGGGCACCGCCCCACGTACCGGGGATGCGAATGGCTGTAAGCAAGTCGCCCGGCTGCAAGATGGTCATTCTCGTAATATCCGTTCCCGGGCCGATGAAGTACTCCTCCGCGGGCACTACTCGCTCACCGCTCTTGGAGCGCACGACCATCGATGCATCGAGTGCGATCAGCGCCGGAGCCGTATCCGATGGATTGACAGCCACGCAGCGATCGGCGCCAAGAATCGCATGTTCCCGGTTCATTGCGGTCGGCGTGTCCGCATAGCAGATGTTTCCACCCGCGCGGTAACAGAACCAGCCTGTCCGGTAATACCAGCATCGCGTGTCCTGCGAGACGTTACCGCCGATCGTGCCCTGGTTCCGAATCTGGGGTGACGCGGCGTGTTCGGCAGCCTCGAGCAGCAAACTATAACGCTCGCGTACCGCTGGATGCCGCACAACTTCCGTCAGCGTCGTCATCGCGCCGATCTCGAGGCCGTCGCCGGACTCACGGATACCCTGGAGTTCGGATATTCCGCTCAGATCCACCACGGCTTTGGGCCGCTTGATGCGATCTTTCAACCAATCAAAGCTGTCCAAACCTCCCGCCAAGATCCAGGCATCGCGCCCGTGCCGGTCGAGAAGGTTCAACGCGTCAGCCACAGAGGCAGGCTGATACAGTCCGAATGACGGCATCACGTCGTGAATAACGGCCATGATTATTTCTCCTTACTCCCCTCCTAAGTTAGGAGGGGTGCCGCGCCCGAGCGCAGCGAGTGGCGCGGCGGGGTGGTTCCTTGTACTGCCCTCCTAACTTAGGAGGGCAGTCCCTCTCGCCTGAATTCACTTGTGCCCAAAGCTTTAAACATGCGCTTTCAATGGCTCGTGCATCCGCCGGCCATGCTCGAGCGACATTAAGATAACGTCGGGCGTGACCGGACCCCGGCGGAAAACGTCTACGCCAACCGCATCCGCAATCGCATTCATCACCGCACAATACCCAGCGCCGACTGGCGGTTCGCCTGTTCCCCGCGCGCCTACGGGCGTTTCGGGATCGGGCAGATTGACCGCGTCCCAATCCAGCGTCGGCGGAATATCCAGGATGGTCAGCGGCTTGTTGTAGTGAAACCGCTTCGCGAGAGGCATGCCATAGTGTTGGTCGTAGACCATCTTCTGAAAGAGCGCATGCCCGATTCCAAGACAGCTTCCTCCGTGCAGCTGGCCACCCAGGCTGCGCGGATTGATCACGGTGCCGACATCACCCACGGCCAGGTAATCAATGACCGTTGTTTTGCCGGTCTCGACGTCGACCTCGACTTCCGCAAATCCGGCAACGAACGACCACGTCGCACCGTCGCGAGGGTAGTTATCCTTTGCAACGCCCATCAATCCAAGTCCGGCAAGTTCCTTCGCCGAACGCTTTGTAAAATCATGGATGTCCTCGGGAAGCTCGTGACCATCGTACTTTCCGCCCAGAGCTATCGCCCGTGCGCCGGCCTGCGCATAACTCAGGCCGCGACCGGGATTGCCGCGCTGGTACACGCGCGCGTTTCCCAATTCGTATTCATCGGGCGAGCCGCCAAGATCTTTGGCGGCGATCTCCAACAGTTTCCGCTTCGCGTCCATCGCAGCGGCGTGGTTGGCCCGTGTCATCGCGTGGGTTGTCTGGCTGCCGACCGAAAGACAAGACCAGGGCAGAAACTTTCCCGTATCGCCCCAGATCACTTCCACTCTCTCCCACGGCATGGCCAAAATGTCTGCGGCGACTCGCGCCAAGTCCACCATCGAGTGGGTTCCGAGATTGCCGACTCCGGACTGCACATAGAGCTTCCCGTCCGGCCGGATCGTCACGATTCCGTCGTAGCCGATGGAGCCCGACCCGTGCGGTCCCACAGCGACTCCGACACCCCGGACTTTCGAACCGCGACGCTGACCCGCCTGCGCCTTGCGCTCAGCCCACTTGAACCGCTCGGCGCCACGGTCGAGCGCCTCTTTCACGAATGCGCTGGTGACGTAGGGACGCTTGCCGTTGGGTCCGCCCGGCCCCACGGCCGGCCCGAATGGCGCTTTGCCTGCGGGGGCGTTGATCTTGTGGATTTCGATCTGGTCGAGTCCCAGTTGCTTCGCGGCCTTCGTGAGCACGGGCTCGACAATCCCGTTGCCCTGCATCGGTCCCGGCGACCTTTGCTGCATTTTCGGGAAAGTGTTCGTGAAGACACTCACACCGCGCCAGCGCATCGCCAACGGCTGATACATCAGCGAAGCCGCGTTGCCGGCGCCGGCATAATCATTCCAGCGTCCGTAAGAACCGTTGTCCTGCACAATGAACAGGTCCATGGCCGTGATGCGGCCGTCCTTGCGGAATCCGATTTTGACCCGGCCCGTCATATTCGTCCGGACGCGGCCGATATAGTGCTCCTCCTCCCTGCTGATCCGCATCATCACCGGCGCATTCACTTTCTTGGACAATACAGCGGGGATGGTCATCGATATGGGTCCCCCACCCTTACTACCGAAACCGCCGCCGGTGTACTCCGAGACAAGTACGATGTCCGATGCAGGAATGCCGAGCCACTGCGATAAGTTATCGGCAGTGCGTACCACGCTCTGGGTTGAGCAGTAGATGTGCAGTTTTCCGTTCTGCCAGTAAGCCATCGCACTTCGCGATTCCATTGTTTGGTGATGAGAGCCGTTGACGACGAACGTTTCATCGAGAACAAGAGCGGCCTCCTTGAACCCAGCGTCCAGGTCACCGTAGCTCCACTCTTCCAGAACTTTGCCCATGGGCAAACGGCCCGCTGCTTCCTCCACAAAATCTTCTGCTGTCCACTTCAGCGTTTTGATTTCCGGCTGTGGTGGCGCGCCTGTCGCACCGGCTGGCCGCGGCGCGGGCGGCGCCCAAACATTGCCTTCCAGCCGCGCGCTCGGTCCATTCGGGCGCAAGCTTTCCAGCGGATCGACGACAAAAGGCAGGGGTTCCCAATCGATATCGATCCGTTCGATGGCCTCGGCGGCTGTCAGTTCGTCAACGGCGGCGACGGCAAGAACAGGTTCGCCTTGGTACAAGGGCTCATTCGTCAGAGCGCGTTCCGCTCCCGGTCCGTCGAGCTTCGGAAGGTCGTCGGCCGTCAGGATGGCCTTGACGCCCGGCATCGCAAGCGCTGCCCGGAGATCGATTTTCCTCACGCGTGCGTGCGGCATCGGGCTCAGGAGGAGTTTGCAGAAGAGCATGCCATCGGCCCGGAAATCTTCGGCCCACTTCGCTTTTCCAGTAACCTTCGCGATGTGATCCGGCGGCGTGTAATTCTTACCGATTAGTTTATTGTCAGCCTTGTCAGCCATATCAGGCCCTCCGCATGTACTCCGCTCCGCGCATGAACGCGGTCAGGATCTTGTTATAGTCCTGGCACCGGCAGAGGTTGCCCGAAATGCCGTGCGCCAGTTCGCTTCGCGTCGGGTTCGGATTCAACTTCAAGAACCCAACCGCGGCCATCACAAAGCCGGACATACAAAAAGCGCATTGAAACCCTTGCTCATCGACCACGGCCTGCTGGATCGGGTGCAATTCACCTCTGGGACTCGCCAGACCCTCGATCGTAAGAATCTTCCGGCTGCGCACGGTATGCGTGAGCACGGAGCACGAATAGTGAGGCACGTCATCAATCAATACCGTGCATGCGCCGCACTCCGCCCGGTCGCACCCGAGTTTCGTACCAGTCAACCCGAGCTTGTAACGGAGCGTCATTGCCAGCGTTTCCTGGTTCATCACATCGACGCGGCGTATCTGGCCGTTGACATTGAGCGTGATCAGTCTCTCGACAGAACCCTGGGCAGATGACTGACTAAACATCGCCCCAGTACTACGGAACAAATAGCTCGCCGAGGTAGCGACTGCACCCGCGGCAATAACACCCTTAATGAAGTCACGCCTCGAGATCGGGCGTTTCTCTTCTGTGCCACGCTCGATGATTGGTTCTTCCATAGTCACCTTCTCCACACGGTTTTACCGAGTTTTACGAAATGCTATATCGCGACAAATACAGGGTCAAATCAAATAAGTACTTCAGTGCGAACCGTAAAACCCTTGACAACGCTTGACAGTGCGGTCGAGACTACGACCAATAATTGCCGGAGGTCCGCATGAGTCCCGTTCATCGGTTAAGAATTGCCGTTGGCCTAATCTTTCTAGCGGCAGCGACTTCTCCTTCCGTCTTTGCGCAGTTTGGTGCGCCTTCGCCTCCCGATCTGACCGGTACCTGGCGATGGATCAGCCAGGAAGATGAACGCGATCGCGCTCCCGGCGCTTATCCCGGAGATTATCGAGGGCTTCCTTTGAACGATGCGGCGCGCATGCGAGCGGATACGTACGATGAAGAGTGGAACTCGACATCCCCGCTCAACCAATGCCGCTCACGCGGGCCGACATATCAACCGAAGGCGCTGGACGACATGCAGATCGACAAAGAAGTCGATCCCATCACACGCAGGGTTGTGGCATACCGAGTATCGTATTGGAAAACTCCCGGGGAGCGAATGATCTGGCTCGACGGGCGGGAAGCGCCGTCACCATATGCGAAGCATTCCTGGGATGGCTTCTCCAGCGGAAAGTTTCAGGGCGACACGCTGGAGATCACCACCACCCATCTCAAAGATAGTTTCATTCGGCGCAATGGCGTGCCGTCGAGTTTCCGTGCAACAGTCATTGAACATGTTTCGCTGGAAGAACCATACCTGGAGTGGACATTCACCGTCATCGATCCGGACTATCTGACGGAGCCTTTGGTTCGCAGTGCAACGTATGTGCGCGATACCGTGCGGCAGCTTCCCGCGTATCCCTGCCAGCCCGAAGAGTATCAGCCCGGCGCGAAGTACCGCATGCCGCATTACCTGTTGGGCGAGAATCCATATCTCACGGAATCCGCCGTTAAATACAAGACGCCGTTGGAGGCGGCGAGAGGCGGGGCTGAAACGATGTATCCGGAATGGCACGCGAAAGGAAAGACACTCGTGCCGCCTGCCGCACAATTCGCCTTGAAACCTACTTATAAGGATGCGTCGACGCGTGTCGCGGAGCTAGCCGATGCCCAACCCAAGCGGCCGCCGGTCTATGACAATCTCGAAACGCTACACGTTGCCGGCAACGTGTACATGATCGCGGGCGGAGGCGGCAACATCGCAGTCTCAATGGGTGGCGATGGAGCCGTCATGGTGGACTCTGGTGCTGCTCCGGCGAGCGCGAAAGTTTTAGCAGCCGTCCGCCAACTCGGGCGGACATTAAAGCCACCCGAACAACCCGAATCGGCTTCGCGATTCTCCGACACGTGGACTGCGACGCATGCATCGGCCGCGCCGGCAATTCGCATGATCATCAATACGAGCGACAATACGGATCATATCGGCGGCAATGCGAGCCTCCAAAAGTCGCCGATGTTCCGGCCCATCGGATCGGGTAATTCGATCGTTGCTCACGAAAAAGTTCAAAGCCGAATGCTCGACACGGCGGGTGGGGTTCCGGACGGAACCTACATTTCCGAGAAGTACACGCTGTACCGCTTCTTCAACAATCAGGCTATTCAGCTTTTTCATATGCCGAATGCGATTACCGACGGGGACAGCGCCGTCTTCTTCCGCCGCTCGGATGTCATCGTTGCAGGCGACGTGTACAACAGCGATGCCTATCCTCCAATCGACGTCGATAAAGGCGGCAGCATCGACGGCGAAATCGACGCGTTGGATAAGCTCGTCGATATGTCTGTCACCGAATTCATGGCACAAGGCGGTACGATGATCATCCCAGGGCACGGATGGATCAGCGATGCGAGCGACGTCGGCTATTATCGCGACATGTTGATGGTGATCCGCGACCGCGTCCAGGACATGATCAAGAAAGGTATGACGCTGGAGCAGGTGAAGGCTGCGAAACCGACCATGGACTACGATCCTGAGTACGGCCGCCAGCCGGGCGCGACAGCGAAGATCGTGGAAGCCGTCTACCGCAGCCTTAAAACGCGAAGCGCGAGCCGGATAGGGCGAAGCACAAAATAAAGGACCCACCCAAAAGGAGAAGAAATGAAGATAGCGTTATCTGGTTTGCTGATTGCCGTTGTGTTGCTGCTGGCTAGTCATCCCGCGGCAGCTCACCACTCCTTTGGCGGAACCTACGATGTCGAGAAGAAAATAACGCTCAAAGGAAAAATGGTTCAGCTCTCTTTGCGTTCGCCGCACTCTTTCTTTTATGTTGAGGTCGATGACGGGAAAGGCGCAGTCGAACGCTGGGCCATCGAAGGCGCAGCAGCCGCTCAGTTTGCGCAGCAGGGTGTCGACAAAGATGTATTCAAGATTGGGGATCCGGTCGAAGTGATTGCTAACCCC
>QHWY01000314.1 GCA_003223875.1 Acidobacteriota bacterium | reverse complement strand
CTCAATACGAAACGTTACTACATATTGAACAGCACCGCGGGAGCGATCTGGCGCGGGATCGTTGAGGGCAAGAGCGAATCCGAGATCGTTGAAGTGATGTTTCGCGAATACGATGCGACCAGACAACACATCGGCGCCAGCGTCGCACGCATCTTTGACGCGCTGGAAAAAGCCGAGCTCATACATTGATGCATTTTGAATCCAGAAAATCTGACGAACGCATGTTGGAATTGCTGCTTTCGTCCGCTGCCGATCGTCCAGACCACTTTAAACAGTTATGTGCCGAGGTCGACGAATGGGATGAAATCCTCCGTTCGGCCCTTCTTCAGGGTGTTGAGAGCTACCTCCACCGTTGTTTGACGGATGCCGGAATCTGTCTTCCCGGCGAGCTGAGAGAGCGTACCGAACGCTGGTTGGTCATTCGGGATGTCTGGCAATCCCACGTCCAAGAGGCTCTTCAGGATGTGCTGAGCGTACTCGATGCGGCTCGTGTCCAAGCTGTTTGCCTCAAAGGCCCCGTACTTGGTGAAAGGCTCTACCCTGATCAGCGCATGAGATCGTCGGCGGATTTGGATGTGCTTGTTGCGAAAGACGACCTGGACAGAGCAACGAACGCGCTTCGAGCAATCGGATATCGGCCGGCGAAGGACTCGCAAGAACGGTTCCTTCGACGGTACCACTATCACACGATTTTGAGCCGGTCTTGTCCTCCAGTCATTGAATTGCATTTTTCTCTTTCAGACGGTTTCGGCGTCGTCATTCCGGCAGAAGAATTCTTATCGCGCGCATGTGTTTATCAGACAGAGCAGGGAATCGCCGCCAATGTCCTGGCTCCGGAGGACGAACTACTGTACCTCTCGATTCACGCTGCCGGCCATCGCTTCGTTCGTCTGTCATGGCTTTGCGATATCCAGCTTCTGCTTCGCCGTTATCCCAATTTGGACTGGACCACCGTCATCGCCCGGGCACGCAAATTCAAAGTTCTCGCTCCATTTCTGTTCACGTGTGCGACCTTACGGCGCCGGCTTGACGTGAATATTCCGTACCTCGATCACCGGTTGAGCCAGCGGATCCGTTCTCGGATTGCGGATTTTCTTTTGTCCGTAACTGCGAACCAGCCGGACCCTTCTCGTCGTTCGCTCATTGGTAAGATGGCGTTCACGGCCGTTCTTTGCGACGGTCCACGTGCCGCTGTCAGATTTCTAAAACTTCAATTGCTGCTTATCACCAGGCGGCGGGCGCGCCGGCATTTTCCATCCTTGACACCGGAAGAATGGGTCTACTGAGCGGAACAATGCTCGACCGTCACGTCAGTCATAATCGAGATCGATTCACAAATCTGGTCGATGAAGAACAAGAATACTTTCGCTGGCAATCAGAGAAAATCGATCTCCTGGTTTCCACTCTGCACGATTTGGGGCCTCGTGGAACTCTTGCGGATGTCGGCTGCTTCACGGGCATGGCAACCCAAGCGTTCCGTTCGACCGGTTTTAAATGCGCGATTGGTTTCGATTTGTCACACGAAGCCTTGAAATTGGCGGCGGCCCGCGGCATTCAACCGCGTGCATGGCGTATCGGGGAGGAACCTTGCCCCGCGGCCGATTCGGAATTCAATGTTATTGTTGCGGCCGATATTATCGAGCACATTGTCGACACCGACGGATTCCTCTGTGAGCTATGGCGGATATTGAAGCCGGAAGGTTTCCTGCTTCTGACTACACCCAACCTGGGTTTTTGGATATCGCGCCTCCGGCTCCTCGTAGGAAAGCCGCCGTGGAGTTATCCGGGCGCTTCATCAACGGTAAGAGAGGATCTGATGGTGGATTTAAATCACATCCGGATCACCACTCGCCGCGAATGGGAGGCCCTGTTTCGAGCTCGATCGTTTAAGGTTGAAAGAGAAAGTGGCTGGTCGATCCTCGGCGCGAAGGGCGACCAGATCGGTGTACGCGCGAGACGCATGATCGATCGTTGGGCCACCAGGTATCCGGACTTGGCCTACGGACTTCTGTTCGTTTTGAGGAAGTGAACGCTCCGCCTAATTGAGTTAGGAGCGTTTGCCGGTAAGCACGCTTTCAATCACGGCGGCGAGGCGCTTCGCCAATACCGCGTAATCGAACTGTTCCCGAGCTAGCGCGATATGACTCTCCAATGGACGGAATGAGCCTTTCCGTTCAAGCAATCGATTGATACGTTCGCCGAGCTTGAAAGGATAGCTCTTATCCTTAACGCCGTCGTATGGAACCAGCATCTCGCGATCGAGGACAAGTGCAGCTTCCCCGACATTGCTTGCAAGAATATACCGGCCCGATGCCAGATAAAGCGGAAGCTTTCCGGTTGTACGGACTTGACCGACAACATCATTGGTCTGCGTGGATAAACAGATATCGATCATGCTGAGATACAACGGCAATTGTTCGTATTGGATAAAACCGGGGAACAGCATCTGGTTCGCGATTCCGTATTCCTTCGAAAGCGCTTCCAGCCGGGAAACACCCGAACCGCCGCCGATGAGAATTCCCTTTACGGGCTTGTTCTTGAGCAACCGAACGGCCTCGACGAGATCCCAGCCGTAACACATTTGAAGCTTTTCATTCCAGATGGACGATCCGATTACGCCAATTGTCAGCACGCCATCCAGTTGTTTCTGGCGCCGTAGTTCCGTGGCATCGCAGGCAGCGAACTGGACCGCATCCACGCCGTCCCGGATCAGTTCAGCCCGGATGTTCTGCTTGCGTAGTAACTCGAGATGAAAACTACCCCGAACCACAATACAGTCCGCGAACAGGAAGGACAGCTTCTCCAGGCAGTCCGTCAGCCACACTTGAATGCGTCCGCGGCCCATCGAGCGGGCAAGCGCCGAGATCGAATCACCTGTATCCACGATGAATGGCGTGCGCACAAAGCTCTTGTACCCAACAGCCGCAAGCACGCCCGAAAATGCCATATCGAATACATAGATGACGGCTGGCCGCTTCCTGATCAGGAATGTCGCAAAGCTCACAATCGCAGCGAACTTGTTACTGCCGCGGTACGCAATACAAATCTCATAGGAATCCGCCAAATGAGTGGCGAAGCTGCGCGCGCGGTATGCCATGGGGCTGTTATAGCCGCCGTTGACCAGAAATGCGACTTTGGTCACCTGTTTCTGCTCGCGAGCACTTTCTCGTATATCCGCATGGTGTCATGCGCTACGGAGTCCCACCCATGGTGTTCGACGGCGCCACGAGCGCCCTCAGCAAACATGCGCCAGCTTTCAGGGTTCTGGCGGAGGCGCGCCATATGACGTGCGAGATCGGCGACATCCGTTGGGTTCTCGACAAGGATTCCGCTGACTCCTGGCGCAATCCACTCTGCGGCACCGGCTTCGCGCGTGGTGATGACCGGAAGTCCACTGGCCATGGCCTCGGCAATGACCATGCCAAATGCGTCATAGGGCGTTGGAAAGACGAATGCGTCACAGGCAGCATAGACGCGTTCGATGGAATCAAGGGCTGGACTGAACAGGACCCGATCATCCACTCCGGCTCGCCTTGCAATCTCCGCGTAGAACGCAGGCGGCGAATGCGAGACAAACAGCAGCTTCGCCTCGGGCACACGAGACAAGCCTTCAATCGCAACTGGTGCACCCTTGCGCAGGTCACCTATGAACAGGAACACGAAATCCGAATCTCGAAATCCGAAATGCGAGCGCATAGACGCACGCCACACCGGGCGATTGGACGGGGAGAACCGATTCAAGTCGATGCCATGATGAATCACGTCAACGTTCGTGCTGCGGCCATAGAATGTGGCCAGATCCTGGCGAACTTTGCCGGAGACGGCAATAACGCTCCGCGAAACATCGGAATAGAGGTGCTTTTCGAGCGGGCTGATAGCCGCCTCGAAAATGTAATCCTTCGCGGGGAGCCGCTTTTCGAAGCGCTTGCGCGCGTTGAACCAGCCTCTGGTGCAGATATGGGAAGTGATGACGTTCGCCCGCAGACTGCTCAACCCCTGCGTGTGAACAATATCGAATCCCCGGGCAATCGATCGTGTTGCGGGCAGAAAAGTCAAAATCGTGGTAAGCGCCGTGAGTCTCCATGCCGGAATATGGTGAAAGCGAACTGTCGTGTCCTCATCCGCCGGCAACGTGTTTGCGAACACGTGAACTTCATGCCCACGACCAAAACGCTCCGCCAGCTCGACAACATATCGGCTATGACCACCGGCTCGATGATAATCATGAACGACAAACGCGATCTTCATTTCGGGCGCACGGCCTCTTCCAGTATCTTCGTGAGCTCCCACAGATGCTTTTCCACGGTGAAGCGCTGCGCGACGGCGATGGCGCCTCTTCGCAAATCCGAATAGTGAGCATGATTACTGAGGCATTTCAGAATCGCCTCTACCAGGCCTTCTGCGGTGGGCGGACCACCTGGAGCAAGATGCCCACTTACGCCGTCGACGAGCCATGTGGGAATGCCGCCGACGTCAAAGGCCGCGGCGGGCAAGCCTTGAAGACCGGCTTGAACGCCAACTATGCCGAAGGGTTCCGGCCAGAGGCTTGGCATGATGAACAAATCCGAAGCGTCGAACAATGGCGCAAGCTGGCCGTCCGTCAGCCAGCCTGGAAACTCGATGTTGACGTCCGCAGTTGAGCGCTGCACTTGTAAAGCGATTGCTTCCCAATCGCGCCGGCAGGGACCGTCACCGGCCAGCGTCACATGCAGTGGCCGGGCCGCGCGGGAGCGGAGAAGCGGCAGCAGTTTCAGCAGAAGACTTCCGCCTTTCAGAGCGTCCATTCGGCCGGCAAAGGCGAGGCGCCAGTCACTTCTGGATGAGGTCTTGTCGATCAGAACGGAGGGGTCCTGATCTATATTGGCTCGCAGAGGCTTGACGCAATAACGGACCGTGATGACGCGGCCGGTGGGAATACCGTGCCGGATGTATTCCGCCCGCATATGGTCGGAATTTGTGAGCACCACGTTGTACTGCTTGATCAATGCGAGACGACTGGCTTGCGTGCGGTAAAGCGAAACCATTGTTACCGGGTTCAGTCCGCCGCAACGCCTCGGGTAAAAGTGGAGAAAACATTTCCACCCAAACCGGCGGTGGCAGGGATTGGGCGCCGGCATTGTGAAAGTTTTGCTTCCGCTGATGCAGGTACCCTGATACGCATGGGCAAAAAACACGGCGGGAGCAATCTGCAGAATCTGCCGTTCCAGTTCGACGCTGGCCAGGTTGTGGCTATAGATCACATCGGGACGCCACTCTCGTAAGGCTGCTACAGTACGCTCGATCCCCAAGTGACCGGCGCACCACGAAGGCGCCTCTTGCGGCAACCGGATGGGCGAACGCTCGGGCGGTTGATCGATTTCATGGCAGAACGCAATATCATGACCGGCCTGGTGTAAGGCAGAAATGATGATGTCGAGGTAGGTCTCGACGCC
>QHWY01000313.1 GCA_003223875.1 Acidobacteriota bacterium | reverse complement strand
AAACGACCGCGGGGAGGAAATGGACAAGCCACGACATCCGCAAGTGATCAGGACCTGGAAGATGAAACGCATCGGTAAGAAGACGATATGTCCAACGTGGAAAAAATACACCTTCTTGATGCCGTCTTACTTCTCCCGCTTGTAAGCATTTGAGAAGGCTCATCTCTAAACCAACGTCCTTCAATGCAATCCACTGGTGGTATCCCAGGCGCACTGACGTGGTCGGTAGATTGCAAAAATTGGCTTTGCACAAAAAATCGTGGGCGGTCATAGACAGTCATAGACCGCCCCTACAGCTTGGGGTGTGCAACTGTAGGGGCGCTCTATGAGCGCCCACGATGTATTTTTTGTGCAAAGCCGCAAAAATTCGACCCACGAACTTTTACCGTCAAAGGAGATGTTGTGTTTAAAAATCTTGATCTCAATATCGCAACCGAACACGAACTAACTGTCATTTTCGGTAAGGATCATGCCAAGAAGATCGTGGACTATCGCAACCAGAATGGGCCGTTCAAAAGTTGGGAGGATCTGAAGCGTATCCCAGGAATGCTCGGAACCATGTTGGATACTCTGAAGCGTCTTGGATGCACTGTCGGAGTGAAAGCGGCCTAACCTCGAAAGCCAAAGATCACTTCAACGCCTGCCGCAGGTCTGGGCACGCACTTTAACGTGAGAATTTTTTATACAATTCTTCACTTTGGGAGCTTTCCCTGTTACGGCTCAATCAACTTGGATATTTCGAAGAGATCAGAAGTGAGGATGTACAGATCAAGATGTCCGCGACGGAGCCGGAGCCGATGGTCGATATCAACTTGACAGTCAAAGAAAAGGGACACAAGTAATCCGCATCATTTTTGTCTCCCGCTTCCTTTTTTAGCCAAGACATCCTGCCCATCTTACCCGTCGCGCTGAGTACTTCGGCCTCAATGCGAAGCATGGTTAACTTGCGTGGCCATCCATTCAACCCAAATCGGGCCGCAGTATACTGTGGGCATGAAGAAGATCATGATTCGCCATTGCTTGACCTGAGCATCTTACCCGCCGCGTGCCGCTCGTGTAGCGGCGTTGCTCAAGAAAGAATTGGGCGTTGATGTAGAAATTGGCGGCGGAGATGCTGGCGAGTTTACGGTTTGGGTTGGTGACCGAATTGTCGCCCGCAAAGCGTGGTTGAGATTCCCAAGCGACCGGCGCGTGCGCGACGCAGTACGTGCGGCGCTCAATAGTTGACTGCATGGTCGAAGTGGTGTTCTGCCACAATCTTTCCAGAAGGGAGATGCGGGTTGAATCTAGTCCGAATCGCACTCGCCAATGTTCGCTTTCCGGCCAGTCCAAAGGAGTCCATCACGCTCGCGACGCAAGCCATGAGCGAGGCTTCAACCAAGGCCGCACGGATCATTTGCTTTCCAGAATGCTACGTCCCCGGCTATCGGATCGGCAAAGCTGGACCGCCTCCCGATGCCAAGTTCCTCGAACGCGCGTGGTCGCTCATCGCCGAATCCGCCGCAAAGGCAAACATCACTGTTGTTCTCGGAACGGAACGGTTTGTTGACGGCGCACTCCGGTTGACCGCGTTGGTCATCAATGCCGACGGATCAATTGCGGGCTTTCAGGACAAGGTGCAGCTCGACCCCTCCGAAGAAGGCCCTTACAAACCAGGCTCGGAGCGCCGAGTTTTTCAAGCGGGTGCCCTGACATTCGGTGTCGTGATCTGCCATGAGGGATGGCGGTATCCAGAAACTGTGCGTTGGGCTGTACGGCGTGGAGCACACGTCGTGTTTCACCCTCATTTTGACGAAGCGGAGCCGGGATCTTACCGGCCAACCACTTTCGCCGATCCCGCGAACACATTTCACGAGAAGGCGGCTCTCTGCCGTGCCGCCGAGAACACCTGCTATTTCGCAACTGTCAATTGCGCCAGTCCCGGCTCCCCGACCACTTCGGCAGTCGCACGTCCAGATGGAACACTCCTGGCTTACCAGCCATACGGCGAGGAAGGATTGCTGATAGCAGATATCGACATCGACGCCGCGACTGGTCTACTTGCGGCTCGTTGCAAAACTGCATTGTGATGGCACATCGACATAGCCCGCCTAGATAGCAGCCACCGGCCTCACTGGGACTACGGAAAATATGATCCGGGTGGAAACAGGACCGGCCGCATCTATCCAAATCCCAATGATCCCGGTGGTTCGATAGACTGGAATTGAGTGCCTGGAGGTTGAGGGAATGATTCAGAGATTTGATTTTGGCCGAGCCGGTGTGACCTACATTGAGACGCGTATGGCGTTGGCCGGCGGGATTTGGCCGCGCGTTCAAATGGGCCTGGACTTCGGTGACGAAGCCTTTTGCTTTCTACCCGACAGTTTCGTTCAAGCCCAGAAACCGATCTGTTTCCTTGAGGATCGCATCATTTCCCCGCCGCAGGAAATCGAGGCGATGGAGCATCGTGAAGCGGAATTTTTTCATTCATTTCTGATGCGGCGAGAAAATTCGGCTCTGGTTATCGACTTGCCATATCGGCAGCAGGAACTCTCTCCGACCCCCGGATTCCAACTGTCCCTTGCGAATGGTGAGCTTCTTGCGAGACGACTGCACCCTACCGTGGAAGATGTCAAAGCCCTGTTACGGCATGTTCCGAGTAGACAATTAATTTGCGGTTTAGTATCGGACGCGGATCATCTTCAGAGTCCCGAGTCCTACGAAGGCGTGGCTGTGAGCGCATTTGACGAGCGTGCGAAACTGTTCGCTCTTGGCCGGCAGCCATCCCGGAGTGGATATGTGGCACGCGCGGGCTCTAATGATGCCAGGGTCACCTTCAATGATCGCGCCGCTGATTATGTCGATCAGCGGCTTTGTAATTCACAATGGGCGCCCTGGGTCAGGAGCTTTCGGGCTACCGGCGGCACCGAGCTCTGGTCAATTGTTCCAGGAAACCTACCGCTGCCCAGCGGGGGGGCCATGGCAGCCAAACTGGCGAATCTGCAATTGGATTTCAATATCGCGGCGGTTGAGGAAGCGAGACATCGTGTTTTGAGCTTTATCGTCGGGCTTTTGAAGGAAGACAAGAGGAACACTGCCCTTTTTGGGCGCTCAGCGCACGATGCATGGACGAAGACGATCTCAGTGACAATGGGTCCTGCTGCGCCCTGGAACGATCGAGTCATGACCAGCCGGGTTCTCTTCAATGTCGTTGATTCGGAAGATGCGTCCATGGAAGCAGTGATTTCTCTATGGCGGCCGGGCATGGGCACCCCACCGACTTGCGCGCTTCTCCACAACTGTGAAGTACTAAAACCATCTCGCCGGGCCGTTGATTTAACCGCCGCGGAAGTGCTGGAGAAGCTCGTCCCTTCGACCGAACACCTGAGCATTGGAATATACGGAAATGATTTGTGTCTTGTCTGGTCAAAGGCGGGTGTAGGTGCGTCAATTTCTTAAGGTAGTGCCAAAAGTTCTATGAAAACAAGGTGAAGGGTCTTTGCGCCCCATGGATGGTTTGGCGCATGCCATGGATGGCAGACCGCGGTCAAGCTGGTTACAGCTTGGGTAAGGAGTCTATTTTATGAAATGTTTGTCGGATTGGATTGATCCCTTCGAGGCCTAAGGCGGCGCACGCAGCGAGGAGATGCCGATCATTCGAGTAGATACGATCAAAGTGTTCTGCCCTCGCTGTAACCAAATGCAAGGCGTCCAGTGAACGCAGGAACACCAATCTATCGAGCCGGACGAAAAGGATGCGCACTTGTTCGAGCAGCGCCTCAGTCGGTCCAATCAAGCGCCACAATCCATTGGTTAAGTCATGTTGGAACTGTCCATGCAGCGCCTTGAAGACATCATGGTCCACAGCGCCTTCGCGAAACTTACGGTGAAACGCGGCTGAGATCTCCGCTACGGCGATACCGGAGGTCACCACGATGCCCGCATTCCTTGCCAAAACGCGTATGGCTTCCCGCCCGGGTTCATTCAGATAAAATTTTGCGATGAGCGCGGAATCGAAATAGGTGGGAGCGATCGCGTCAGCGGTTTCGATCTTGGCCAATGATTTCCTCGACAGGTGTTCCGCTTACCGGCCGGTCGAGCGCCTCCGCGAACTTCTTCATCGGCTTCCAGCCCTTGAAGACATTCACGGGCGGTTCCCCGCTGATCGGGACCAGCTTAGCGACTGGCGTGTTCCGATCACGAATCAGAATCGAACCGTATTTGCGGGCGTCTCGCACCCATGCACCGGTGCGGCGATGCAGCTCTCGGATTGAGATTTCCTTCATGTGTGACATTGTGACACATAGTTGGCCGTAAGTCCATCAGGTGCCCTGGCAGCCGGACAATTTCCTGCATTTCGATCCGTGGAATCTTGTTGGAATGCCAAAAGAAACTGGAGGGGCCGACCTCGACGGCGTTACGTGGAGCGGTCACCATCGGAATGATGGTGGATACCACCTCGAAAGATAGTCGTTTTTCGCCCGCGGGGATTTCTTAGTAGGCGTATTTACTTTCCGCGGCTTTTAATACCTGCGTTTAGTGTATGAATCCTGTAAACGACCCCTCGACCGGTGACATATAGATAGCTGTTGTCCGGTCCACCGAAGCCGCAGTTCTGAGGCGGCATATCGTAAGGAGCTTCGATGTCGGCAAGATGCTCGCCTTTGGCGCCGAATACCTGAACTCCAGCCGGCGTTGTAGCGAAAGTGTGGCCTTTGCTGTCAATGCATAGGCCATCGGCGCCACTGACCAGTCCATGGTCGGTCTCCTCCTTCAATGTATACTTGCCGAAATTCTTGCGATTCTTCAAAGTGCCGTCCGGCTGAACGTCGTAAGTGAGCAAATACGCGCCGTCCCAATCATTGATGTAGAGGGTTTTGTCATCGGCGCTAAGTGTGATGCCGTTCGGCCGCCGGACGTCGCTAGCGACGCGGATAACCTTGTGACTGGTTGGAACGATGTAATAGACGGATTGGGGCAAGTCATTCGGCGATGGGGTTGCACCTATTTGGTAACAATCCGTGAA
>QHWY01000217.1 GCA_003223875.1 Acidobacteriota bacterium | reverse complement strand
AGTGGGGACCGCATTTTCCCTGCAGGCGGCAGGGTCTTCGTGGCTAAGATATCCAGTATCGACCTGAATCAACTCGAATCAGATATCTCGGCTTCCATGGCATCTGCCGAATTCCGCAAAACACCTTGGTGGAGACGGCACGTGGCTGGATCAAGGGCCTAGCAGCAGAAGTGCATTCTTACCGTAGCGGCGCTCTATGAGCGCCGGATATCGTTGATTCGGATAGGCGGCGGTCATAGGAGCTGTGAATGAATTGGAGTGCGGGCACTCCCCTCCTAAGTTAGGAGGGGTGCCCGAGCGTAAGCGAGGGCGGGGTGGTTCCCTAACGGCAGGGGAACCACCCCGCCTGCTCGGACTTTGTCCTCGCAGGCTCCCCTCCTAACTTAGGAGGGGAGTTGCGTGTCATCAATTCATTCACAGCTGTAACGAAAGTGTCGCAGTAAGTCCTTTAGATCCGTTGCGAACTTTCATTGTTCACTTTGAGCCGCGGCTCATGAATGTCTTCATAGACCGCCGCTACAGTTTCAGCAATCCGACTTCTGCCACGGGCTGCTAGTCGCCATTCCGATGCGATCACCATACCTTACGGCGGCAGACGAATTTCATACCGCGTTTGCGGCATTCCTGGAATAAGAAATCAGCGGGTACGACATCTTCCGGGGCCCACACGCCGGGTTTCGAAATGCTGCCTGCTGCAATCATCTGCGCGACGATCGAAGCCGGGCAGGCCGTGTCGACGTCGCCCGCGCTGGCGTGCCATTCATCGTTCGAACGAGCATGACAGTCCAGCAGAACGCCGCGGCCACCGCCGCGCACGATGACTCGCATAATCTCGTAATCATTTGGCGCCGAACGCGGTACCGTCAGCGCTTGGAAATCTCGAGCGCTCCATCCGGCGCGGAGTCTTTTCATGACTTCGCGAACGAATCGCCGATCGAATCCCACTTTGAAGTCGGCATATCGAACGCCTTTTTCTTTAAGTCGCAGCGGAAGCGTAGCGATCTCGCTATGACGCGTGGTTACAACCCAGATCCGTCCCACAGGCGAGCCGAAATCGATCGATTCCCAACCCGATCGCGGCCGAGCTTCGACAAAACGCCCGCCGCTCCACCTCCACGCGGGAAGCGTCAATTCCTCGATGATGGTCTGGACAGAATATGGGAACGTAAGGCGACCATCGGAGGCATTGAAGTCGACGCCGCCGACACGAATCTTTATCGAGCGCACCCGGTCGAGCTGCGAGGCCGCGTATGCCGCCATAACATTCGTGAGCCCTGGCGCGCAACCCATGCCCAGAACGGCCGTCAGTCCTGATTCGACGAACCGCCGTTTTAATCGGAATTGCCGCCGCGTCCAGGTAAACAGTCCGCCCAAATCGAGATAATGCACGCGGGCCCGAAGAGCGGCTTCCATGACGGCCAGATTGAATTCATGATGTGTGCAATTGATAACAACGGAAGATCCAGAAAGCAGCGAAGCGAGGCAACTGGCCTCGCGCGCGTCAGCAAAAGCGTGCGACACACGAGGGCTGCGGTGGCTCTTGGCGACATTGGACGCCGCCCTCTCGTCGTGATCTGCGACGAGAATTTCATTCTTGCGGCTCGACTCGTAGAGATCGCGAACAACGATGCGCCCAATCGCGCCGGCGCCACCCAAGACGACGAAACGCGGCGCGGCCTTCAATACCATCCGAGGGGCCGCTCGCTGAGGTTGATATGAACCTGTTTGGTCTCGAGAAACTCTTCCACACCATGCAGGCTCAATTCGCGGCCATGGCCGCTCTGCTTGTAACCGCCCCACGGCGATTCCACATAACACGGCTGCATCGTATTCACCCAGATGATCCCGGCCCGGAGATTTTTCACCATGCGCAGGCATTTGAAAATATCGCGCGACCATACCGCGGCGGCCAGGCCGTAAGGCGTATCATTCGCGATTTGAAGCGCGTCGCTTTCATCCTTAAATGGAATGCAGGCCACGACCGGGCCAAAGATCTCTTCCCGCGCAATCCGCGCTTTGTTGTCCGATTCGAAAATCGTGGGTTCGATGAAAAAGCCGTTCTTCAACTCCTTCGATGCGGGGCGGCGGCCGCCGGCGACGAGCTTCGCCTCTTTGCATCCGATTTCGATATAGCCTTCCACTTTCTCCAAATGCTCTTTGCTGACGAGCGGTCCCATTTTCGTCTCGCGGTTCATCGGATTTCCGAGAACAATGCGCGGCATCATCTCCTTCATGCGCCCGACCAATTTTTTGAACAGATCTTGCTGAACAAGAATGCGTGATCCTGCCGAGCAGACTTCGCCCTGATTGATGAAGATGCCGAAGAGCGCTCCGTCCGCTGCCGCTTCGAGATCTGCATCGGAGAAAAAGATATTCGGGGACTTACCGCCCAGTTCCAGCGAGACTTTTTTCAAATTAGAGGTCGCGACGCCCTTCAACACCTCGCGGCCTGTATCCGTTCCGCCAGTGAAAGCGACCTTATCAACCTCCATCGATTCGACGATCGCGCGGCCCGCGACCGGACCATCACCTGTGACGACATTGAGTACGCCGGCGGGCAAATCGGCAATGTTCTCCAGGACCAAGCGTGCGAACTCCAATGTCGTGATCGGAGTCTGCTCTGCGGGCTTCAACACAACCGTGCATCCCGCGGCAATCGCAGGGCCTAGCTTCCACGCCGCAAGCATGAGGGGGTAATTCCACGGCACGATGAGACCCGCGACGCCAACGGGCTCGCGCAGCGTCATGTTCAGCGCGTTATCCGGAACGGGCAGGGTTTCGCCATGAATCTTGGTGGCGAGCCCCCCATAGTAATCGAAACAACTCGCCGTGTCGTTCATGTCGAATTCGCTTTCGACGATGGGTTTGCCGCAGTTCAAGGTTTCAAGCTCTGCAAGCATCGGCGCATTCTTGCGAACGATATCCGCCATCGCGAATAAAATGCGTCCACGCTGCTGGGCTGTGAACTCGCGCCATGGCCCGCGATCGAATGCCTGGCGCGCGGCCGCGATCGCGGAATCGACATCCTTCTTGCTCGACTCCGGTACAACGGCGATTGTTTCGCCGTTGAATGGATTCAGGACCTCGCGCGTCTTTTTTGAAGTGACCCATTCGTTGTTGACGAGACTTTTATAAACCTTGTTCTGAGTCTGAGATCTCATAGTCTTTGTCGTAATTGAGTGCGGCAACTCCCCTCCTAAGTTAGGAGGGGTGGCTTCGCGAACGTAGTGAGCGAAGACGGGGTGGTTCCAAAACGGAACCACCCCGCCCTCGCCTTCGCTCGGGCACCCATCCTAACTTAGGAGGGGAGTTGCGCGTCATCAAATTCATTCACATCATGACTTCATCGCGTTGTATCTCGAATACGGATACCAGTACGGCTTGATTTCCTGTTCCGATCGCCTTTCATCGTCCTTATTCCTGTTGGTTGTTAAACCGGTAAGCGCCGGCAGCCGTGAGCGCGACCGCGACGAAGGCCACGACCGTCATGTCGAAGACCAGACTCCACCGGATCAGCCCGAAGCTCATTGCTGCCTCGACGACGGAGCGACCGACGAAGGGGCCGGCCGTCATCAGCGTGTTCGAGAAAATGATATTTCGCAGACCGTCCACGCAATACGTCAGCGGGTTCACGGTCATGAGCGCTTTCAGCACCGGCGGAGCTGAGGTTATTGGGAACATGGCGCCGCTCAGAAAGTAGAGAGGCATAACCAGGAAATTCATCACCATCTGAAAAGCCTGCATCGACGACATGCGCGCAGCGATTGCGATGCCCAATGCTGTTAGCGCCACGCCGATCAGCAGGGCCATGATCCACATTTCAAGAACAATTGCCGGCGAAAGCCGAATCCCGATAATCGGCGCGATCAATATCAGGATCGTCGCTTGGATAATCGAAATAGTCGCGCCGCCGAACGTCTTTCCTAATGCGACGGCCCAGCGCGGAACCGGAGCGACCAAGACTTCTTTCAGAAAACCGAATTCGCGATCCCAAATGATGGAAACTGCGGAGAAGATCGAAGTGAACAGAATGCTCATCCCGATGATGCCGGGATACATGAACGTTAAAATGGCATTTCGGGTTTGCGGATCCAGCCCCAGCGTGGGTTCATCCAGAAACAAGACTTTCGGATGGTGCAAGAGACCGCGAGCAATTTCCAGCCGTCGTTTCATTCCGCCGGAAAAAGTCCGAACCAGCGAGTGGCGCCGGTCGATGAGGTCGACGAGACGCAACACATCTTCGACTCTTTCGGCAAAGAGACTCGAAGAGAGATCATAGAGCATGGCATGAAACCACAAATTCTCCTGCGCGGTGAGGCGATCGTCAAGCGATTGATCTTGAAACACCAGGCCAATGCTTTGCCTCACTTCATTTGGGTTCGCAACAACGTCGAAGCGGCTTTGTACAAAAAATCCTGGGCGGTCATAGACCGCCCCTACAGCTTGGGGTGCGCAACTGTAGGGGCGCTCTATGAGCGCCCGCGATGTATTTTTTGTGCAAAGCCCGTCGAAGCCCGCGACGGCAGCTTTACCGCTTGTTGGTCTCAGAAGAGTGGCTAGGATCTTAATGGTCGTGGATTTTCCCGCTCCATTCGGTCCCAAGAAGCCAAAGATTTGTCTGGACTGCACATCCAGTTGAATGCCATCGACGGCCGTAATGCTGCCGAATTTCTTCACCAGGTTTTCCACATGAATCACGTCCGTGGGCATTTCGTGATTATGCGGCTTTTTGGTGGAATAGTTAACCGATCTCCGCGAATGCACGCACCGGCAGCGGGCCCTGCGATGATTGCTCAAGGGCAGTCGCGCTGAAACGAAAGCCGACTGGCGGCAGAGAGGCGAGCCCGCAGAGATTTTCAATAATGAGGATCTTGCCGGTCGAGATCAGCCGCGTTTCGCACGTCCGATCGGCAATCGGAAAATCGACGCCAACGATGCGAACGCCGGCGCGTACGCAGCGGAAAATCAAATGCTCCGCCAGGAACGGTCCGGGGTTCCAATAGGCTTCCGTTCCCCAGTATTGGTCCCATCCGGTCTGAATCAGCAGAGCGATCCCTCGGACCTGCGAATCGTGAAACGGGACGCTGACTTCGTGGCGGACCGGGCCGACCGATTCGAGCACCATGGCGCGAAGGGATGAGAACCTGAGACCCTCACCTTCCCTTTGGGCTTCGCCCTGCCGGGCTCGCGCTTCGCGCCCTTGGTTTAGGCTTCGCCCTATTGGGTTCGCGCTCCACGCGGGCCGCCCTCTCCCAGGGGGAGAGGGGTGTGCTAGCTCTATGATTCGACTCATTGGCAGTCCGTTTTTGCCCGTCTCACTTTAAGACAGATCGCCTGAATTTGTCTCTAGCAGCCTGTGGCAGAACTCTGAGGGGGACGCGTTGCGAGCGCCATGGGCCCAGATCGGCGGAGACGCGACGCAGGCGATGCTCTTTCATCGCCGAGGAGCGGCGAGCACCGAGATGGGCCCTTGCCCGCCGCAACCCGAAGGGCGCATGGCGGTTGCAGCATGCCTCGTCGCGCCTCGTCGCCGATGAAAGAGCATCGACTCCTCGGCGCTCCTGCCTTCTACCCGCACGCGCCATGCGCGCGCCCCCTCAGAGTTCTGCCACGGGCTGCTAGCTTCCGGCGCGGCAAGCGTGCCGTATAGGTACCGGCCGGCGGAAGGATTAGAATGTCTGGATGGCCCTGAAAACTGGCGATGCCCTCTTGATCGTCGACGTGCAGAATGACTTTTGTCCCGGCGGAGCTCTTGCTGTCCCCGAAGGCGACGCCGTTGTGCCGATTCTAAATCGATGGATTGCCGAGGCGGAAGACACTGGGGTTCCGGTCTTTGCGTCGCGTGATTGGCACCCCCCCAACCACATCAGCTTTAAAGAACGCGGCGGTCCTTGGCCTCCCCACTGTGTGCAAGGCACCGAAGGAGCGGCGTTTCACCAGGATCTTAAGCTTCCTCGAGACGCGCAGATTATTAGCAAGGCCACGGATCCGAACGCCGACAGTTACTCCGCATTTGGCGGTACCAATCTCGCTGACCGGCTGCGCCGCGCGCATGTAAAGCATCTCTGGATTGGTGGATTGGCTCAGGACTACTGCGTGCGTGCGACCGCACTGGATGCCATCCGTGAAGGCTTCGCAGTGCACGTGATTACCGATGCCACCCGCGCAGTCAACGTCAAACCCGGACATGGCGACCGGGCCCTGGAGGAAATCCGACACGCCGGAGGCGTGCTCGAGGAAACGGTCCAACGATGACTTCCGCCTGGGTGAACGATTCCAATGTGGCCCTTCTCACCGACCTTTACGAATTGACGATGCTGCAGTCCTATTTTGATGAAGGCATGAACGGCCTAGCCGTTTTCGATCTCTTCATCCGGCGGCTTCCCGAAAATCGTAACTACTTCGTGGCTTGCGGGCTCGATCACGTGCTCGATTACCTTGAAACATTCTCATTTTCCGAAGACGGGCTGGAATATCTACGGTCACTCGACCGCTTCTCCGGCGCTTTTCTCGGCAGCTTGCGAGATCTTCGATTTACTGGTGACGTTTACGCCGTTCCCGAAGGCACTGTCATCTTTCCAAACGAGCCCATATTCGAAGTGGTTGCACCTTTGCCGCAGGCTCAAATCATCGAAACCTTTGTGATGAACCAAATCCAGCTCGCAACAATGGCTGCATCCAAGGCAGCTCGCATTGTTTATGCAGCGCGAGGAAGGTCGGTGGTCGATTTCGGCGCGCGACGCATGCACGGCGCCGATGCTGGTGTAAAGGAGCCGCGCGCTTTTTATATCGGCGGCGTCGGTGCAACGTCGAGCGTGCTTGCGGGCCGGATCTACGGCATTCCATTAGCCGGAACCATGGCGCACAGTTATATCCAGGCCTTCGACAATGAGATGGATGCCTTCCGCCGATTTCTTCGGGCGTATCCGGCCGCGGTCCTTCTTGTTGATACCTACGACGTAAAGAAAGGAGTGGAACGCGTCATCGATCTGTCTCGCGAACTGGGCTCCGATTTTCGGCTGTCGGGCCTCCGTCTGGATTCGGGCGATCTGGCGAAACAGGCGACAGAGGTTCGGGGGATGCTGGATCGAGCGGGATTGAAACAAGTAAAGATTTTCGTCAGCAGCAGTCTCGATGAATACGCCATCGACCGCCTGCTCACATCGGGGGCTCCGATCGACGGCTTCGGTGTCGGAGCTCACATGGCCACCTCGTCGGACGCGCCGGTCTTGGATACAGCATATAAGCTCGCGGAATATGCAGGCCGGCCCAAGCTGAAATTGTCGGAATCGAAATCTACGCTTCCCGGAAGAAAGCAGATCTTCCGCGAAAAATCTTACGGGAAAGCTGTTCGAGACGTTGTCGGCCTTCAGGGTGAAAGAGTGACCGGAGAACCATTGCTCGTTTCGGTCATGTCGAGAGGCCGGAGAACTCAGCCAAGCGAGCCCCTCGAAAGGTGCCGGAATCGCTGTCGCGCCGAACTGTACAGTTTTTCAGAAGCGCTACTCAGCCTCTCGAAAGCGGAGACTCCTTATCCGATCGACGTAAGCGCTGGTCTAGAACATTTGAGGAGCGCGGCCGCAGAACTCGCTTGACGGCTTCTGGCACGCTTTGAATCTGGTGTTCTGAATTGAAGGTAGTGACTCAGTTTGAAAATTGCGGGGTTTCCCAACTGTAGCGGCGCTCTATGAGCGCCGACAGTGCAGCAGTTTTGACATTGCCGGCGGTCATAGACCGCCGCTACAGATGAAACTGAGTCACCACCGAATTGAAAGTGGGCTTTAGGCCGCTGTTGCCTCTACAGTAAACTGGGACGAGGAGGTCGAGTCATGAGTGCTTATCGAGTTCCGATTCCCTTAAATGAACCTGTTCGATCTTACGCGCCTGGAACTGCGGAACGGCAGGCTCTGAAACAAAAGATTGCCGCAATGTCGGCCGAGAAGATCGAGATCCCGCTGGTCATCGGCGGCAAAGAAGTAAGGACCGGCGACACTGCCACGCAAGTGATGCCACACCGGCACGGCCATGTACTTGCCACATGGCACAAAGCCGGACCGAAAGAAGTTGAACAAGCGATCAAGGCTGCGACAGATGCCCGGCGTGAATGGGGCTCATGGAGCTTCGAAGATCGTGCTTCGGTGTTTTTACGCGCAGCGGAACTCTTGACGACGAGTTGGCGTGAGACGATTGGCGCATCGACAATGCTGAACCAAAGCAAGACGGTTCACCAGTCTGAAATCGACGCCGTTTGCGAGACGATCGACTTCCTCCGTTTCAACGTTCATTTCGCCGAGCAGATTTACGATAACCAGCCGATCAATTCGCCCGGCATGTGGAATCGCGTCGATTACCGGCCCTTGGAAGGATTCGTCTATGCCGTAACGCCTTTCAACTTCACGTCGATTGGTGCAAATCTTCCTTCTTCCCCCGCCTTGATGGGCAACGGCGTCATTTGGAAATCTGCCAGTTCGACTGTCTTTAGCAATTACTACATTTTTAAACTGTTCGAAGCCGCGGGCTTGCCCGCCGGCGTCATCAATTTCATTCCCGGCAATGCCTCCACAATCAGCGACGTTGCATTGAATCACCCGGAGCTTGCGGGTATTCATTTCACCGGTTCCACGGAAGTTTTCCAGGGAATGTGGCGGACCGTTGGTGACAACATTAAGAAATATAAAATGTATCCTCGCCTTGTGGGCGAGACTGGCGGCAAAGATTTCATTCTCGCTCATGCCAGCGCGGATCCCGACGCTGTGATCACTGCGATCGTACGCGGTGGTTTTGAGTATCAAGGACAGAAATGTAGCGCTGCCTCACGCGTCTATATTCCGGATAATCTTTGGCACGTCATGGGAAGCCGCCTTGTTGAGACGGCAAACTCACTGCGGATGGGTGACGTTGCCGATTTCCGAAATTTTTTGGGGGCGGTAATTGATCGAGCCTCATTCAAGAAGCTTACCGGTTATCTGGAGGAAGCGCGCCGCTCGGATCAAGCGGAGATCATTGCCGGCGGCGAAGCCGACGATTCGGTCGGCTATTTTATTCGGCCTACATTGATCAAAGTGAAACGGCCCGACTATCGCACGATGTGTGAAGAGCTTTTCGGACCCGTCGTGACTTTGTACGTCTATCCGGAGAAGCAATGGAACGAAATCTTAACGATTGTCGACGGTACTTCGCCTTACGGTTTGACCGGAGCCGTCTTCGCCACCGATCGCACCGCGATTGCAGATGCACATCGGGGGCTCCGCTTTGCAGCCGGCAATTTCTATGTCAACGACAAGCCGACCGGTGCTGTCGTCGGGCAGCAGCCATTCGGCGGATCCCGCGCCAGCGGAACCAACGATAAAGCCGGTTCCATGATCAATCTGCTTCGCTGGCTGAGCGCGCGAACGATTAAGGAAAACTTCGTCCCCCCGACCGATTATCGGTACCCGTTTATGGCCCAGGAATGAACGGCAGTCCAGATGCATATGCGTCCTCTGCAAAGGAGGACGCATATGAAGACGACCGAAGACTTCGCAACGAAAAGGACATTCCTGGACATCCCCAATGCCGCAGAACTTGCCGGCTTCTCCGTGCGGCATTTTCGCAGAATCATTGAAGATGAGCGCATCCGCATTGTCCAGATCGGCCGCAAGTTTTTCATATTGGGCGCGGATTTCGACCGCTGGCAGGCGTCGAAGAGATCTAAATTATCCTGATTGCCATCCAACAACTTTATGGAAAAAATTCGGGGTGAGGAGAGCCTAACCCCGAATTTCCTGCCATCTTGAATGTGCGCAAGCACCCTCGCTACACTCTCTTCCATGACAACCAACATGGAAACTTTCCAATTCCAGGCCGAAGCTCGTCAGGTCCTGGATCTGATGATTCATTCGCTTTACACGCAAAAAGAAATTTTCCTTAGGGAACTGATCTCCAACGCTTCAGATGCATTGGACCGGCTTCGTTTCGAAGCGCTCAGCCGTCCGGAATTGATCGGGCCGGACGAGAAACTCGAAATTTGGATCGAAAGCGACCCAAAGGCAAGAACGCTGACCATCAGTGACAACGGAATCGGAATGAGTCGTGACGAAGTCATTGCCAATATTGGAACTATCGCGAAATCGGGCACTCGCGAGCTGCTGCAGAGTCTTCGAGATAAAGCTTCCGAAACATTGACCACCCTGATCGGTCAATTCGGCGTGGGATTCTATTCCGCCTTCATGGTTGCCGATCGTGTGACGCTTCTGACAAGACGCGCCGGGGAAGAGAAGGCAGTGCGATGGGAATCGGCCGGTGACGGAACGTTTACTGTTACCGAGGGATCGAAGTTTACACGCGGCACGTCGATCACTCTGCACCTGAAAAAATTCGAAGAAGACGCCGAAATCGACGACTTCACGGAAAGGTGGGTCATTGAGCGGATCGTGGAGCGCTATTCCGATTTCGTTGCTTATCCGATCATTTACAAATCCCACGATTCAAAAGAGCCCGACAGAACTTTGAATTCGATGAAGCCGATCTGGACGCGGCCGCGTTCAGAAGTGACCGACGACGAGTACAAGGAATTCTACAAACACATCTCGCACGACTGGAACGAGCCCATGAGGACGTGGTCATTCCGCGCTGAAGGCCGTTCCGAATACCAGGCATTGCTGTTCGTCCCCTCCCAGGCACCATTGGATTTGTTCTACGCGACCGGCAAATTCGGACTTCATTTGTACGTTCGCCGCGTTCTGATCATGGAGCATTGTGAAGAACTTCTTCCGCCGTATTTGCGGTTTCTTCGCGGTGTGGTCGATTCCGCAGATCTGCCGTTGAATGTTTCGCGGCAGCGGCTACAGGAAGACCGGCACATCACGCAAATTCGAAAGTGGCTAACCAAAAAAGTCCTCGATTCACTCGAAGAGATGCAGAAGAACGAAAATGAGAGC
Organism: Acidobacteriota bacterium; assembly: GCA_003223875.1. GTDB lineage: Bacteria > Acidobacteriota > Terriglobia > 20CM-2-55-15 > 20CM-2-55-15 > 20CM-2-55-15. Next base: position 6,586 of record QHWY01000217.1, on the reverse strand, counting down.
TATGTCCGGCTGTGGAGTCAATTTGGGCGGGTGCTCAAGGAAGGAGTTACCGATTTCGACAATAAGGACAAGCTCACGGCTCTTTACCTTTTCGAGTCTTCCAACGATCCTCAAAAGCCGACAACACTGAAAGAGTACGTCGGACGAATGAAGACCGATCAGGGCGCGATCTACTTTCTCACTGGACCTTCGCGGCGCGCCGTCGAGAATTCTCCCCACCTGGAAGCATTCCGGGATAAAGGTTATGAGGTGCTCTTCCTGGTCGATCCCGTCGACGAAATATTAGCCCAGTGGCTGCCGGAGTTTGAGGGCAAGAAACTGAAATCCGTTGGGAAGGGCGTAGCCGATTTAGGTGAGGAAAAGGAACTCAAGGAGAAGGAGCGCGAATTCTCAAAATTGACCACGGCTCTCCTGAGGAAGCTGGAGGATCGGTTGAAAGAGGTGCGCCTTTCCAGCCGCCTGACATCTTCACCGGCATGCTTGGTTGTGTCGGAAGGGGAAGCTAGTCCTCATCTGGACCGAATGTTGAAGCAAGTGAAGGGCGAAACAACCCAGCAGAAACGGATCATGGAACTCAACCCCAACCACGAAATCATCGTGAAGATGCGCGATCGCGCCGATGATTCCGTGCTTGATGATTTTGCCGAGGTGCTCTACGGCTACGCGTTATTGGCGGAAGGTTCCGAACTTCAGGAACCGACGAAGTTCAATCACGCTGTCCTGCGTATCCTTGGCAAAGCGATTTAGCCGATGTTTAGGAAACACGTCCCACCCGCCTACGACAGCGCCTGGACAATTTAGGTCCATTTGTAAAGATTTTTCTTGTTTCCGGATGTCACGACTGTTAGCCTCATACTCCGGAAAACAGGGAAAACACATGGAGGATAGCCTGACATACCCTGCCAATTAGGGAAAAGACAGGATAGAAAATGGAAAGAGCGAAAGAGGTCATGACCCTGCGCGAGGCATCCCAATATCTTGGGATATCCCCGGACACTCTCTACAAGTATCTGGGCGAAAGCAAAATACCCGCGTTTAAGCTGGGTAATCGCTGGCGCTTCAAAAAGGATTTGTTGGACCGCTGGATGGAAAGGAAGAGCGAACATACGCAATTGGTTGTCGAATCAAAATCAAAGCGCCTCGTGAAGAGCACATTGAAAGGGTAGTGGGAGGTAATGATCAAGAATGGCATTTTTTAAGAAAAATAAGTCTCTGGTTGGATTGGATATCGGCTCGAGTTCTCTAAAAGCGGTCGAATTGACCAAGTTCAAAAAAAGCTATCAGCTTTCCGGCTTCGCATACGAACCACTATCTCCGGACGCCGTAGTTGATGGCGCCATTATGGACTCTCCAGCGATCGCTGAAACCATCAAGAAGAGCTTTCGTGCAGCGAAATTCAAAACACAAGCTGTCGCGACGGGTGTTTCGGGTCATTCGGTAATAGTGAAGCGGGTTGTGATTCCAGCGGCCACGCCAGACGAGGTGGAAGCATCGATCCAGTTTGATGCCGAGCAGTACATTCCCTTCGACATCGCCGAAGTCAATCTCGACTACCAGGTCGTGGGTTCTGGCAGGACGGGTAGGGAAGATGGCATGGAAGTCGTATTGGTGGCGGCGAAAAAGGACAAGATTCAGAATCACACCAACGTGATAACCCGAGCGGGACGAACTCCGGAGGTTGTCGATATCGATGCTTTCGCGCTTCAGAATGCGTTCGAAGCCAATTACACCGTGAATCCTAACGCGCCGGTTGCGCTTTTGAACATTGGCGCCTCGCTGATGAATATCAACATAACCAAAGGTGGAATGCCGCTGTTCATTCGAGATGTCTCCGTGGGCGGCAATCAATACACGGATATTCTCCAGAAAGAGCTACAACTTAGTTTTCAGGAAGCGGAGGATCTGAAACTGGGAAAGACGGGTGGCTCCGAGACCGAGATGGTTCAGCCGTTGCTGGAATCGATCACGGAAATGCTAATCATGGAAGTACAGAAGACGTTCGATTTCTTCCGAGAGACTTATCCTTCAGAAACGATCGGTCAAATCCTGATCAGCGGGGGTACGTCCCGTATGGTCGGGCTGGCTGAAAAAATTCAGGAGACGTTTGGGTACCCGACCGAAGTTTTGGATCCGTTTAAGTCCATCGCAATAGGTCCGAAAGTTGATGCGCAAAAAGTGACATCCCTTGGACCGGCACTTACGGTCGCTGTAGGTCTAGCATTGAGGGGGTTTGATCAATGATTAAAGTCAATCTTGGTGGACATAAGAAAGCAAAATCTGCCACGAAGTTTACGTTGCCCCAAAATTATACGCCCGTTGTTCTGCTGGCGATTGCTGCAGGATTTGTGGGCTATGGCTACTGGTGGTATTCGAGCTTGAACGTTCAGATCGCGGATCTGGATAACAAGATCAACCAAGCCCAGGCACAGAAGGCGGCGCTGGATAACGTCATCAAGCAGGATCAGATTTACGAAGGCCGGAAAAAAGCGCTCGAAAATCGGGTCAAAGTCATCGAAGGCTTGCAAAAAGGCCAGGTCAGTCCTGTCGTCGCTCTAGACCAATTGAGCGAGGCTGTCCAACGGACGCAGTACGTTTGGTTATCCAATCTGGATCAGAACAATGCGGTCCTCACGATGAGTGGGGTTGGTACCTCGTTGAACGCTATCGCCGATTTTTATACGAATCTGACCGCGACGGGGTATTTCAAGAATATTGACGTTTCAAATGCGCAAGACAGTGCCGGCAATTTCGTGTTTTCCCTGAAATGCGAATTCTCGCCTCCGCGGAACCCGGCGACTGCAGGGCAACCGGCCGCAGCGGGAGGTAATTAAAATGGCGATCGACTTTAAAGATCTAACAAAGCTGAAGTGGTACTACCAGATATTGATTGTGGCCGGCGTTTGCGGCGGGTTACTGGCGCTTTTTTGGTATCAGTTCCTGCAGCCGATCGAAACTGACATTCATACCCGCATAAGCACGCTGGATGATTTGCAGAGAACCATTGCCAAAAGTTTGCAGCAGCAGAAGCAGTTGGTTGAGCTCAAAAAACAGGCGCTTCAACTTCAGGCGAAACTGGACATGCTGAAGTTGGTTTTGCCCTTGGAAAAGGAAACCGACCAGATTTTCAGGGCAGTCCAGCAACAAGCGACCACGTCGGCGCTGCGAATTCTGCGGGTGACACCGCGGCCGACGATTGATCACGACGTTTATACCGAATGGCCGATCGATATGGAAATCGTCGGTACATTTCACAATGTCGGCTTGTTTTTAGACAAAATCCGGCAATTGCCGCGGATTGTGAATATCACCGCGTTGAAGATGAACGTCCGCTCATCGGAAGGGGATCAGGCAGCAACCGCGAGCATCGGCGGGACATACGTCGCAACAACATTCGTCTACAAAGAGGAAGGAAACGCACCGACTGCGCCTTCGCCTAGTCCTGCGAAATGATGTGTAAAATGGCATTGACCCTTATTGTTGTCATCCTAGCTCTGAGCGCAACGGCATTTCCTCAGGCTCAACCTCAACCTCAGCAGCAGCCGCCTCCAGAGGAGCCTCCACCTGTCTTTGCCGTCCCAAAAGAGTATCGTTATAACGCGCGTGGGCGGCGAGATCCTTTCGTTAACCCAATTCCGAAGCCAGCGAATCCATCCCCTTCGGCTGCCGGAAGGCCTCCGGCAGCGCCAAATTGTCCGCAGTCGCAGGGTTTGAAAGGGGTGTTGTTGGCGCAGACGGCCATTGCCGGTGTCGTGACTGCGAAAGATCCCGCCATGACGATCGCGGTTATCGGTGCGCCGGGAGGCAGATCCTATTTTGCTCGAGTGGGTGACGCACTTTGCGACGCGGTCGTAAAAACCATCAAATTAGAGGCTGTAACATTTGTTCTAACCGTCCCCGGGCTCGACGAGAAAACGCCTCGGGAAATCGAGCGGAAAGTGCGGCCTACGCCAGGAGAACAGAAATGAGAGTTGATTCCGGAAAGTTCCTTTCGGTGGGGGTGCTTTTAGTGATCTCGACTCTAGCCGTTAATGGAGCAGCTTCGAAAGAACCCGTCATTGTGAAGGACGTCTCCTTCAATAGCGACGGTGAATCTCTCGAAGTCAAAATCACTGTGACTGATGAATCAAAGTACACATACTTTGACCTGGATCATCCTCGCAGGCTCGTCGTCGATTTTCATGGAATCCAGAACACCATCAGGTTCAAGCAAAAGAAAATTGACACCGCGGGCGTCCAGAGCGTTCGCACCGCCTTTTTCAGCGATAAAAGCCGGAAGGCGACCCGCATCGTGTTTGACCTCGCCAATAATGCCGATTACCGCGTCATCGATGATGGCGGGGGAAACGTTCGGATCCTGTTTGGCCCGGACAGCCACGCGCCGCTGAATCAGGTTGCGGGGCCTCCAGTCGCGCCGCCGTTGAAGGCTACGGTTGTTACGGAGACAGTGGAGAGTTTCGCAACAGTGCAGAGTCCCGTCTCTACGGCGACGACGACTTCCGTAACAATTGGAGGCACTCCGGCCAAACCGGCGGAACCGCCCGTTGAGGCTGCGGCCCCTGCTCGAATCTCGACCAATTCGCCCGTGATTACGGCGGCCGAGAATCCAGTGGCGGCTTCTGCAACAGCCGCGGCCCCTGCGGCCGAGCCGGCGGCACCGCCCGCTGAAGCTGCAGCTCCTGCTCGAGTCTCTATCAGTTCGCCGGTGATTGCGGCCGCTGAGAATGCGGCGGCCCGCTCGCAAACGCAGGTAACGATCGTACCGCAGACGCCTCCGCAAGTGCCGTCCACAACACCAGCCCCGACGCCGCAATATACTGGGGAAGTCATCTCGCTCGATCTAAGGGATTACGACATCAAAGACTTTTTCAGGTTGATTTCTGAGATCAGCGGCCTCAACGTCGTCTTGGATCCGAACGTCGCTGGTAACGTCACGTTGAAGCTGACGGATGTACCCTGGGACCAGGCTCTGGACGTCGTCCTGAAGAACTACAATTTTGGAGCTCAGCTTCAAGGTAACGTGTTACGCATTGCGACAAATGCAACTTTGCAAGCGGAACAAACCGCGCAAAAAGCTCTACGCGATGCTCAGGAACTAGCGGCACCACTTGTGACGCGGACATTCCTGTTGAATTACACCAAGGCTGATACGGTGAGTGCCACGTTAAAGGGATTGTTGTCGATGCGCGGAAACATTATTACGGATGTGCGGCGGAACGCGCTGATCGTTACGGATATTGCTTCACAGTTCACAAATCTCGAGTCGATGGTGAAGTTTCTCGACACGCCGGCCCAGCAAGTGGAAATTGAAGCACGTTTACTTCAGGCGAATAAAGCTTTCTCCAGAGAGTTGGGCAACCAGATCGGGTTGATCATCGGCAATCGCACCGGTAATATCCTTACCGGCGTTCCCGGTACAAGCAGTCCGTTTGCGCGCAACCCGCCTCCTCGTGTGGCCACCGGGTCCGGCCTTCCGCTGATTTCCAATTTCCCCGCAGCTGCCACGGCTGGCTTATCTTTCTTGATTCAACCGGGCGGCGACATCCTCTTGGATGAGATCATCGGGGTTTCTGAGGCCCGTGGAACGGCGAAACTCATTTCGCGTCCGCGTGTGACAACGCAAAACAACGTCGCGGCGACCATCCAGCAAGGTACGCAGATTCCTGTTCAGACGAATGTGAATAACACGATCACCGTTCAGTTCACCAGCTTCACGTTAAACCTTACGGTGACGCCGCAGATCACCGAAGCCGGTACGATCTTGTTGAGGGCAGCCATTACGAATAGCCAGCCGGATTTTGCGAAGGCGGTGGGTGGCATACCATCGATCTCGACTCAATCGGCGACGACTGAAGTGCTCATACCGGATGGAGGCACGGCGGTCATCGGAGGAATTCTCATTGACGTGGATTCGGTCAACGTGAGGCAAGTGCCGGGTTTGGGCAGTCTTCCTTTGATCGGAAACCTGTTCAAGGACACCGCCACGGTCAAAAATACGAGCGAGCTGCTCTTCTTCATCACGCCCAGAATTAAGACGCTGGACGCGCTATCGGTGCTGACGCCTGGCGAAGAGCCGGCGCCCGCGCAGCCGCAGCAGCGCTGAGTTTGAAAAATTCGAAGCAGACCATATTCCGGAAGGTCCTGACACAACTGCGCAAAAATGTAGCGCATATTCAGGCTGTGATCCTTGTCGGTCCCGAAGGTGTCGTGGATCAGATGGTCGAAGATTCGAGTCTGGATATAGAGACGATTGTCGGCGAGTATATAACGCTGCTGCACATCGCGCGCAGCGGCTCGGAGGATTCAGGTGCTGGCGCTCTTGTCGAGAATATCGTAGTCTCCGAATGATCGATTATGGTCGCGCGGAGTATCGCCGCGGAACATTATTTGATTGTGCTGTCGAAGTCCCAAGATCAAATCGGACGAGCACGATACGAGCTCAAGCAGGCTGCCAGGGAAATCAATTCGGGGTCAGACGGGTGAATTCCCTATTTTCCAGGCGCCGTCGAAGTCCCGCCTCCCACTGGGCTAACAAATGACCCAAGAGATCGCCGTCCTTCAGAAGCTCAGCCGCCAGCTGTCCGCACCT
>QHWY01000216.1 GCA_003223875.1 Acidobacteriota bacterium | reverse complement strand
GTGTTACTGTGGTCATAAAGAATGCATGCTCTGCAACCCGAGGAGTTTCCTATGAAGACACTGCTCATCCAAAAACTGACCAGGTTCGTCGTCATCGCGCTGTTCATCACCGGCCTCGTGGGAGCCCGTGTGTTGCTCCGAGGACAAGGGGCGACGCAGGGCGACGCGGTGCTGCCCCCAGTCCGGCATGATCCGTTGAAGGAGCTTGCGATGAAAATCACGCAGCCATTCACTTTCGCTGCGGTGGGTGACATCATCATCAGGCGACCGATCGGAGAGGGTGAGCCCGGCTATCAGACTCTGGTGAAAGTAATGCGTGAGGCGGACATGACCTACGCCAACATGGAGGGGCCGATCCTCGACGAGGCCAGCTTCCGCGGACCTCTGGCCGGGGGCCCCAAGAGCGTCGTTGATGAGCTAAAGCGCATGGGCGTCCGGATCATGACTACCGCGAACAATCACACGCTCGACGCTGGCCTCGAGGGGATGTTCGAAACCCATCGGCTCCTGGACGAGGCAGGCATTGTCCACGCTGGATCGGGGAAGAACCTCGCCGACGCCAGGCAGGCTCGCATCGCGGTGACGCCGAAGGGGACGATTGCGGCCGTCGGCATGTATTCGATTGATGCGAGCTCCAACAATCGGTCGCGTTTCACCGATGCGACTGCGGACATGCCGGGACTCAACCCTTTGCACGTGACCCCGTACAACGTGGTCACTGCCGAGCACATGCAGGCTCTGAAGAAGATCCGTGATGCCATCTATGCCCGCAGTCCGGAGGTGCGCGTTCCGGTCGCGCCGGTTGCGGTCGACGAGCCGGCGGGGCGGCTGCGACTCTTTCAAACCGCATTTAAGGTCGGCCCACGCCCTGGCGACCTCACGTACGAGATGGACCCGACCGATCTGAAAGGCATCATCACGAGCGTCCGAGTCGGTAAGCAACTGGCGGACTTCCTCGTCGTCGCGATTCACTGCCATCAGAACTCGTTCGCGTTTCAAGCTTACAGTCAGGACCATCAAACACCGGACTTCCTTATCGAGTTGGCGCATCAGGTGATCGACAACGGGGCGGACGCCTTCGTCGGACATGGCGTCCACACGCTCCGCGGTGTCGAGATCTACAAGGGGAAACCGATATTCTACGGCGTGTCGAGCTTCTTCTACCATCGTGGGGCGGCGCAGGAGGTCACCGATCCGTCGTCGGGTCCAGGCATTGGAGTGAACGAGCTTGACGACAATTTGGAGACACTGCTGACCACGAGCCGCTTCGAAAACGGAAAGCTTGTGGAGGTGCGTCTCTACCCCGCGGACCTTGGCCAAGATCGAACGCGGCCCATCTCGAGAGGCGGCACTCCCTCGACGCCGTCGCCTGAGATGGCTCGTCGCGTGCTCGAGAAACTGCAGACACTCTCGAAGCAGTTCGGTACCACGGTGTCGATTCAGAACGGCATCGGCGTGATCCGCGTCGCGTCGAAGCAGACCAACTGAGTTTCGCGGAGACGACCCCGGACACCGGAAGGGTGATCGTGGTGGCGCCGTTTGCCGAAATGTCGAGCAAGCAAAGCGACAACGTCGCGGCACCGTGCGCATTTACTACTGGTTCACAGTGCTGGGATTCCTCTGATCGGCGACCATGAACACAATGATCTTGAGCGGCTCGGAGGCGCTCGCGTTGCGCGACACGGAGTGGATCGCGCCCGGCGGCTCATAAAAGACGTCGCCGGCCTTCAAGATGCGGGCCGGCTGGTTATTCACCCCGAATTGGTACGTCCCCTGGATCACGTAGCCGAAGGTGTGATGACCCGGATGCTGGTGCGGCGGACTGCTGTTGCCTGGAGCGCGGTCAAGCAGCGTGATCCGCACCTCGCGTCCGGGCAAATCGGGAAGAGGCTGCGTGAGCAGTTGACCGTTTCCACCGGCGGGCGGCGTTTGTGCGACGGCATGCGCCACCAACTTGCTGCCTTGCCAGGTGACAAAGGATGAAAATACGGCGGAGATGAGCGCAACAGAACAATAGGAAAGGGCGCGCGTATTTCTGGTCATCGGATCGATCCTCCATGTCCCGACAGCTTAGCACCCGTCGGTTGAAACCTGCCACTTCTCTAGGACAAGAGGTGGACAACACACAACATCCGCAAGTGATTCGGACCTGGAAGGTGGGCGTATTCGGAAGCCCGGTCGGGTTACTAGGTCTCGTCAACGTCGAGTCATTGGAGTAGCCGGTATCCGGACGCGATACAGCGGCCGATTTTGCTCATCTTTCAAGATGAAAACGCCGCCAACGCTCGGCTGGTCCGCCTGACCGCCAAAGAAGGTAATGGATGGACACTCCACCTCACCTGCGATTGTTTTTCCTCCAATTGTCCCCTCATATCTGCCAGTCCGGAACTCCGGCGGCGGCACGAGATACAAAGCGATGTTCATCGTTAGAACATCAGCACCGTCGGTGAAGCGCGCTTCAGCGTTGACCGATGCTCCGTCGCGCACACCATGAATACCGTCGAGTTTGAAAGGTAGTGTGATTACCTGTGGGCCGTCGATGCGCTCGAATCGATATTCGTTTTCGGCACATCCGATTAATAACAGCAAAGCGAGCACAAGAGGAATGCGGGTCATTCAAGGACCAGACTCTTTAACATTAACCCACTCCTCCTCATTCCTGGCGTGGGCGTTCTGCCGCGAATCGGCCGGTATTCAGGGGTTTGCGTGGGCGGTCTGATTCCGCCGCTAATTTTCGTGATAGTCTCGATACTGACGCCACGAGAGCGGGGCCGACGATGATCAACTCGCAAGCGCCTTTGGCACCGGAAAGCTCGTAGTTCGTGAAGGCCAGCTTCCAATAGCTCCCTTTGAAGAGGTTGTTCGTGAGCAAACCTGAACTTGAGTTCTTCCCGGTTGTCAGCATGATGTGGACTCCGATTGCCGGAAATGTCCCCGGGCTGTACGAGCGTATTTTGGCTCGGGATGCTCAGTCGGGGGTTGCAACTCGCATGCTGCGATTCGATCCTGGCACAGACACATCGGCGAACGGTATCGTGGTTCATGAATTCTGGGAAGAAGTGTACATTTTGGAAGGGTCAATCTACGATATTCCACTTGGAAAAAAGTTCATGGCTGGAATGTACGCCTGCCGCCCTCCGGGCATGAAGCATGGGCCTTGGAAAACGGAGGAAGGCTGCACGACTTTTGAAGTTCGCTATATTCTGAAATAGGCTTGAAAAAAATGGCAATTGAGCCACCGCATGGGCTTTGCACAAAAAACAGATCGCGGGCGCTCATAGAGCGCCCGTACAGTTGCGGACCCCAATCTGTAGGGGCGGTCTATGACCGCCCAGGATTTCTTGTGCAAAGCCCACCGCATGAAGGCAAAGATCTACTCTTCCCGATTTCTTCAGCGACCAAGGCCTCTGGAAGCGCGTGGAGTAGGTCCAAAAACCTCCGTGCGATTCTTCAATGAAGCCCGCACAATTTTTTTGGAACTATGGCAGCACCCCGCCGACGGTCTTGCGGCCCGTGCCGCCACAGCCCTCCTCACCAAATCGGATGAACTTCTGAATCCGCTTCCCGGTATCGACCTCGGCCGTGTACAGGTTGCCGTGGGAATCGATGCTGACCTGGTGGAGCCAATGGAACTCACCGGTTTCGCGCCCGCTCCGCCCGAGCCGGCCTAATTCTTCCAGTGTGTCTCTTTTCAGCACGTACATCGTCATGTTGGAGTTGTCGCCGACGTAAAGGCAGGACTGCTTGGCATCAGTCGAGAAATTCATCGACACTGCCGAGCCAGGGAGGTTGTTCGTCTTTACCGCCACGAACTGCTCCTTGACGAAGCCGCACTTGCCCGCTTCACCGGTGGGGTTGAGGCATTCCTTACCCAGGTTAGGATCGCGACCGTTGAAGACCTGGATACGGTTGTTGCCGCGGTCGCAGACATAGATAAGGCCTTCCTTGCTGATTTTCACGCAGTGCACCGGATTGCGGAAGAAGGCCGGCTTCATATTGCCCTTGTTGAAGTCGCTCATCCAGTCGCCGGCTGCAGCCGCGGCCTTGTCGTCGACCGGGTTGTTGCCGTACGCGCCGAAATGACCGATGTATTTGCCCGTGGCCGCATCAACGATGACCACCCGCCTATTGCCGTAGCCATCCGACACATACATGCGATTGGTCGTCGGATCGACGGTGATGTCGGCGGGCAGATAGAACAGAGGCGTGGCATTGCGGCCGCCGTCCTTGTTGTTGCTGTCCGGGCCCTTTCCTCCTGGACCGCCGATCATCATCACAAACTTGCCGTCCTTGGTGAATTTCAGGATCATCCCGTCGGCACCGTTCGTTGACGCCCATGCCGAACCGTTTGGATTGCCATTGGGGTTGTTGCCGCCGATATACACAAAGCCATTGTGGTCGACAAAGATGCCGTGTTCGGTGGCCGGCCAAACGCAGCCTTCCCCCGCCTTGCACTTATCGGGATCGGCCGGGCCGCCCCATGCGCGCAACAGCTTGCCGTTTGAATCGAATTCTATGACCGACGGCGCGGGCAGGCAGCAATCGCCGAGCGCTCCGTACGGACGCGCAAAACCCATCGCGTCGACGGGTTTTCCATCCTTGGATTTATTGGTCGCAGTGGTCAGCGCCGCCTCGTCGCTGGTCAACGTGCGTGGTCGCTGGTAAATCCAGACGTGGTCGTCTGGCGCGACATACAGGCCTCCGACCTGTCCGATGATCCAGTTGTTGGGAAGCTTCTGGGGCCAGCCGGCGTCAGCGATGAAGCCCGGCACTTTGGCGGTCGCTGGCACACCGTACACGCCGGACCGCTCGGCAAGCCGCTCCAGAATGCCGGTCGCGGCGAGCGCCTTGTAGTCGGGCTTCGGTGCCTGGGCCTTACCTGTCTCGGTCACGAACACAGCCAGCAGCGCTCCAGAAATGGCAAGCAGTTTCAGATTCATATTCCCTCCTCGTTTCCTCTTCATGGAACCTCGGTCAATCACGTTGACCATGCCCGAGAAACCTATATTGCGTCGCATGCGCTGTCAAGAAAAGGCAGTAACAGGTAATGACTCAGTTTGAAAATCGGGAGTCTTCGTTGCGAGGAACATTCCCCTGCTCGCAGGGGTGGCTGTGCGGTCAATCAAGAAGCCGCGAAGCGACCTTTTGCCTGCGCAGACGTGCGCGAAGCGCGAGCGCGATAGCGCGAAGCCGTAATAGTGGTCAGTTCGGCGCAATATTTACTTTCGCCGGTCTGACCACCCCGTCCGCTCCGTAAAAGGATGCTTCGCAGCATTTTATTGATGTCGCGTCCACCCCTCCTCTGCGAGGAGGGGAATGTTCTTTCGCACGAATTGGCGAAATTGAAACTGAGTCACTACCCAGAAACGGTCTACGATTCGACGCTCAGCTGAGCCAGCGCGTGTGCCAGCACTCTGGTTCCTGTGGCAACGTCATCTGCGGAAGCATATTTCGAGTCATCGAGCACTGGTCCTTGTTCGATGTGAAACGTTTTATGTTTACGCGCGGCGAGAGCTGCCCCGGTCTGCCGCAGTTTTTCCGGGAAGGCCGGTCACCTACATTTCGACCTGAACCCCCAATTCAACCACTCTCCCCATCGGCAGCCGAAAATATGCCGTCGCTCTCAATGCGTTCCGGGCCATGAGCACAAACAGCTTTTCCCGCCACATAGCCATTCCGGGTCGCTCTGTCACGATGATCGTTTCGCGCCCAAGAAAGTAAGTCGTGTCCTCGGGGTCCAGCGCCGCGCCCATCTCACGCGCCTGCATAAGCGTCCGCGGTACATCCGGATCTTGCATGAAACCGTAACGGATGCGCGCGTGGTACACGCCCTCGCCGAGTTCTTGTACGGTCAGCTGATCCTTTGGCGCAATGAAAGGCGTTTGGGACGTCGACACGGAGAGGATGATCACTTGTTGGTGAAGAATCTTGTTGTAGTGGAGATTGTGGACCAGGGCTGGTGGCGTACCATCTGGGTGTGCCGTCATAAAGACCGCGGTTCCCGGGACTCGGATCGGCGGCTTGGCACGGATCTGCGCGATGAACTGTTCCAAAGGGAAAGCCTTCGCGCTGAGGCGTGCCGCGATGATCTTCCGTCCGGTTTTCCATGTCGTCATGAGCGTGAAGATCAGCGTGCCGATCGCGAGCGGCAGCCATCCACCATGCGTCACCTTCAGCAGATTCGCGCCGAAAAACGCGAGGTCAATCAGTAAAAACACCGCGACCACTGCAGTCGCGACTTGCAGAGGCCATTTCCAACGTTCCGTTGCCACGACGTGGAGGAGGATGGCTGTGATGACCATGGTCATCGTTACTGCAAGGCCGTATGCAGCGGCCAGCGCACTCGACGAGCCGAAGCCGATCACGATGAATATTGTTCCGACGGCCAGCGCGAAATTGATCTGCGGAACGTAGATTTGTCCGACTTCTTGCGGCGACGTGTGTTCAACGTCCAGGCGTGGCGCATAACCCAGCTGGATCGCTTGGCGTGTTAGCGAGAATGCGCCGGTGATGAGCGCTTGAGAGGCAATGATGGCAGCAGCCGTGGCCAGCGCAACAAGCGGGTACAAGGCCCATCCGGGCGCAAGCAGAAAGAACGGTTGGTGTGCCGCGTCCGGCTCATGCAATAGCAACGCACCCTGACCGAAATAATTCAGCAACAGCCCGGGCAGCACGAGTGCAAACCATGCATAGCGGATTGGCCGCCGGCCGAAGTGGCCCATATCGGCGTAGAGTGCCTCAGCACCCGTCACCGCGAGAAACACTGCGCCGAGCACAGTGAATCCGCGAAACCCATGTTCACGAAAGAACATGACGGCGTGCCGTGGATCAAATGCTCCAAGGACCGATGGCATCTGGACAACCCATCCGATTCCTAAAACACACAACGTCAGGAACCAGAGGACCATCACCGGCCCGAAGAGTCCACCGACACGATGTGTACCGAATTTCTGAACGATGAACAGCGCGACGAGAATCGCCACCGAGAGCGGGACGATGTAGTGATCAAAAACTGGCGTTGCGACGCGCAGACCCTCAACAGCGCCGAGAACAGAAATGGCCGGCGTGATCATGCCGTCGCCGTATAGAAGCGCCGCGCCAAAGAGACCTAGCAGGATCGGTGTTGGCCGGCTCGGCATCAATGCCATGAGCGCGAGGATTCCACCCTCACCCTCGTTGTCGGCCCTCATCACAATCGCGATGTATTTGACCGAGACGACCAGCACCAGCGAGTAAATGATTAGCGAGAGGACGCCCAGGACGTTGTCGTGCGTCGGCTGCACGCCATGTTCGCCGAAGAAACACTCGCGGATCGTGTAGAGGGGGCTGGTTCCAATATCGCCGTAAACAACGCCGATGGCAGTCAGCGTCAACGAGAGGAAACGGTCCTGCGATTTCATCCGAGACGCAGGTTACATGATGTTTATGAAAACTTGATGGATTGTTTATGGGGAATAGCATGCGACCAGAGATCCGTCGGGAACAACCCATTTCTGAATGTAGGTAAATAAGATCCCCGCGTGTGGTTGGTAATGTCATGTTTTACCTTGCCAGTGGCGACGGGCCCAGCGCACGGACTTCCGTTGGTCGCGGTCACAGATTTGCCAATCAGGGGCCGACTGAGAGGATTCGGCCGTCTTTCTGCAGAATGAAGGCGAACAATGCAGCTTCCGATTTCGGCGAGCCGCTCACAATCCATACGTTAAATTTCAATTCGGCCTTTAATGGTTGTTGGCTGGCGATCGTTTCCTTGCCATACATCGGAATCCATATGCTTTCCGCAATTCGTTTCGCTGTGTCCGCATCGGGAACAACGCCGGCGTCCGGGAGGACCGGATTGTGCAGTTTTAGGAAAGCCGATAATGGACCAAAAGACGTTACCCCAACTGCCGCGGGTTCCTCGTCCATCGGATGGGTAGCTAATTCGTCGCGGATAACGCCCACCTTAAAGCCTAATTGATCGAGAACCTTCGCAGCCATGCAATTTTCTTCGCGCAAGATTCCGAGCAAGATGTGTTCTTGATGAATCAGGCGATGTCCCAGCCTCTCCGCCTCTTCGGCGGAATAGGCGAGAATACGTGTGCATTCGTTAGACAGAGGTAAGTCGATCGATGTCGGAACTTTTCGTCGAACCGTCAAATGCGCCACGATCTGTTTGCGAATATCCTCGATGGAAGGCCCGTCTGGAACGAAGCGATGAATTATATTCGTGTCTTCGCGGATCAGTCCGAGCAGTAAGAACTCAGACTCGATGGTCATACTGCCGAACTGGCTCGCTTCATAGCGGGCGAAGAAAATGACTCGTCGCGCGATTTCAGTGTACCGTTCAAACATCGTTGTATTTTATCGCTATCTGAATGCCGGCACAGACCGACGCCACAGCCAAATAATCGTTGACAGTAGATGCTCTATAAGATAGAAGACACCGCCTGGATGGAGGCACAATGCCGCCGTCCGCTATCCCAAACACAAAACCAAAGAAGAGAGGCTCAAAATATGGCTATTGATATAACGCGCGCGTGGAAGGACCCCGAATACCGCAAGAGCTTGACCGCGGAGGAGCGAGCCAGCCTACCTCCAAATCCAACGGGGGAACCACCGGCGTCGGAGGAAGAATTGAGAAAGATCGTCGGCGGTCTCGGATCCACCGTCACCCTCGGCGGCCCGACGAGGTGCAGAACGGAATATCCGGATTGTTGCTACAATTCAACGATAGGTCCGAGATTAGGCTGATCTCCTCGTTTTCGCACATGACGACGCGAGGGACTTCAAACAAGCCAGCGCTTTTCTGGCACTACTCATCTTGGCAGCGCGAGGTCTTGATCGATGTGTCGGGACCTCCGCGCGGATTCGCAGCGAGGCGCTAAAATCTGGTGGTCTGAAGGTCACGTCGCTGCATGGTCCAAGAAGATAGCCCTGCGCCAATCTTGCTGACGCCACATCTATATTTCGCGTTGTCCATCGCGGAGCGGGCGTCGTATCTACGGCAAACCGGAAAAGGCTGGATCGAACCCAAAGTCGACAAAAGCCGAGCGGCGGCCATTTTGGATCGATGGAAATCGCGAAGTCGATTCCCGGCCGGTGATTCCTTCGAACAACGGCTTCGACTGGACGGCTTGACCGAGGAAGAGCTGCTGGCGATACTCGGGCTGCCGCCGGAAGTCTACTCCGAGCTGATCACGGCATCCCCCGATTGGCTCCGGGAGCTGGACAAGCTCTATCTCACGCCGCGCTCTCCCGATGATGATCCGGAATTTTTGCGCTACACCAAGGAAGGAACAAATGGGTTTCTGTGGATCGCTTACCCGTTGTTGCGGGAAGGGCTGCGCCGATTTCGCGAGGAAATTTTCAGACTTCCGACCGTGGGTGTTCCGTTCGATCCGGTGACGGCGGAGCATCTGGTCCTGCCACACCTGCTCAAGTCACTCAAAGAGACACTGAACTTGGTAATGGTGCTGGAGTTGAACGTCGCTCGTGTGCAGGGAGCGCTGAAAGGCGAAACCCCGGAAGAGCGGTTTCACAACTTCTGCGAACGCCTCCGCCAGATGGACGTTCAGTTGTCGATCGCCCGCGAGTACCCGGTCTTGTTCCGGTCGCTTCACATGATCACGATGAACTGGGTGCACTACAGCCTCGAGTTGCTCGACCGGTTATCGAAGGATTGGACGGTGATTCGTAGGAACCTGGTTGGGGCCGCAGAAGCGGGCAGCCTTACATCCATACTACTGGGAGTGGGCGACACTCATCGTCGGGGCCGGACAGTGGCGATTCTCAACTTCTCGACTGGCTTCAAGCTAGTGTACAAACCACACAGCCAGTCGGTGGATGTCCATTTTGGCGAGTTCCTCGAATGGCTGAATCAGGGCGGGTTCGAGACTCCTTTTCGTATTCTTAAAATCATCGACCGAGGCTGCTACGCGTGGTCCGAATTTGTGGCTCACCAGCCCTGTTCCAACCGTCAGGAAGTGGAGCGTTTCTATCAGAGGCTGGGAGGGTATCTGGCTGCCTTTTATGTCATCAGAACTAGGGACATACATTTTCAGAACCTGATCGCGATAGGCGAATTTCCCATGCCGGTGGACCTGGAAACGTCGTTTCATAACGAGACCGTTGCGGATAAGGACGATCCCGCGATCAACGCTTTCCAGTCGTCCGTCATGCAGGTGATGCTGCTTCCCCAGCCCGGCTATGGGTCCGAGGCAGATGAAGGCGTCGATATGAGTGGTTTCGGCGCCAGCAGCTATCAACAGTTTCCGTTAGGTAAAACCTTATGCTGGGAAAGAGCAGGAACGGACGAAATGCGGGTGGGGCGCAGCAAAACGATACCGATGATTGTGGCGAACAATCGTCCAAAACTGGACGGCCAGGAAGTCGCCGCGGAGGAATATGTTGAACCTTTCCTCAGAGGGTTCCGATGGGTATACCGTTTTATCGAAGAATGCCGTGACGAGTTCCGGGCAGTTTTGGATCGCTTCAGCGAGGACGAGGTGCGGTTTGTCGCGCGAGGTACGGCCACCTACGCGGTTTTGCTTGGATATTGCCTGCAGCCCGATCAGCTGCGAAACGCCATCGACCGGGATCAGATGCTCGATAGCCTGTGGCTGGACGCCTTGCAGCGGACTCGCCTGATCCGCCTCATTCCCGCGGAAGTGAGGGATATTCAAAACGGCGATGTGCCGGTATTCACTTCACGCCCGAATTCGCGTGATCTGTGGACCAGCGAAGGCGAACGGATTCCCGATGTTTTCGAGCAGCCCGCGATGGTCCTGGTTCGGGAAGGGCTCAGCCGGTTGGGAGAAGAAGACCTGGCGCGACAGGAAAGTCTCATTCGTACGGCAATCGGATGCGCCGCCGAAGGAGCTGCGTCGCCAGCTCTAGCCCCACGGAAGCTGCTGCTGACTGGCCGGCGCGAACCGATCGATCTCGCCTGCGCGGTTGGAGACAGGCTCTGCCGCGACGCTCTGGAAAACGAATTCGGCGCCAGTTGGATCGGAACTGCGCCTGCGGGGCCCGGACGTTCGACTTCAATTCAGCCCGTGGATTTAGGATTGTACGAGGGGCTTTCCGGGTGTGCGTTGTTTCTTGCCTACTTGGCTGCAGCAAGCGGAGACCAGTCATACGAACGCATCGCCAAAAAAACTTGTACCCTGCTTCGAAGGCATCTCGATCGCCGGCGGGCCGGCGGCCGGGCCGTCCCGAGCGTGGGTGCGTTTACGGGGTTGGGAGGCATTGTCTACACGCTGGCACATCTGGCGGTTCTTTGGGACGATGCATCGCTGATTGAGGAGGCGAAAGCTCTGGCGGCAGACGTTCCGGCGTTGATCGAAAGCGATAAAGCGCTGGATGTGATCGGCGGTTCGGCCGGTGCGATCGTTGCGCTCGAGGTTCTGAACAGGATCAGCGCCAGCGACGACCTGTTGAATGCCGCAGTGCTTTGCGGTGAGCGGCTTTTGCTGCAACAGCAGCCACAAGGCGCGGGTGTTGGCTGGACAACCGAAGTCGCTTCGACCCAGCCGCTGACTGGCTTCTCCCATGGCGCCGCCGGAATCGCCTGGGCGTTGCTCAAGCTTGCCGCGTGGAGCGGTGAGTCGCGTTTCCGCGAAACGGCTGAAGCGGCCATCGCCTACGAACGGAGCAGCTTTGTGGCCGAGGAGGCCAACTGGCCGGACTACCGCGTGCGTCCTGGGGAAGAGCAATCCTACCCACGTTGCGAGGTCGCCTGGTGCCACGGCGCTCCCGGAATCGGTTTGGCGCGCGTCGACAGCCTGCAACAGATCGACGACCGCGAGACTCGCGAGGAGATCGCGATCGCACTCCGCAAGACGCTCCAATCCCCGTTTGGGTTGAATCACTGCCTTTGTCACGGTGACCTCGGCAATCTGGACATTCTGCTTTACGCCGCCCGGCGGGTAGATGATTCCTGGTGGAGTGAGGCCGCGAACCGGCTGGCTCGCGAGACTCTGGTGGGAATCGCCGAACGAGGATACTTCTGCAGCATGCAGACTTTCATGGCGCCCCCAGGGCTGATGGTTGGATTGGCGGGGATTGGTCACGGTCTGCTGCGGCTGGCCAGCCCGGAACGGATTCCTTCGGTCCTCGTCCTCGCGCCACCAGCGCAGGTCTGACGCGTCACGTTATTTCGTCTCGGTATCGAACTCGGCAGCAAATGAATGATGACCGAACGCCGGTAAGGAGCTTGAAAGAATAGGTGAGCCGGAATGTAGATAGGATAAGACGCTCTGCGTGTGGCTGGCAATGTCATGTAAGGCGTATGTAAACCATTTCGACGACGGAGGCAGGATTTAACGCTGGCGCAGCTACGAGAAAATCGAAGAGAAACTCCGCTCGGCGGGCGCTCAGATCGAGCGGCTGGCTCAGCTCAGCTTAAAGGGCATTGCTGATCCGGCACGTTCACGACATTGGAGAAATTTCGGATGAATGCCAGTATTGCGTTTATCGAACAGCATTGGGACGCTCTCCTGATGCCCCTGAGTGTCATCGGAGTCACGCTTCTTCTCGGATTTGCCATTCGCAAGAGTATCTTCCGCGTATTGCGCCAGTGGGCTGCCGGAACGACATGGAAATTCGATGAAATTGTTATCGATGCCATCCGTGGCCCGTTCATGATCTGGGTCTTGATGCTTGCGCTGCATTTAGGCGCCCAAACGTCGCGGTTGCCGGTTCGCGCTCAAGGTGTCGCGGCGCAGATCCTGCTTGTTCTTTTTATCCTTTCGATGACATTTGCGTGTTCAAGGCTTGCTGGAGTGTTCGTCAAGTTCTATGCGCGCTCGTTTACCAGCCTGGCCCAAAACCTGGCGCGAATAGCTATCTTGCTGGTTGGCGCGATTGTCATACTAAACACGTTGGGCATCTCGGTTCTACCGATTCTCACGGCTCTTGGCGTGGGCGGGATTGCCATAGCTCTTGCGTTGCAGGATACGCTGTCGAATTTATTCAGCGGGTTTTATGTCTCCGTGGCAGGCCAAGTGCGGCTTGACGATTACATCAAGTTGGATTCGGGCGAAGAGGGTTATATCAGCGACATCACCTGGCGCAGCACCTCGATTCGATCCCTTCAGAACAATGTCATCATCATTCCGAACTCGAAATTGGCAAAAGCAACAATCACCAATTACAACCTGCCGGAACAATCCATGACCGTTCCGTTGGCCGTTTCGGTGAGCTACAACTGCGATCCGCAGCTTGTCGAAAATCTGTTGCTCGACGAAGTGAAAAAGTCGGTTGCACAGGTGCCTGGGCTGCTTGCCGAACCGGCCGCATTCGTCCGCTTCGCTCCCGGATTCGGACCGTCATCCCTGGACCTCACCCTATACTGCTACGTCCGGAAATTCGCGGATCAATTCCTGGTCCAACATGAGATGCGCAAACGAATCTTCGCACGATTTCGTCAGGAACAAATTGAAATCCCATTTCCCACGCGCACGGTTTACATGCATGAAGCGCCGCCGGAAAGCCAGCGGTCCAAGAGAATCGGCGCCTCCTAGGGCTTTGTAATACCGTTATAATTCGTTAGTCCGCTGAGTGAGGCCGACATGAACCTAACGAGGCTTGATGCCGTTTGGGGTGAGCTTGAAACTCACTAACCTTTTGAACGCAAATCCCTTTGTGTCAGCCGGCCGGGGCGGAACCACGCAATTTAGAAAAAGTTTACCTTCCGTGTATTGAGTCCACCACGGCTCTAGTGCACGATCTTGGGCCATGACCGCCGGAAATCGCGTCTCGGCCCGACGCTGGATCAAATTCAATGCCGTAGGGGCAATCGGTGCCACCGTTCAGTTTATCGTGCTGGTTGCGCTGGTTCGCATAGTCGGCTTTCACTATCTGTGGGCGACTGCCTTTTCTGTGGAAGCGGCGATTATCCACAATTTCTGCTGGCATTGGCGATGGACTTGGGCGGACCGCGCCTGCGGCAGGGATCGAGCGCTGCCTGTGCTGATGCGGTTCAACCTGACCAACGGGTTGATTTCCCTTTCCGGGAACCTGCTGTGTGCAAGCCTCATCACCGGTATTGGACATCTCGATCCGGTCGTCGCCAGCGTAATTGCGCTTATTCTATGTTGCTTAGCCAATTTCCTGGTTTCTGATCGCCTGATTTTTCTGAAGCAGAAGAGGTGAGGAAGGCTGTGGAATTGTGTTCTGCCATCTTATTGACCTATTTCGCAATTGCCGCACCCGTGACGCTCCAACCATGGACTTTGAACGAGTGGCAAACCTATGTACTGGCGACGGAGAAGCGCATTGAGCAGGAACTGGCGGGCCGATCGAACTTTCTTCGGATGGATTTCATGGCTGCGTCCCAAAATGCCGAAGTTCGGAATGCGTTGCGAAGCGGAACCATTTACGTCGAACGCATGAAGACACTGGATTCCAACGGCCGCGAGATTCCGTTGCAAGACGGAATGATCCATCATTGGTATGGAGCGATCTTTGTTCCTAGGATCAGGCTCGATGGTTTGCTGGAATGGGTTCAGGACTACGACCATCACAGCATGTATTTCAAGGACATTGAACAGTCGAAGCTTCTTGATAGGACCGGTGACACATTCCGCATCTATCTTCGGCTCACCCGTACAAACATCGTGACTGTCCACTACAACATCGAACACACGACCATCTATCAAAGGAACGGCGAAAGGCGAGCGTCGAGCCGCAGTTTCACGACCAAGATTGCCGAAATCGACAACCCCGGTACCGCTTTCGAACGGGAAAAACCTGTCGGGGTCGATAATGGATATATTTGGCGATTGAATTCTTACTGGCGATTCCGCGAACAGGAGGGCGGCGTCGTTATCGAGTGTGAAACGATTGGCCTGAGCCGCTCCGTACCATTTGGTCTTGGTTGGCTGGTCGGGAAATACGCCGAGTCCATACCGAAGGAGTCCCTGGAGAACACGCTAATGTCGATCCGTCACGGCATTTCCGGCAGTCGGTGACTGCCGATTGGTCGGGTGATCGATGCTGCGCATCAGGATCAATTGCGAGATCGGCGGGTAGACAAGAGGAACCGTCAGCAGAAGTGCCCACTCGGCTCCGATCTTCTGGCTCGCAAGAAATGGAGACGGCGCCCATACCCAGTCCCACGGCATGAGATACGGCAGCATGCGTCGATATTTCTTACCTGCAGCCGGATGTCCCTGACCGACAGTGAAAACCAAGTAAAGACGAACGGGGATACTTATCGCCGCACCTACCAATGCCGGAATCGCCAGCCATGGCGCTCCCGCCTCGGCGAGGACTCCCGCGACATCCTGCATGTTAAGCAGGGTGAGGCCATATACCGTGAGGTAGACAACCTGGACGGCGAGAAACAAGATTCGCGCGCGCATTGCGGGCAGAACGAACTCTCGCTCGGCGACTTCTTCATCGCAGATTGTCCGGCTGGGGGCGGATTCGATCCGCGCGGTTTCGATGACCCCGATGAATCGATAGCCTTTCTTAGGCACGGTTTCAATGAACCGCGGCTTCAGTGGGTCGTCCTCCAGCGCTTCACGTATTTTTTTTACAGCAACATTGATCGCGTGTTCGAACTCGACAAACTGTCCCTCGTTCCAAAGGGCCTCCTGGATGTCGCCCCGAGTAATGACCGTTCCCGGACGGCTGACGAGAAGAACCAACAGACGCGCCGGCTGATCCTGTAATTTCAGCCGGCGGCCATCCTTATAAAGCTCAGCCGTTTTGCAATCGAGTTCAAAGTTGTTGAAACGAACCCGGGCAGGTTGTGGCTGAACGTTGTCTACGAGTCGATGCATGCTCCCGGTCAATATACGATAGCCGTTCTTCAGCATAAAGACGCAATGTATTGCTGCAGGAAGAATATAGGGCCAGAAATCCAAGAACGACGATGGCTACCACACCGCCGATATCGCCGAGCAAGTACAAGTGCCCCGCAATGTTTGCGTTCGGCTTGAGCATCAACGCGACATTTCCGGCCGCAAGTAACACGCGAAGTTCGGTGGGCCCCCAAATTCCAAACGAGAGCTTGAAAACACCGACCGTGTACACCGCAAGATAGAGTTCGATCGACAACAGGAAATAGGCGAGCAATAAGCCCATGGCGACAATCGGGCTCATATAGCCCGACAAACCTAAGCCTCCGATCAGAAACAACATCCCGAACGCGTCCACTATATGATCCACGTAAAAACCGTAACGTGGCCGCTGGCAATCACGATAGCGGGCGATGGTCCCGTCGAGACTGTCGCCAAACCAGTTCACCGCGAGAAATGCGATGGCTACCAGCAACATGTAGGAATTCCACTGAGCGAGATAGTAGGAAAGTCCCGCCAGAACCATTCCAGCAAAACCAAGACATGTTAAATGGTCTGGATTGACCCAATTGGGCATGCGCGCCGCCAGGCCCGCCAGGACGCGCTTCTCCAACGGGGCGATGATGTTGTCCTGTTGTCGCGCGGCAGATTTGAAGGGAATCGATGCTTTCATAGTTTGGCTCCTTGTATGAGATCGCACGTGAAACTAGCGCTGACTATGTAGCGGACGGCTGTAGATCATCAATGCACGGCGGGTAAACTTTTTCTAAACCGCGCTGACGTCGAACCGGAGACCCGGCACCTGGCACTGACCTCATTAATCTTGTGCTGCACTCGCCGGCAAGACCCATCCGTGAGCCTTGAAATCGCTCAACTGGCGGCCGACAATCGGGAGAAAGTCTGCGGTATTGATCTCGCCGGACGAATTCCAATTTCCCGGCAGACTACACGTAGATGCATTTGAACTGGCGGAACGCGCAGGACTTCGTCGAACGGTCCACACCTAAAGACTCCATCGAAGCGACCGAGGGTCGACCCAAGTCATCTCAGTTCATCTCTCTTTGCCCTGGGAAAAAAAAACCGACTAAAAAGTCCAGCTGATCGGCACGTGGGACCACCAGGTGAGGGGTTCGGGGATCGGGCTGCATTTGCGGTCGATGGCGGGTATAACGAAATTCCGGCTGGATCTTTAAACGTGAGTGTGATCATCGTAGACCCAGGTCCATCACGACGGAAGGTTCGTGTTGCAGCAGGCCGAGCAATGGAAAACAAACGTGGCCCAAGCCCAAGGGAACCTAATCTTCGGCCAGCCGTTTGAAACACGACTGCGCTTCCCTGATGGTTGCCGCATCGCCAACATCGACAGCTTGGATGACGACGGCTATCGTGTGCCAGATGGCGCGGGCTTTTGCAGCGGCCCAGGAGATCGGCTCAACCGGCCCGTATACCTCGAGGAAATCCCGATGGCAGTCTCGCGGGAGCATCGAATGAACGACGGCAAAATCAGAGGCAGGATCACCGAGATGAACATCGCCCCAGTCGATCACACCAGCAAGTTCATGCGCGTCTTCGCTAACCAGGAGTTGACTTCCATGCAGATCGCCGTGGACAAGCGTGCCGCTCGACGGCTCTTTGATCGTCGGCAAGGCGTCGAGCAAATACCGGAGACGAGCTTTAAGGCTCCTGGGTATCACGCTCTCCGGGACACTGTCCAGCCGATCAATGGCCGTGGGTTTATGACGTGTGGCATATAACCGAGAAATCGGATCTGGTCCGGCACCGCGCATTCTAGCCTCATCGGGTGATATAGCGTGCAGTGCCGCTAAAAACCGCGCCAGCCGTCGAGCCATTCCTCGTCGCTCGTCGTCGCTCACGTTCGCTGCGGTGATGGTCTGGCCGGATATTTGCCGGTAGCCTGCGAACACGCATGGATAATCCGACGAAGAAGCGCCGACGTAACACGGATTGGGGATCGGCAATGGAAGCTGACTCGCGAGCCAGGGTAGCAATCGGACTTCTGTTTCCATTAAGCAAACGGCTATTCTTCTTCGAGGAAAACGGAAGATGAAGGAATCATTCACAAGAAATACGGTGTTGTCCCAACCGGCCGCAAATTGTCGGATGGAGGCAGGCTTCAAGGACGGGAAAGAGGTTTCGATCAGTGACTCCGCCAGTCCCGCAGTGACAATCCAATCAGCCTTCCACACTGGAGCGGCCCGAAGATGTTCTTCATTCGCCATGAAAGCACAGCCGTTGGCGGTATTGTGATCGGAATGGCGAGGGAAGGACAAGTTCGTTGAGCCCGAGAGAATCCGCGCTTGTCGTTTTTGCGCGAGCCGCACATTGGCCAGAAGCAGACTACAACGTGTCGAAGCTAACAAATTTGAAGATCCTGTTATCGGCGGCATCGTCACGTTTTCGAGTTCCAATGGGCCTACGAGAGCGACTGTCATTTACAACGGAACTTTAGTTTCGATAAAGTCAACTGAGTCCTGGCTTGCACTCGCAGTCCTTCATGCGATATCAAGGACGCAATGCATTATGTTCCGGGGCCGCCGCTATCCGAATTTATCGCGATGTTCTGGTACTTCCGGGGCCATGAAGTGTCGAACGCGAAAGAGCGTGTTCTGCCTACGGCAACTGTTGATTTGATCATTCGACTCGATAGTGCGCGAACCTCGGATGCTGGAATTTTCGGCCCTCGGACCCGCTCGGTCGTCGTTCAAATCAAGTCCGGGCAAGAGCTGATAGGCGTTCATTTCAAGCCTGGGGGCGCCATTCCGTTCCTTCAATTTCCCATTGAGGACTTGCAAAATCGCGGTATTTCTCTCAGCGATCTAAACTTGAACAGGAGGAAACATGGCAAACCCAATTCAAAAACGGCCCGAGGGCTTCCACACGGTCAATCCCTATATCGTAGTAAACGGCGCAGCCGAAGTACTTGAGTTTCTGACAAAAGCCTTTGACGCGAAAGAGGTGGGCGAGCGGTTCAAATCGCCGGACGGGAAAATTATGCACTCGGCAGTTCGAATCGGCGATTCGATGGTGGAAGTCGGAGATACGCCAGCCGAACCCATGCCGATGAATTTCCACATGTATGTCGATGATGTCGATAGCACGTACCTGCGAGCCATTCGAGCCGGTGGGGTATCCGTCCGCGAGCCGATGACCACGTTCTACGGCGAGCGCAGTGCCGGTGTGAAAGACCCCGGCGGCAACAATTGGTGGCTCGCCTGTCAGGTCGAAGACCTTTCGACTGAAGAGATCATCCGCCGGGCGAAAGGACACTCAGAAAAGGGCTAGTTTTTCCCTGCCTTATATCGTTCGACCATTTGCAGAAATTCGTTGTGGTCGAGAACGCGCGAGTACCTCGGATAATTTATTCGAAGAGTCAGGTCTGCGTACTGGCCTTGATCGGATGCCATCGCATTCATTGTTCACGGCCACGACCATGCACTGAAAACCGAACTTGAAGTCTTCCTGAAGGGGCTTGGCTTGGAGCCAATCGTCCTGCACCGTCAACCTGGCGAAGGAAAGACAATCATTGAGAAGTTTGGAGAAGCATGCGGATGTGGGATATGTGTTCATACTGCTCACGCCAGACGCGATCATGAAGGAACTAAAAGCCGCGGGATACGATATTAAGTTTTGATCTCAGGCCGCGTGAGCCGATCTTGCAAGGCTGTCGAACTTGCAGCGCGGGAGCAGATCGTTCGAGACAATTTTGCAAGCACGGCCTCACCCTCACCAATCTCGACCTGGTCGGAGTGAAGACCACGCGCATTCCGTAATCGCTGCGCTTTTCCTTAAAGTCGCGGCCGAGGCCGCCGACGATGCCGAGTCTCCTGTACAATTCTAGGCATCCATGTTTGAACGCTTTACCGAGCGAGCACGGCGATCCATCTTTTACGCTCGCGAATTCGTATCTGAGCACGGCAGCATGATCATGAATACAGAGCACCTGCTTCTCGGCATATTGCGGGAAAATCCCAATGTCATCCCGCGCTTCCTTCCATCTAAAACGAACGAAGACATTCGTACCGAAGTGGAAAGAGGCATAGCCGTCAAACCCAAAATACCCCCATCCGTCGATATTCCCCTTTCCAAGGGAAGCGAACGGATTCTCGCCTACGCAATGGAAGAAGCAGAAATGTTGGGCCATCCCAATGTCGAAGTTGAGCACCTTCTATTGGGGATCGTTCGAGAAGACGGGACGGCGGGGCAGATCCTCCGCTCGGCAGGCTTGAATGTTATAGCTATGCGACAGCAATTGGTTGAAATCGGTACTGGCAATACAACGTATTGCTCGGAGAGACCACAAATGCTTTCCAGTATCGCTCTCACCCTAACCCTCGCCATGCAGGAGCAAGTAGACGTGGGCGCTGCGGCAGCCTTTTCTAGCTATGTTGCCGGACAACGCTGGGATTTCGTCGTGAGCCATGAGGATGTTGGTAACAGTGCTCGCTGGCTGGATACTGACGACAGTCCACCGCTCTCACCACGCGCCGCAATACGGTCGGCAAGAGTCCTCTTGTCGCAACTTATGAAGGATGCCGACCAATGGCGGCTCGACTCTGTGAGTCTTCGCCCAATCGCGTTCCCGGAAGTTTGGATTTATGTAGTGGATTTTCAACCACCTCCTCCGTCTCCGCTGGGCGGACACGTAGCTAAGATGAGTGTGGTCGTTCTCATGAATGGCCGCGCCATTGTTCCGATCTCCTCGAAGTGGCCGCCGGAGAACGCTAACCCAAGCCGCTGAAACGCAAGCCACGCTGATTGGTAACATGACAGTGGCCGACCCGGATGAGGATTAGCGTCGCCGCAAGCGACGGCTGACAGCATTCAGTCAAAACGAAATCATTGCCGCGGTCGTTCATAGACTTTGTAGCCACTGTGGGCATCGACGTATATGGGCAGCGCCATGGGTTGCGTGCCGATGGGCAAAGATCTCCTTTAGCGTAAAACTCTCGTTGGACGCAACTTCCCCGAACCGGACTTCGTGGGCGTCTGCCGAATTTCCGCTTGGCCGGACGGCCAAACGAATGATTGAACGCATTCGTTACACGGAGGTATTATCAGGGCGGCCTATGACAGATTCCGCCGTCCGATAACCAGCCTTCTTCACGTGCACTACGTGACGTCGTGGTGTAGCCGACGCCATTTTCCTTTCATTTACTTAAATAACGGAGAAAAAATGCGAACGAACTGGTTTGAAGATTTCTTTCATGGTCTGGCATTGGAATTCTGGCGCAATGCCATTACCCCGCAGGAAACCGAACAGGATGTGAATTTCCTTGAAACGGAGCTCGGCCTGGTCAAGGGATCGCGTGTCCTGGACATCCCTTGCGGAAATGGTCGCCATTCGTTGGAGTTCGCCAAGCGAGGCTATGCGATGAGTTGTATCGATCTGTCCGACGAATTCATCGCGGAGGCCCGCCAGTCGGCGAATGCGAATGGAGTGCACCTCGACGAGTGCATCCGGATGGATATCCGCGATATCAACTTTCAGGAACGATTCGATGGTGCCTTCTGTTTTGGAAACAGCTTCGGTTACCTGGACCGCGAGGCAAATGCAAAGTTTCTGAAAAACATAAGCCGGTCTCTGAAGCCGGGCGCGAAATTTGTCGTCGAAACCGGACTGGCGGCAGAATCCCTGCTGCCAGGATTGCAGGCTCGCCGATGGCATCGTTTCGGTGACATCATCGCGCTCAGTGAAAATCGTTACGATACCTTGGAAAGCGAGCTTCACACCGACTACACGTTCATTCGTGGAGGGACCATCGAGTGCTGTACCGCGATGTACTCCGTGTATACGGTGGCTGAACTAAAAGGACTTTTCCGAACTTGCGGATTGTTGGTTACACGTCTGTACGGAAGTAGAGACCGTAACCCGTACAATTTAGGCAACCCACATCTATTCCTTACGGCGAAGAAAGTGGATGCCAACTAAAATTCGAGGCACCCTGTCGAACTGCAGGCCTGCCTTCATTCATGACTACGATCGGTCGCTTGGAAAGCCCAAGAGAACCAGCGTCAGCGGTTGCGAGACTGCAATTCCGCTGGCGTTGGCGCAATTGCGCGGAGGATGATTTCTTATATGGCAAAAAGCTCGCGAGACGGAAACGCCTAGCGTTATCGAAAGTGCTTCGGCTGTCTACATTCGGCTTCCCACAACCTATGGCGATAGCCGCTCCTAATGAAAAACCAATAATGAACACCTCATTCATCACGACGTGCGGATCTTGAGGGATAAAACCGACAATTCTGCGGACTTGTTCGTCGTATCCTCGGCGATCCTGGCCATCCCGAGAATGGGATTGCAATCCAGCGATTCCAGTAGTCACGCACTTCTAGTACACGGTTCGCGCCGCCGCTGGGCGACACTGCCGTTGCCCCCGACCAATCTCCAGATCGTCGATTAGCGCCCGTCCTTCGACGAGATTTGCACGAAGAAGCCGTCGGGATCCCTGAGATTGACCGTCGAGCCGCCTGTATTGGCCTGATACGCATCTCTCGCTTTGGCGTCCGGCAACTCGCTGTTGATTTTGTCAGCGAGGCGTTTGGCAGCGACCCGATCCATA
>QHWY01000285.1:12276-12718 GCA_003223875.1 Acidobacteriota bacterium | reverse complement strand
TCAACAGTGAACGAGAAAAAACACGTTTACATGACACTATGATTTTCTGGAAGCTAATCGTGAGAATGCAACTTCATAAACGCTTGAATGCAAGAGGTTTGGCTCCCCGGGCTAGATTCGAACTAGCAACCCTTCGGTTAACAGCCGAGAGGATCGAAAATCTAAGTGCCCCATCTGGTGTCGCTTACGAGAAATTGGGAGCCATTTTTCCTTCTTTAGTTGCACCCACACCTGCACCCACAGCGCAGTCAAAGTATCCGTGTTCGGTTGGAGTGTTCCACATGCAGCGGAACTTCGAGCCAATGAAGAAGCAAGTCGAGTCCTCAAAGGGAACGCGCCTCCCGGATGAGACCGCGAAGCTGGTCATCTACCGGGCCTTTGTGGCGGGCGAGCTGGACGCCCCCAAACACTTGGTCTGCCGAGTGCATGTATTTCAATCCGT
>QHWY01000285.1:0-12233 GCA_003223875.1 Acidobacteriota bacterium | reverse complement strand
GCTCCGACGACGACCAGCTTTTGGCGAAATCGTGCACCACCGGTATAGAGCGTGGGTCTACCTCGGGTCCTACTAGCTATAGCGAGGTTTGCGAGCTTCTCTTGTTAACCGCGCACCGACCGCTGTACACAATCACCGGCTGCCGCGCGGGCACGCGAATCCGGATGAAACCACTAGCGACCTCGAACGCGTGCGGCTCAGGCTTCTCCTTAGAAAGTGTAAGAGCGACGGCGGCATCAGCCTTCCAATCCTGGGGTAACGCGAAGGAAAGTTCTCTTTCGGTTTGCGCGTAGAAGGCCACGCGATCTTCGTCGAGCCTGCAAAACGTGGCCAAATCGCGCGCGATTTCGACACCGTCGACAATCACGGAATAGGTCTTGGCTGCCCAATCTTGCTCAATACGAGAGTTTCCTTCGAGCCCGATTACCGTGCGGTCGCCTTCCTTGCGGAATGATTCGATATTCCGATTCCTGATTTTGAACCACGGCACTAGGTTCAGGTAATAGAAGTCTGTCACGTCTTTGAGTTCGATGTCGTTCCGCAGAATTAGGTGCATGCAACCATTGTAGAAGAGCGTGTTCATCAAGCGGTCGATGAGCGCACCGTTGCCTCCACCTTCCCCCCAGATTGCGCTCTTGCGGTAAATCATCGGCTGTAAAGGAATCGGCTCACCGCCGAACGGAGATGGTCTTTGCGAGGCGATGTGCCAGAAAAAGCTGACCTTTCCGATCGCCGCGTATCGCATCGCCTCTGAACTAACATCGACGCCATATCTCTTAAATTCCTCGATGACCTTGTAGCGTCCTTCCACAAGATTCTTGATTCCACTGGCCGGGTGCTCCGGGTCCCAATCGTTACGGACCGTGAAGTAGGAGAGCACATCTACATGAATTGTTTCACGCAGCCCATAGTGCTTGCAGGTAAAGCGGACTCGCTCGGGCCCTGGTCCGGCCATGTATTTGGCCAGACCGATGACGTAGGAGTCCTCGCCCGTCCAATTGCGGCTCAACCAAAACTCGCCGTCGGGCCGTCGTGCGATGATTTTCGGGTCCCAAGCCGGGCTGCTCTTGTAAGCGTCATCGTAGTTGTCGGAAAAAGTCACCCTGCATCCGTGCTGGGGCCCGGCCTCGAGCAATTTTCTTAAGTTCTCCAATCCTCCGGCACGCTCATTCACCTCCGCTACGGCCGGGTAGCCCGTATCTTTGCCGTGGTACTGCCATCCCCAGAGATGGGCGATCTGTGGTGAATGGTCCGTAAGCGCAGCGATGTCTCGAATAATGTGCTCACATTGTTGGAATGTCGCGACCGGTTTTTCAAATTTCGGCTCATCACAGCGAATGCCATAGACAACCTTGCCGTCGTAATAGTTCGTTGGGATAGCCGGCATGCGCGAACGCACCAGTCGCGCGCCATCCAGCCAATCCACGGTGTGTTTGCCAGCGGCTGGACCCACAAAATCCAGACGACAACTCGACTTCTGACCAATTAGCAGGTTTGGCGTTGTTTGAGTGCCGCAATTCCGTGGTGTACCCTTGCCCGTGTTCATGTCATAGCAGAGGTTTCCATTAACGCGATAATTCTGCACCGTGCCAAGCGAGGCGCGGCGATAGCCAGTTTCTCCTGCGACGGCAACAATTGTGCCGTCCATGAACGCAGTCGTTTCCTGGACGCAAAGCGCCTTGTCCGTGCCGACCATGACAACGGGGAGGCTGGCCATGACGTTGCCCCAAAACGTGTTGGGTAGTAGCTCTCCCTGCTTGGCGTCACGCAGGAGAGCAAGACTGCCGCCATCGTCACCATGAGCGAGCCAGGCGGTGCCCTCTTCTTCACGCACAGTGACTAGCCTGGGGAGCGCCACTTCAATAAGTTCAAAGCCGGCGTGTTCCTGCACATCCTCCAGCGTGATGCGTACCGTCGCCTCCTGGACCGCATATCGCAATACAAGACTCGCTGCCGGTTTGCCGTCCAAGACTGCGTCGAAGGAAAAATCAGCCTGACCGGGTGTGCGCTTCAAGCGTGTTGGGCGAATCGGGACCGTCACAAATTTCCATGCCTCGCGCTGACAGATTGTCACCTCTATCTGCTTGCCAAAATCTTCGCCTCGAAAGGATTCTTTGGCTGCCAGCAAGTGGTATTGAAACGGCAGGCCATCCTCGCGGTCCAGGATGAGTTGCAGCTTCGAGGATCTCAGCAGCACCGGCTCTTTAGCCTTGACGCGTTCCGGGAGTGCCATGCCGGCGGGCCAGGCAGTCCACAGCTTTCGTGATGCGAAGGTGGCAAGTCCTCCTCCGCCCATTTTTAGGAATGTACGTCTCTCGATCGGATCGGATTGGCGGTCCACGTTTCGAATCACACCATCGACAGCATTCTTGTCAGAAGCGGAGAACTTTTCCTCGATTCATGCGTCCTCGGCTTGACTCTGAAGAGTACGGGCAGCCTGGCCACCGCTGAATCTCAATTCGAATGACGCAGACGCGCCGAAATTGTTCGAGCAGCTTTCTTTGTCGCCAAGGCGAATGCTTGAATTCGGTCTCGGCTCATCCTAGTAATTGGACCGGAAACGCTGATAGCGGCGGCAACCTTCCCGCTTTCGTCCAGAACTGGAGCCGCAACACATCGCGCCCCAAGGTCTGTCTCCTGGTCGTCCATCGCGAGGCTTTGCTGCACGACTCGCGCAAGCTCTTTCCTAAAACGCGCGAGATTTGGGATGGTGTGCGGAGTTGCCCGCTCGAATGTCAACATGGGGAGGATTTCTTCGCGTTGCTCGCTGGGGAGAAACGCCAGCAAGACCTTGCCTAACGCCGTGCAATTTGGCGGACGGTGCATTCCCGGCTGGGAGGCCATACGAAAGGAGTGAAGACTCTCCAGAACTTCGAGGTAAAGCACATCGTGTCCATCGAGAACGGCGAGGTTCACCGTTTCCGTGGTTTCCTTCGCGAGCTGCGTGAGAACCGGGCGGCTGATGTTGCGAAGCGTGGCATGGTAGGCGATTCCGGCGCCAAGTCTGGCCAACTTGGGCCCCACAACATAGGCGCCGGCGTCGTCACGGAAGAGGTAGCCTTCGCTCTCCAAATGAGCCACGAAGCGATAGGCCGTGCTCTTGTTGAGGCTCGTCTGCTGAGAAATCTCTCGTAGCTGCAGTCCGGTCGGGGAAGCGTCCAGCGCTTCCAGAATTCGCAAAACCTTTCCAACCACGCCGACGGGTGCGGATTTGGATTCACGTGCTCGGATCACGGGAAGGCTGCTCCTTCCATAAAGCGTTGTCGCCACCGCGTCGGAAGAATCCACCGGCAGATGCCAGGCGGTGGCCAAAGCGCCTTCCGGCATCTTAACTCAAAAGATCGTTTAGTTTTTCAGTATTCGAAATGTAGATTTTTAATATTGAATTTCCAGATGCGACTTGATACAAGCCTCTCATTCTCGGACTGGAAGCGGCGCCGGCACAGTCTCCGGTTTTACGTCCCATGGCCGGCGCGCTGTTCGTCTTCGGTTTGGATTCCGAATGCCGGAATTCAGCCAAGGGGGGGTGTATGCGACTGGCGAAGATGGCAACCATTCTTCTTGTAGTGTTGCTCGTGACTGCTGGAGTAGCGCACGCACAAACGGCTACAGGCGAAGTGAATGGCACGGTCACGGACAAGTCAGGTGGATTTGTGGCTGGCGCCTCGGTCATGCTTGCCAACCAGGCCACCAAGATTGAGGATCGAGTCACGACAAATTCCGACGGCTACTTCGGTTTCATCAACGTCAAGCCAGGAACTTATGTTTTGGGCGTCGAGGCAAAGGGTTTCAAGATCACGCAAGTTTCTCCATTCGACGTAGGCGTCAATCAAACCGTCACGCAAACCGTAAGGTTGGAGGTCGGCGCGATCAATGAAAAGGTGGTAGTGAGCGCTGAAGCCGTGATGCTTGAGGGCTCGACGAGCGAATTGGGAACTGTGATTACTCAGAAGGCCGTCAACGATCTTCCGCTGAATGGTCGAAACTTCACTCAACTGCTGACTCTGACCCCGGGTGTTACTCCGATTTCGACGTCCCAGAACAGAAGTCTTGGCTGTTGTGAAGGCAACGTCGGCATTCCTGGCTCTGGCTTCTCCGACGGCTCCTTCCACGGTCAGTCGAATCGATCGAAGCTCTATTTTTATGACGGTATCATTAACACGAACATCCGCGGACCGACATACATTGTGATCCCCAACAACGATCTGATCCAGGAGTTCAAGGTCGTTGGACATGATGCCAAAGCTGAATTTGGCGGCGCGGCTGGAGGTGTAGTCAACCTTGTGTCTAAGGCGGGCGGCAATGCGCTCCACGGTTCGGCGTTCGAGTACATGCGCAATAACTTCTTCGACGCACGCGATACCTTTGCCGACGGCCCCAACGGATGCACGATCGCGCGCTGCCCGAACCCAGGGCAGCTTGTTCCGGGCGGTCCGGCGGCATTTCACCAGAACCAATTTGGCGCAGCGGTGACAGGACCGATCATCAAGAATAAGACGTTTTTTTCGGCTGGTTATGACGGTTGGCGCTACGGCAAGCCGGACCAGGCATTGTCATATGTTCCGACCGCGGCCGAAATCTCCGGCGACTTCAGCAACACCA
The DNA here is from genome assembly GCA_003223875.1 of Acidobacteriota bacterium. Classification (GTDB taxonomy): domain Bacteria; phylum Acidobacteriota; class Terriglobia; order 20CM-2-55-15; family 20CM-2-55-15; genus 20CM-2-55-15. The sequence continues at coordinate 7,631 of QHWY01000285.1, read as the reverse complement.
GTCCCTCCTTCAAAAAGCAGATCTTCAATCCCTACTCGACGCGTCAGGTAGGCGTGAATTTTCTGCGTGACGCTTTCCGCTGCGACGCCGCCGGTAATCCATTGCCCGTGAATGCGCAGAACCAGCAGGACCAGACGGTCGGCGTGGTCTGCAACAAAATTCCCCAGGCGCTAATCTTCGCGCCCATGCAGCAGTTCTTTCAGACCTACGCGGCGACACCGAATATCGTGGACCCATCACGCGCCAACAACTGCGTTCGCGACCGGGCCACACTGAACAACCCCGACAGTTATACGGTGCGGGTTGACCACCGCTTCCGCGACGCCGATAGCGTGTTCTTTCGCTACACGGAGCAGCGGAACACGATTTTCACTCCTATCGGTGAGGCCGGTTCGACCAGCGGCGGCTCGCAGGGCCGCAACTACGGCGGTGCTTGGATACACGTTTTTAGGCCGGCTCTCATTCTGGACGTGCGCGCCGGCTATGCCGGCAGGCCCGGAGTGGATGCCGGCCAGCAGAATCAGCACCAGGCCGGTCTTGATCCGATGAAGAATGCAGGATTCCTCGACGTCGACAAGTACAAGGGCCTGCTGGTGTCCTTGAGCAACTGGACCAACGGCGGCAATAACAATTTTGGCATTCGCGGGACCGCGCCGCGCGAGAACCCGAACTGGAGCGTGACTCCGAACCTGAGCTGGCTGAAAGGCCGGCACAATATCAAGGCCGGCTTCTGGTACATTTCTGCCAAACGCGTCCAACTCGACGAGCAGACGCGCAATCCGGGCGTTAACAACACGGGCCTGTCGCTGGCTTCGGCGCTGCTCGGCTTTCCCAACAGTTTCACGGCGCAACTGCCGATTCTTCACGGCGGGCCGGTGAGGTTCGCCTATGCCTCATGGGCAGGCTACCTACAGGACGAGTGGAAGCTTTCGCCCACCGTGACGCTGATCGCTGGCCTTCGCTACGACTACGTAACCCAGCCGCACACACTGGACGGTCGCCTATGGAATTCGTTGGATCTTGACGACCAGCGTTACATCATCGGTGCGAAAACAATGCCACCGCTGTGCAGCTTAGCCCAGCAGGCTCCGTGTATCCCCGACGGCTTTGTGTCCGATCCCTTCGCGAGCCATGTCGTCCTGGCAGGGAAGAGTTTCTTCGCGCCACCCCCGATCAAAGACAACTGGGCGCCGCGCGTCGGCTTGGCATGGCAAGTCACCCCCAAGACCGTGATGCGTGGCGGTTATGGTCTGTACTGGGACTCCATAACGGCACGCAGCCAATACGCGCAGAACGATCTGGAGGCGATGGTGTGGCCTGATGCCACGGCTTTTAATGGCACGTCCAATGCCTGCACCAACGGTGGCTCGTGCGCCTTCACCAATGGCACGGCGCTGAACATCATCGCGCAGCAGGGCCAGGGTTTTGCCACCCCGCTGCCGACGTATACGTCGGCGGGTGCGGGTAAGCCCACGACCGGCCTACCATGGAATGGTTTCCCGAACCAAGGGGACGATCCCAACTTTAAGGACGGCTACTCGCAGCAATGGAACTTCGAACTGCAACGGCAACTGAGGCCGACCATGCTGGTTTCCGTCGCGTACGCGGGCAGCCAGAGCGGAAGACTTCCCTATGGCGCCGGCAACGCCAATGCCGCTTCGCAGGCCTTTCCCAGCGGAACGCCAGCTTCCGTGGTCGACGCAACGCGGCAGATGCCCTGGGTTACCGCAGGTCTCACTTACTCGCGCCCGATTGGATATGCGCACTACCATGCGTTGGAAAGCCGGATCCAAAGGCAATTTGCGAGCGGCCTGTACTCGCTGGTTTCCTACACTTGGGGCAAGTCCACGGATGTGGGCAGCGGCTACTTCAACGTCGAGAATGGGCCGGGCGGCGGCTCGAGCATTCAGAACTACTACGACCAGAGCACGGCCCGCGGCGTCTCCTCGTATGACATCAGCCACTTTGTGTCGTGGGCTACCATTTATGAGCTTCCGGCAGGACGAGGGAAGAAGTGGTTCCACAGCGGTCCGGCAGAGTGGCTGTTAGGCGACTGGCAGGCGAACTACATCTTCCAGGTGCGCTCGGGCGCGCCGTATAACCTACAGGTTAGCGGAGATGTTGCCAATCTAAGAGGCAGTGCGCCGGGTGGTCCTGGAACGTACGCCCGCCCGAACCTGATCGCTGACCCGTTCGTTGCGGGGCCGGTAGCTGCGAATCCCGATCCGAAATGCCAGTTGACCATCTCGCAGGGCGGCAAGGCGGCCAACGCCGTGTATACGTCGGCCAGTTGGTTTAATCCTTGCGCGTTCGGCGTTCCTTCAGGTGCATTTGGCAATCTCGGCCGTAATGTCTTCCGCGGACCGCACGTGGTCAACATGGATTTCTCAATGTTCAAGAGCATTCTGTTGCCGCGCGAGGGCATGAGCCTGCAGCTTCGTTTTGAGGGTTTCAACGTGTTCAACATCCAAAATTACGACACGCCGGCGAATGCACAACTGACAATCAACTCCGGCACCGTGAACGTTCCTGGCGTCGGAACCGTGCCTGCGATTGCTACCGGCGCTGGCAAGATCACGACCCTGGCCCAGGGCACGACGCCGCGGCAGTTGCAGTTCGGACTGAGGTTCGTCTTCTAATTGCGCCACGAGCAAAACGTGACGCTCGCGAGAGCGGACATTATTCTCAATCGCACGGCGGCGCACACCCCCGCCGCCGTGTCGGGCCGGTGAACGCGGGGAAATTCTCGGGAGAAGTCTGAATCTATGGCTACCAACCGTACGTCACGCCGCGATTGGATGATCGGAACCAGCTCAGCCCTGGCTGCGGCAAAGCTCCCCATGAGTTCCGCACTGGGTTTCGCGCAGTCGTCGACTCCAGCGCAGGCTGCGACCGCCCCATCCGCCGGTGACGCCGACCGTCAGCGCCGGATGAAGTGGTGGCACGAAGCTCGCTTTGGCATGTTCATCCACTGGGGACTCTATAGCGTCATCAGCCGCCATGAGTGGGTCATGGAAAATGAGGGTATTCCGGTTTCCGAATACGCTCCGCTCGCCAAGCAATTCAAGCCCAAACCCTACCCTGCTCGCGAATGGGCAAAAATCGCCCGCGAAACCGGCATGCGCTACATGGTGATGACTACCAAGCACCACGAAGGATTTTGCCACTTCGACACCAAGACCACAGATTACTGTTCCCCGAAGCAGGGACCGGGCCGCGATCTGGTCCGCGAATATGTCGAAGCCGCTCGCGCCGAGGGCATGCGTGTGGGCTTTTACTATTCGCTGATGGATTGGCACCATCCCGACGGTGCTCGCTGCGCAACGGACGAAGCCGCACGCAAACGGTTCGTTGAATATATTCATACGCACATCCGCGAGCTTCTCACCAACTACGGAAAGATTGATGTCCTCTGGTACGACGTCTCCTGGCCGCTCGACGCCGCTGGATGGGAGTCCGAGCGCATGAATAAAATGGTCTTCGAGCTTCAGCCGGACATCATCGTGAACAATCGCAACAAGCTTCCAGGCGATTTTTCCACTCCCGAGCAGCAGATCACCGCGGACAAGGAAGGCCGCGCATGGGAGTCCTGCATGACTCTGAATGACAGTTGGGGATACCAGCGGGCCGATGACGATTGGAAGAGCTCGCGCCGCGTCATTCAGAATGTCATTTCTTGTTCCCGCGACACGGGCAACTACCTGCTGAATATCGGGCCGCGCGCTGATGGCAGCGTGCCCGAGGAAACCGTCCGCGTATTGACGGAAGTCGGACAATGGATGCGCCGCAACGGTGACAGCATATACGCATCGGATCCCTGCCAGCCGCGCCGCTCCAATTACGCGAGCTTCACGCGCAAGGGCAACACGCTCTACATGCACGTGCACTTTTGGCCCGGCGATTATGTGGTGGTGGGTGGTTTGCAAGCACAGGTGAAGTCCGCCCGCTTTTTCGCTTCAGGTGAAAAAATAAATTTTCGGCAGGACAAGTACCGAGTCCGCCTCACCGGCCTGCCGGCAGAAGGACCGGACCATCCGGTTACGACCATCGCCCTCGAATGCGACGCGGAACCCACCCAGGACAATATTTTCGTCCGCAAGGAAAAACCACGCGAGGGAGTCTGAAGCGGCGCCGGTCACGGGGAACCATGTCCAGGAATTCAATTAAGAGGTGAGACTGTGCAGAAAAGAGCGGTTCTTGTTCGCTTGGTTCTTGGAGCCGCGGCGACATTCTGCCTTTCGCAAGCAATCTTCGCTCAAGCACAGCCACAATCGCAGCCGCCAAAGTCTAGGCGCTCGCAGCGTGTTCACATGCAGGAGGTGCAGGTTGCAAGCCCGGACGGCAAGATCAAGTTCAGGATCCTGCCCAACGCGGAGCGCTTGACCTTCACCGTGAGCATGGGAAATCCGGTCGTGATCGAGCCTTCCCCGATCGTGATGAAGCTTGACGGCTATGACCTTTCATCGGGAGTTGTATTCGACAATGTCGAACGCTACTCCATAGACGAATCTTATCCGTGGTACGGGGCCCATAGCACAGCGATCAATCAATGCAACGGCGTCAAACTTTCTCTCACGCATGACCTGAGTTTCACTTCGTATACTCTTGAGATCCGCGTATTCAATGACGGCGTTGCCTATCGCCACGTCATTCCCGGTGAAGAAAACGCCGCACGGGCACCAGACGAGTATTCCGCCTTCGTTATTCCCGACGGCTCGACGCTTTGGTATGGCGGACTGGCCGACGGCCACTATGAAACCGAGTTCGTGAAGAAGAATATTTCCGAAGTTCACGCAGGAGAATGGGCCGGACCTCCGCTGACGTTCAAGCTTCCGCTCGATGCCGGCTATGCTTCCATCACCGAGGCCAACCTCATCAATTACAGCGGAATGGCTCTGGAGGCGGACGGCCGCCGCGGATGGATCACCGGTTTGGGGCACCGGCAGCCGCTGAACTGGCCGTTCGAATTGCGATACGGAAGGGATGAAGCCAAGCGCCTTGGCAAACCGGCATTCTTCACGGGGACCATCACGACTCCGTGGCGCGTCGTAATGCTGGGGCCTGACTTGAATACGCTTGCTAACAGCACTATCTTGCCCAACCTCTGCCCGCCTCCCGACCTCCAATATTTCGCCGAAGGAATCCGCACTTCATGGATCAAGCCCGGCCGCGCTGTCTGGCGTTATCTGGATGGTGGTCCCGAAGGCGTCGACGGCATGAAGGAATTTTCTCGGATGGCGGGCCATATCGGGTTCGAATACAACGTCATCGAAGGCTTCTGGAGCAAATGGACGCCAGAGCAGAGAAATGAAGTGGTGGATTACTCGCGGCAGAATGGAGTGGGCGTGTGGTTCTGGAAGCACAGCAAGGATCTCCGCACTCCGGAAGCGCGGGAGGATTTCTTCAAGATGCTGCACGACCTCGGCGTAACCGGCGCCAAGATCGACTTTTTCGATCACGAAGCCAAAGAAGTGATCGATTTGTACGAAGCGCTCCTTCAAAAGGCAGCGGAATACCACATTCTCGTAGTATTCCACGGCGCAAATAAACCCACCGGCCGCCAGCGCACATGGCCCAACGAGCTGGTCCGCGAAGCCGTCCGGGGGATGGAGTCCAGCGCGCTGAAGGAACGCGCCCGGCACGAAACCATCTTGCCCTTCACGCGCCTCTTGGCCGGGCCGGCAGATTACACTGCCATGCTATTCAACGAACGCCGCCGCGATACGACCGTGGCGCACCAGATCGCCAGCATCGCTGTCTTCGCAGCTCCTTTGCTGACAATTGCTGCCAATCCGCAGACCATCCTCAACAATCCGGCTGCCGACGTGGTCAAGAGCGTCCCTCCTTCGTGGGACGAAACGATTGTCTTGCCGGACTCCGTCATAGGCGAACTCGCCGCTTACGCCCGGCGCAAGGGCAACGACTGGTTCTTGGCGGTCATGTGCGGTCCTCAAGCCAAGACGATACACGTACCGCTCTCGTTTCTAGCCGATGGCCAATACAAATCAGTTCAAGTTCACGACAGCCCTGCGGACGACACCAAGGTGGAAATCGAAAACACAATTCATAGGCACAGCAATTCCCTCACCGTCCAACTGCGGGCAGGGGGCGGTTTCTTGGCGCGTTTCTCGAAGGCACAATAATTCTGACAAATTTCTGTGCGCTTGATGCCTTGATCCGCATGACTCTGTTCCCGTTTCAATGAACTGACCGCAATATTGCGCCGGTTACCACGATTCAGCAGCGGGCGGCTTGCAAAATGAGGGCGCGGTTTCTTTTGATGCGAAAAGTTCGAACTCGCGGCAATTGGAACTCGAGAGATTACCGCAACCGTGATTGGAGGGACTTCCGCCTGGCGTAGACCGTCAAACGTCCGTGCGGCAAGGCCGTGTACCGCTATAATGTCAAAGACGACGAGACGTGCCGCGGGAGACAAAAGTGAGCTCCGTATCGCGTAGAGAATTCTGCGCATTTGCGGGCGTCGGGGCCGCTGCATTCTTCATACCGCGACTGGCGTTTGGCGAAGAGAAGCAGGGCCAGACTCCCGACGTTGCAGCCACCGACCGGCAGCGCATCCTCACTGCAGCGGATCGATATCTTCGCGAAGAGCCAGTAACGATTACGGCGTCGTTCAGTCCGCGAAGCGCTGGCGGCAAACATGATTATTTTTCCGAGGGAGACTACTGGTGGCCTGATCCGAAGAACCCTTCTGGCCCGTATATCCGTCGGGATGGCATATCCAATCCGGATAATTTCGCCGGCCATCGGCGCGCGCTCATTCGCTTAAGCGTTCAAGTTCCTTCTCTGGCTGCGGCGTGGCTGCTCACACGCAACAATCGATACGCAGCGCACGCCGCGAAGCACTTGCGCGCATGGTTTCTCGACCCAGCCACGCGGATGAACGCGAACCTTCAGTATGCCCAGGCAATTCGTGGCCTGACTACCGGGCGTGGAATCGGGATCATCGACACGATTCATCTTGTGGAGGTCGTCCGCTCCATGTCGATACTGGAGCAGTCTCGCGCGCTTCTTCCTTCTGAGATGAGCGACTTACGCAAGTGGTTCGCGGACTACCTGGATTGGATGGCCACCTCGAAGAACGGCCTGGAAGAGCGCGACGCGAAGAATAATCACGGTGCATGCTGGGTAATGCAGGTCTCGGAGTTCGCGGCGTTCACTGGGAAGCGTGAGCTGACCAAATTTTGCCGAAAGCGATTCAAAGAAGTCATTGTGCCGGATCAGATCGCTGGTAATGGCAGCTTCCCGCTGGAGCTGAGACGCACGAAGCCTTATGCGTACTGTCTTTTCAATCTCGACGTCATCTCCACGGTCTGCCAAATCCTCTCAGTGCCGGAGGACAATCTTTTCGCCTTTTCGCTTCCAGACGGTCGCGGGTTCGCAAAGGCGATGGCATTCATGTACCCGTTCATCGCGAACAAAAAGTCCTGGCTTTACCCTCATGACGTCGAAGACTTCCAAGATTGGCCCGTTCGCCAACCCAGCCTCCTCTTCGCCGGGATTTCGCTCTTCAAGCCGGAGTACTTTACACTTTGGCGTGCGCTGAATCCAGATCCCACCGTGGAAGAAATTATTCGTAACTATCCAATACGACAACCGCTACTTTGGGTGGC
>QHWY01000095.1:2336-51772 GCA_003223875.1 Acidobacteriota bacterium | reverse complement strand
TCCCAATTTCTGAAGACATTGTCAGACAGTTGAAAACCAGGCGGAATGGTTACGATATTGATTATCAACTTGCCGAGGCTGAGCTAGGCGATGCCGTTCATGGTTTTTTTGCAGGTTCATCATGCGGAGTTGCTGGAGCTGGCGGAGAAGCGATGGAGAACTTCGACGGATTGCTATTCAGCCGTCAATGAGCCCGTTGATCCTAATGTGTGCGGATGCCGGCATTCCGGTGCTGCGAGGAGGACGGGCATGTTGCCAGGGAATGTCCGCGGGCACCGACTGACAAGTTCTCGAGCTTCAGGCAGGAATACTATTGCGGCGTTTGCATTGAGTATTGCTTTGGGCGGAGCAAGGTGCGGGGGTATACGACGGCGAAATAAGAACGGTAATCACAACAGCCACCTGAAAAATGGAGTTACAAATGCGAGAAGTTCCTTGTGCCATATCGCGATGAAAACAAGGATCAAAAATGCGAAGAGATGCAACACGGACTTTACGATCCGTTCGAAGCCTGGACCATACCTCCGCTTCCGGATGCGCATCCCCTTTTTTGTTATGTCCGTACTCTCGTACACATCCTGTCGGTGGCGAATTCCTGAAATCACGCGGCGATGGGCGTTTGATAAAGTGCACGACAGTGCTGGTGCCACCGGTACGAAGCAAACTTTAATGTCGCCGGGGCTTCGCCAGGCTCGGGCAGCCGTCCTTCCAGACCTGAGTGCGTGCGATGCCCATTGAAATAGTGCAGGAAGACTCGAAGTTTCGCGTCCAGATCTGCTGCCGTCCAGAATAACGTTTGGTCCAAGTATTCCCGGCGGTTCCGGTCAGTCTCTCTACGAACGGATGCGACAGTGGAACGTAAGGCACCGTTTTGATTTCCTTCACCTCGAGAACACGCAGATTTGCCTGCCACTGATGGAACCGATATAGCGGATCATGATCCGAGCTGAGATATTTCGGCAGCGTCTGCGCGTGAATTGCTCGATTGAACATCCGGCATAGGGCCATGCCATCCACAACACCCCGGTGAACGGCAAAGCCGACGATCCGTCTCGTGAATTGATCCATCACCACCAAGACCCAGTAGGTTCGTAATACGGCCGATTCACATCGGAACAGAGCCAATGACCACAGCGAGTCTTTGGTGTGACCGATAAAGGAAAGCCATGACGGACCTTCGGAGCCCGCTTCCGGCCGGAAATGGATTTCGAGAATTCGGCGAACGACGTCCTTGTCGATCTCGACGCCGAAGGCCAGAGCGATCTGCTGAGCAATTCGCTTGCAGCCCCAGGTGCGATTACGCCGTTTCATTTCAACGACCGCGTCGATCAGCTCTTTCGTCGGTCCTTTCGGACCTGTGGCCTTCGGACTCGTGTGGATGAAAACAGCAGCGGGTACTTTTGCTTCGTGAGCATCTTGTGTGAAAATGCAGCAGAGTTGATGGCTTCAGCACGACGGCAGATCGCAGAACGCGCGCAGGACGGATCAGCAAAGTGCACAAACCGGCGATGATGCGATCCGAAGACCGGAGATTGGGAGCCCCTTCCGACCACGATTCAGAATCAGGACTTGGTGTCGCATCCAGACCGATTCGGCAACAACAGAACGGAGCCCGCCGGGTCGACTGAGCCGGATAATCATGACGATCGCATGCAGAAAAAGAGTGAAAATGTCGCGCATTCTCAGGATGGTATCAAACTCAAGAAATACAACAATTCAGGGCGCTTGCGGAATTCGCACCCACAGGCAGCGAAGTGACAGTAACGATTCTGGATCTATCTTCGGTTTGCCATTTCGACGCTTTTGACCGAGCGCCCGAAAGCTGGAAATGGACGGTCGATACGAAAAACCTCAAGAATATCTCGGTATCTCAGAATACCTACAGAGATCGTCTTGCCTCACTTGCCTCAAGCTAACCGAAATGATCCAGGACGATTTCGGACAGACAATGAAGGCATTTCTCAGGATTCACCAACTTCGCGCAAGAAGTTGTGAAGTATGACGTCACTGATATACATGCCGGCGCTGGTCAATTCATGAACCAGCGGTTTGATCTCCGTGATGACGCCAAGGCGTTTCGCTTCACGGAGAATACGCAGGCTTCCTAAGAAAGTAAGTCCTAAAGCCGAAGCAACCTTCCGTGCCTCGCGTTCATCGACCAGGAGGGGGAGTTTCAATTCTCTTGCTAAAGCGATTGCCTGGCGTTCTCCGGCGTGGAGTCGCAAAGACAAACGGTCCGCCGATGACGTATCAGTTAAATGAGTTCGGCGTATCCAACCTGCATCTGCGACCTCACGTGCGCCTGCCTTCCCTTGGCCAGCGATGACGATGTCATCGTAAACCGCTTCGGGTATAAACAACTCGACCACGACGGCGTTCAACGCATCCAATCTATTGGCTCTGGCAAAAGAAAGAATAGGTCCTGAATTTGAGACGAGACGCACTAATGAAGTTAAGACAGAGGTTTGTTGAGTTCTTCATCAAGTTCTTCCGGGGTCAGATCGATCACGGAGACCTGATATTTTGTCATCAACGGAAACAGGTCGCTTCGGTGTATGCCAAGTAATTCGGCAGCCTTCCCTTGGGATATCCGATGTTCGCGAAGGAGTTCCAGAACAAGCGACTCCTTGACCTTCGCGGTCAAGTCCTCGTTGCGCAGCTCCGCAGCCACATCATCGGGTAGGTCTAGTTCCAAATTGACTCGCTGAGTCATGCATCCTTCCTTCTGATTGATGATACAGGATTGTTGCAGATTTGAATAACGGCGGGGACACATCTCCCGAATCTGGTTGGTTAACCCAGAAATATATCGAAATGCTCCCGGATTCTTCTGCTCCATTAACAAACCGAAGTGCGGAAATTACATACATCTGCACCGTCGAAAATTGACGCCAAAAACGTTGTTTTTTGTTTTCAATCTAGGGTCGATTTCCCAAGTGGACATCGCGGGTTCGGTTCCCATTCTTTCAAATCAGTCCCGATGCGGTTGGAGCCGTGTCCTCTTTCATACTCGGGCGATGTTACGAGTGTGCTCCAGTGGGTCGATATCGGGCCGGCTTGCATTTGTGTTCGTGCCAAATCTTGGTTTGCAATTTCGTCGCGTAGCTGCGACGATCTGGAAGCTGCGAATACATGCCGAAAGATTTCCTTCCAGCGTGCAATAGCGTGCAATGGTCGGTGGCATCTATGGCAAGTTTGGCAACGTTGGCAATGTGGATTCTGTAACTTGCAGATACATAAGGGCTGGTGAGGGCACGAATCCCCCCCTCTCCGCTCCCCTAATGACCATTGAACATTGGCAATTTCTTAAAAAATGTTCATTGTTCAATATTCGTTTCAAGTGGCTGGGAGGAGGCCATGTCGATTTCAGGTTTCGTCATGCTGACAATGATGCCGGTCTTCAGTCCGGCGGCGGCGTGGGAAGAATACGTCTACTTGGATCGCGGGGTCGCGATTCAATTTCCAGTTAACCCGGAAGCCTCGACGGCGCCATATCCATCGGCTTTGGTCAAGGGCCTCACGTCCACGATCTATACGGCACAGGACGACAATGTCATTTACAAGCTCACCATCGTCGATCTTGCCGGCCATACCGATGCGGCAACGAATCTTCTGAATGAGGCCAATTATTCTCTGATGCGGGAGGGGAATGTAGTGTTTAACGATATTCCGCGCGTGTACCAGGACGAGCGATCGATTTTTGGGACAACGATGGTTGTGGACCGCCCTGACGGGAGCCGGATGCGCAGCTCCCTGTTTTTCAGCAAGGACAAGCTTTACCGGGCAGACGCGGTCGTCTTGCCCGCACGAGGGGACAAGGACATGACCGTACCCTCGCGGTTCGATCAGACGATCCGTTTCCCGCCCGATGGACGATTTCCAGATCGGGTCCGCTGATCTTGAAAATTATTAGAATGGATCCAGAACGGAACCGGTCCCATCGCCGCAGCCGCGGTTAGAGCAGAGCTTTTGTCCACTCGCGAGCGTAACATTCATGATCTGACCTCCGCGCGACCCGTCCTTCATCGGGCGAAAGCCGATCTTGACTTCCTTGCCAATAAGGAAGCTGTCCGGTTTCCAGCCGAGCGATGCCAACTGGGCGACCGATCCACCCTCAAACGACCACGTGGCCTCTTTGCCGTCCGGAATCGTGATCGTCAGATGAAGCCAGGCGTGCGGGTTTACCCACTCGAACTGCTTCACCTTACCGGTCATGTAAACGACTTTTCCTTGATCGAACATCGCGAACGAATGATGCGCAAGCGCAGGCAGCGCGAATAGCATCAACGCGAGGATCGCCAGACCTAAAAGCCTGATGTTCATCGCGACCTCCCCTGGAAAGGTTATAGGTAAGTCTACAAAAAAGGAGCCAAACCTTCAATTTGACCTGACAGCATAGTACACTGACTGTATAGTCAGTCATCGGGGGCTCGAATGACCATGACCACTGAGATCAAGACGAAGAAGGACGTCGTTACGGAATTTCGAACGTCGGGAATTCTCGAAGCGGCTCGTAAAGTTTTCGCCAAGAAAGGATTTCACGAGGCAACGGTTGACGATATTGCGGAGGCCGCGGGTGTTGCGAAAGGCACCGTATACCTCTACTACGAATCCAAACGCGATGTGTATTTTGCGGCCCTCAAATTTGGAATCGGTCAAATGTATTCTTTACTTCTAGATGAGTTGCATAAAGCCACTACGCCGGAAGAAAAGCTGAAGGCGCTTATTGCGGCGAAGCTCGCGTATTTCGACGAAAACCGCGACTTCTTCAAGATTTATTATTCCGAGTTGGGCAATATCCCGACTGCGCATCCTGCAGGAATCGATAACGAATTCCAGGCGCTTTACCAGGAGCAAGCACGGCTCGTGGAAGCGATTTTGAAGGAGGGTGCCCGGAAAAAAGCTATTCGAAGCTTGCGAACCGAGCAGACCGCCTTTGCGATCTCCGACATTATTCGCGGCGTGGGAACGCATCGCATTTTGGGCTGGTCGAAATCCAAAATCAGCCAGGATGTCGATTTCATTTTCGACCTGGTGTGGAAAGGAATTGCGGCGCAATGAAAGCTCTTGGACGCTCCTTCGTTTTGCTGATTGCTTTCTTCTGCGAGTTCGCGGACGGCCAGCAGCCACGCAGCTCAAATATTTCTCCCAGCTTTCTTGGCAGCGTTTCTCAAGGTGCTCCGTCTGCGGGGCCGATCCAACTGTCCATTGCTGATGCGATCGATCGCGCGCTCAAGTACAACCTTGCCGCTGTTATCGGTGAACAGGAAATACGGGTCAGCACGGCGGCCCGTGTACGCGCGTTATCGGAACTGCTGCCAAAGGTGAATGCCGGCATCACCCAAACAATTCAACAGATCAATCTCGCTGCCTTTGGCTTCAGCGGTTTTCCGGGAGTGCCGCCCGTTGTTGGACCGTTCAGTCTGTTTGATGCTCGTGCACGATACTCTCACCAGCTTTTCGACTCCCGGCTGCTTCATGAATTGAGGGCGGAGACAGAACGAGTCTCGGCCAGTAACTATGCTCTGCAAGATGTCCGCGAGCTGATTGTGTTGATCACAACCGATCTTTACTTGGAAGCCGTTGCCGAATCCAGCCGAGTCGATGCAGTTCGTGCTCAGTTGAGAACTGCTCAAGCAGTCTACGACCGTGCAAGAGATCTGAAGGACAGCGGACTGGTTGCCGGCATCGATGTTCTACGTGCACAGGTACAGTTGCAGGCGCAGCAACAGCGTCTAGTTGCGGTTGAAAATGAACTGGCGAAGGAGAAGCTGAGGCTCGCCAGAGCGATCGGTCTTCCGCAAGGGCAGCAATTTACGCAGACGGACACGTTCATCAACGCGTCGGCGAACGCTTCCGTGCTTGCTGAAGCTTTGAGCAACGCTCTCGATTCCCGGTCCGATTACCGGCGCGCTCTCAGTCTCGTTCGTGCCGCCGAAGAGACACGGAAGGCAGCGGTAGGGCGGCGTCTTCCGTCGTTACAGATCAACGCCGATTATGGCGACATCGGCCGTACGCCGACTCATTCACACAGCACGATGTTCGTGCAAGGCACATTATCCGTTCCAATTTATACCGGAGAGCGGATACGCGCGGAGATTTTGGAATCCGATGCCCTGATAGAACAACGAAAGGCCGAAGCTTTGAATCTTCGCGACCAGATCGAATACGAGATTCGTTCGGCGAATTTGGATATCCAATCCGCAGCCGATCAACTCCAGGCAGCCCAAGCCGCAAGGGATCTGGCGCAGCAGCAGCTTACGCAAGCCCAGGATCGCTTCGCGGCCGGTGTCGCGAACGGGCTCGAGGTGACGCAAGCGCAAGAAGCAGTGGTTACCGCGGACGAAAACTACATCTCCAGTCTTTATGGTCTTAATACCTCTCAAGCCGCGCTGGCTCGCGCAACGGGTAACGCCGAGAAGACGATCAAATCGTTGTTGGGAGGAAAGTGATGGCGAAGCTTCTCCGCGCTAGATGGCTGCTGATACCGGTTGTTCTCGTTCTGATTATCGCCGCATACGCGGGATGGCGGTACCTGTCGCAATGGGAATCCACAGACGATGCTCAAATTGAAGGCCATATTCATCCAGTCAACGCAAAGGTCGGAGGAACGATCACTTCTGTAAACGTGCGCGACAATCAGCCGGTTGAGGCCGGCACTGTGCTCGTCCAACTCGATGCACGTGATTATGAAATCGCCGTCGCCCGCGCCAAGGCGGATCTATCCGAAGCTCAAGCCGGCGTCATCGCAGCGCGTGCGGGCCTGCCTGTCGCGACCAGTGCAGCCGGCGCCCAGATCACGTCGTCCGAAGCCATTGCCGAACGGGCCAAAGGCGGCGTCGAACTGGCAAACAAGGAGCTTCTGGCGGCGCAAGCGAGGCTCAATTCAGCGCAGGCGCGCGTGCGTGAAGCACAGGCGAACGCGACAAAAAGCGCGCGCGATCTGGCAAGGATGAAACAGCTCATCGCGAAAGATGAAATTTCGCAACAACAGTACGATGCTGCTGTTGGTGCTGCTGATGCCGCTCATGCCGCGGTTGAATCAGCGCAGGCAGGGGTCCTGCAGGCGGAACACGAAGTGGCTGCCGCTCAGGCGAGAGTCGGGCAATCGCAGGCACAATTGCAGCAGGCACAAGCCGAAGCGGAGGCCGCAAAAACGGCTCCTCAGCAGATCACCATCACTAGAGCGCAGGCTCAATCCGCCGAAGCCCGTCAGCAGCTCGCTAAAGCCGCTCTTGATCAAGCACGGCTGAATCTGGAGTACACGAGTATCAAAGCGCCAGTATCAGGTATCGTCAGCAAAAAAACCGTCGAGACGGGACAAGTTGTTCAGCCCGGTCAACCAACGATGTCGGTCATTCCGCAAGACGTCATTTGGGTGACGGCTAATTTCAAAGAGACACAGCTTGCAGGGATGCATCCTGGACAATCGGCGACAGTTTCGGTCGACGCTTATGGCGGACGGATTTACAAGGTCCACGTGGACAGCATCGCCTCTGCGACGGGCGCAAAATTCAGTTTGCTTCCACCGGAAAACGCGACCGGCAATTACGTCAAAGTGGTTCAACGCATTCCTGTCAAGCTGGTGTTTGATCAAGGAGAAGATGCCGAACACCAGCTCCGCCCTGGCATGTCGGTTGTTGTTAAGGTGAAAGTGAAGTAATACAACGGACATGGAAAGGCGAGACACCGGCATTCCGCACATTAATCCGTGGATCATCGTGATCTCGGTAATGTTCAGCACTTTCATGGAAGTTCTGGACACGACAGTCGTGAACGTGTCCTTACCGCACATCGCGGGTAATCTTTCCGCAACCCCGGAAGAGGCCACGTGGGCACTCACCTCGTATCTCGTCGCGAACGCGATTGTCCTGCCGATTACTGGCTGGCTGGCGAACTATTTCGGCCGGAAACGTCTGTTGATGACCTCTGTGGTTGGATTCACGTCGGCCTCTTTCTTCTGCGGCTTCGCTCCAAGCCTGGCATGGCTGGTCGCTTTTCGTATCGTGCAGGGGCTGACCGGTGGTGTTCTTCAGCCTGTGTCTCAGGCCGTGATGCTCGAAGCCTTTCCCCCGGCTCAACAAGGCAAAGCAATGGGAGTATGGGGCCTGGGCATTGTGGTGGCCCCGATGCTTGGACCGGTTTTGGGAGGCTGGCTCACGGATAACTATTCGTGGCGTTGGATCTTCTACGTCAATATTCCTGTCGGAATCGCTTCGATCATCATGACGAAGTTATTCATCTTCGATCCTCCATACATCCGGCGCTCCGCGGCGAAAGTCGATACATGGGGAATTGGAATGCTTGCTGTCGGTATCGGAAGCCTTCAGCTTGTGCTGGATAAGGGACAACAGGAGGACTGGTTCTCGTCGGCTTGGATCATATGGACGCTGATCCTCGCGGCAGTCATGCTCGTCATGTTCATTGTTCGCGAGATGTATACGGCCGATCCCGTGCTCCATCTCCACGTTTTCAAGGAGAGGACGTACAGTAGCGGCGTGGTTCTTATGACAACCCTCGGATTTGTCCTTTACGGTAGCCTTGTTCTATTGCCGCTCTTTCTGCAGACCGTTCTTGGCTATCCCGCTATCGAAGCAGGCATAGCGATGTCTCCGCGAGGAATCGGGTCATTTATCGCAATGCCCCTGGTCGGAGCGCTCGTCGGGCGAGTTGATCCGAGAAAGCTGCTTAGCTGTGGATTAGTGGGAGGCGCAATAACCTTGTTCGCGCTGGGATCCCTTAATTTGCAAATCGGATATTGGGATATCTTTTGGCCGCAATTCTTCCAGGGCATTTCGATGGGTTTCATCTTTGTGCCGCTAACGACTGTGACGATGAGCCGAATTCCCAAACAAGAACTCGGAAATGCGACCAGCATCTTTAATTTGATGCGGAATCTCGGCGGAAGCGTCGGGATTGCGAGTATCGCAACAATGCTCAGCCGCAACACCCAAACGCAATACAACATTCTGGGCGCGCACGTGAGCGCGTTCGATGCCCGGACAAGAATGTTGCTGGAGCAGATTCGCACCGGGTTCATATCGCGAGGACTGGACTTTTCTACCGCGACGAATGCCGCGTATCTCGTGCTGTCCGGTATGGTGAGCCGGCAAGCGGTGATGGTTGCTTTCGTCCAGCTATTCCGGATCCTTGCTCTTGTGTTCGTCATTGTCCTACCACTTGTCTTCATTATGAAAAGGCCAAAGCCAGCTCAGGCCCCAGTCGCTGCGCACTGATGCTAATATAGGCCGCAATGGAGACAAGGATTGTCATCTTCCTCGCGTTTGTCAGTGTTGCCGTCATAGTAAACACGCTTTTGATTTGGTTTGCGTACAGAGGCTTCGCCCGGTTTACCTCAAAACTTACCGCAACTGTTTCCGCGTTTGGCACCAGCAGCGAAACGAAGGCATGGCTGACGACGTTGCAATTTGTTTCCGAGCAAGCTATTGCAGTAACCGGAACGGCAAAAATCAAAATTGCAGAATTCGAACCCATGCTCGACCGGGCTCAGCAACAGTACATGAACGCCCTCTCCCATGTGGATTCGAAACTCGAAATAATCGCCGGCGAAATTACGGCGAACGCACAGAAGGTCAGGGATATTGTCGCAAAGCCTGCATTCTCCTGCGTAGCCTTTGCAGCCGCCCTGTCCCGCGTTCTCGAAACTGAAATCGACGAATAAACTTCGCTAGGAACGGCGTTTACAGGCCCAATTCCAGGCGGATTGAACAATATTTTCCAAATGGCTCTGGACGGCGGTCCAGCCTAACACTTTTTTGCCTCGATCGACCGCCGCGATCAGTTTAGGTGGGTCTCCTGGCCGCCGCGAGGTCTCGCGGACGAGGAACTCTTTTCCGGTAATGCGACGCGCGGCTTCGATCACTTCGCGAACGGAATAGCCGCAGCCTGTGCCCAGATTGATCGCCTGGGATTCAAGACGGCCCTCCATCAGCGCCTGTAAGCCGATGACGTGTGCGACAGCGAGATCCGCGACATGAATGTAATCGCGGAGGCAAGTACCGTCGGGTGTCGGATAATCAGTCCCGAAAATTTTTACATCCGGACGCCGCCCCGCCGCCGCATCGAGCACGAGCGGGATCAAGTGTGTCTCGGGATCATGATCCTCTCCATACTCGCCGTCTGCGTCAGCGCCTGCGGCGTTGAAATACCGGAGCGACAAATATTGCAAACCATGCGCTTGATGGAACCATCGTATCGCCCGCTCGAAAGCGAGCTTTGATTCCCCGTATGGATTGATGGGATTCTGAGGATGATCTTCGGGAATCGGCACCTGCTGCGGATTACCGTACGTCGCGCACGTGGATGAGAAGATTAGATACTTCACACCGCATTTCATCATCGCGTTCAACAGGTTAAGACCGCCTTGAAGATTGGTCTCGTAATACAGTTCAGGCTTTTCGATGGATTCAGCCACGAGAGCTTTTCCCGCAAAATGCAAAACTCCATCGACCGGATATTCAGCGAAGGCGCGAGCGAGATCCTCGATATTGCGGACATCGCCCTCAAAAGCCGCTGTTCCTTTGATGAAGGCGTGATGTCCGGTCGAAAAGTTATCGAAGATGAGCGGCTGAAATCCCGCTCTTTTGAGCGCCTTTACGGCGTGACTTCCGATATACCCGGCGCCTCCGGTGACGAGGATCACGAGGTCAACCTGCTGAAATAATCGATCGTATGCTGAAGGCCTTCATCGGTACTGATCACTGGCTGCCACCCCAGAATGGATTTCGCACGCCTGATATCCGGACATCGGACGTGCGGATCATCAATGGGCAGGTCGTGGTACTCGATCCGACTCGAGCTTCCGGTCAGCGCGAGAATTTTTATTGCGAGGTCGCGTACGGTCCGCTCTTCGGGATTGCCGATATTAAACGGCTGATCCATCTCCTTGGACGGCGCGGCCTTGAGCAGCGCCAGGATGCCGCTGATCAGGTCGGATACGTAGCAGAAGCTGCGCGTCTGAGACCCGTCGCCATAGATGGTGAGAGGTTTTCCATCGAGCGCCTGTACGATGAAGTTTGAAACGACCCGTCCATCGTTGGGACGCATTCGGGGACCGTACGTGTTGAAGATCCGTACAACACGTGCATCGATCTTGTGATACCGCCTGTACGCCATCGTCAGCGCTTCCGCAAAACGCTTTGCCTCATCGTAAACACCGCGAGGCCCAATAGGATTGACATTGCCCCAATAGGTCTCAGGCTGCGGATTCACTAGAGGATCCCCATAGACTTCGGAAGTGCTCGCGAGGAGGAATCGAGCTTTCTTTTCTTTTGCTAATCCGAGTGCTTTGTGGGTTCCGAGAGATCCGACTTTCAACGTCTGGATCGGCATCTCCAGGTAATCGATTGGCGATGCGGGCGACGCGAAATGCAGAACTGCATCGACGGGACCATCAATGAATAAGTAATCCGTAACGTTGTATTTGACGAATTTGAAATTCGGATGGCCGAGAAGGTGCCCGATATTGCTGGTGTTTCCGGTAAGAAGATTATCCAGACAAACTACATCGTAACCCGCGTCCAGCAAACGATCACAGAGGTGGCTGCCTAAGAAGCCTGCCCCGCCGGTTACGACAGCTCTCATGCTCTCCCCATGCTGTAGTACGTAAAACCGAGCTGCCGCACTTGTCCAGGATCGTAGATATTACGGCCGTCAAAGATAACCGGTTGCCGCATGACACTCTTCATCCGTTCGAAATTCGGATTTCGGAATGCCTGCCACTCTGTGATCAACAGAAGGGCGTCCGCTCCTTCTACACAACCATAATTATTCGATGCTAATTGAATTCGCGTTCCGAAAATCTTTTTGGCTTCGTCGAGAGCTTCGGGATCGTAAGCGATGATCGTGGCGTGCTTCGAGAGAAGAGTCTCGATAATCTTAATAGACGGAGCATCGCGCATATCATTCGTTCGCGGTTTAAAGGACAATCCCCAGACGGCGAGCCGCGCGTCGCGAAGGTTACCGTTAAAGTGACGGAGGACCTTTTCGGCAAATCCGTGAGCTTGATTGTCGTTCACAGCGCCAACCGCCTCGAGTATTTTCATTTCATAGTGATGTTGCCGACCCGTCTCGGCTAACGCGCGAATGTCTTTGGGAAAACAACTGCCCCCGAAACCGACCCCGGGAAATAGGAATGCCGGGCCGATTCGCGAATCCGCCGCCAGCCCCTTTCGGATCATATCGACATTGGCGCCGACATGCTCGCAAAGATTCGCAATTTCGTTCATGAATGAAATGCGCGCCGCGAGAAACGCGTTGGCGGCGTATTTCAACAACTCCGCCGTGCGCACATCGGCGATCAGTACGGGACTGCCGGTCCGAACAAAAGGCGCGTAAAGATCGCGGAGAATTTCAGCCGCGCGGATATCATCCGCCCCAACGACGACGCGATCCGGCTTCATAAAATCTTCGACCGCTGCGCCTTGTTTCAGGAACTCCGGATTGGACAGGAGATCGAATGGATGTTCTGTTTCGCTTTTGAGAATCGCCCGAATGTTTTCACTCGTGCCGACCGGAACGGTGGACTTGACGACGATTACTTTGTACCGATCCATCGCCCGGCCGATCGCCCGAGCCACATCGAAAACTGCAGTCAAATCGGCAGCGCCGCTGGGTGTGGTCGGTGTGCCGACTGCGATGAAGAGTACAAATGATTTCTTCACTGCTGCGTCGAGATCAGTGGTGAAGGTGAGCCGCTCTTCGCGCAGATTCCGTTCAACGATTTCCGGCAAGCCGGGCTCATAGATCGAAATAACTCCCTGGCGAAGCTTTTCGATTTTGGCGGAATCGTTATCGACACACCACACATCGTTGCCGCTCTCCGCAAAACAGCTTCCTGCCACTAAGCCGACATAACCTGTTCCAATAACACCGATATTCATTCCTGCTCCAAATGTTCTTCGACCGCTGAGCCGACCTTGGTAAGGAAAGTATCGGATAAGGACGGAATCGCGCCGATGCCTTCATCCAAAATGATTTTCTCGATCCGATGCATTGGAAAGAACACCGTGTTCGGTTGAACACCACTTTCTTCCCGATGAGTGATGTGATCCATCCAATCTCCAAACGCGTTGAGATCGATCCCTCGGACGGTGATGCCGTGTGTAGCCACATCCAAGAGACGTCCAAAAAAACGTTCTCTTGGACTCTGCAGGTTGACGATAACGATCGAATTGAGCTTCAAAACTCCAGCCTCTTGATTTCGCCTTCAACCGCCAGCTTGGGTTCGGTCATTTGCTGAACTTGCTCCAGAGTAATGTCGGACCGGAGTTCTCGCAGTACTAATCCCCGGTCCGTCACGTCGATCAAGCACAATTCGGTAACGATTGTGTCGACGACTTCCGTTCCCGTCAGCGGCAGCGTGCATTTCCTCAAAATTTTAGGCCGGCCTTCTTTGGTCGCGTGCTCCATAGCGACGATCACCCGCTTGGCACCAGCCACTAAATCCATGGCCCCACCCATGCCTTTGACCATCTTTCCGGGAATCGTCCAGTTTGCGAGGTTTCCGCGCTCATCAACTTCCATCGCGCCTAACACCGTTAAGTCCACGTGACCTCCACGAATCATTGCGAATGAATCCGCGCTGGAGAAATACGACGCGCCGGGAAGTTCAGTCACTGTCTCTTTGCCGGCATTGATTAGATCTGCGTCCTCTTCGCCTTCGAACGGATAAGGCCCGATGCCGAGCAATCCGTTCTCGGAATGTAAGAGGACATCGAGGCCCTTGCGAATGTAGTTAGCGCATAATGTCGGCATTCCGATACCGAGATTCACTGTAAAGCCATCCCGTAATTCACGGGCAATACGGCGTGCGATGATCTCGCGTTTCGGCAGCGTAGTCACTCGGCGCCTCTTTTTCTGACCGTCCGTCTCTCGATATGCTTTTCGTACGGTGTAGCTTGGAAGATTCGCTGGATGTAGATGGCAGGCGTATGAATGCAATCTGGGTCCAGAGAGCCTACTTCGACAAGGTGTTCCACTTCGGCAATAGTGACACGGCCGGCCGTCGCCATAACCGGATTAAAATTGCGCGCAGTCTTTCTATAAACAAGATTGCCCCACTTATCGCCTTTCCACGCTTTTACGAACGCGAAATCCGCTTTAAGTGCACGCTCGAACACGTAGGTTCGCCCATCGAACTCCCGCGTCTCTTTTCCTTCGGCGACGACGGTACCGTAACCCGTCGGAGTAAAGAATCCTGCGATGCCTGCGCCTCCCGCCCGTATGCGTTCCGCAAACGTTCCTTGAGGATTCAGCTCGACTTCAAGCTCGCCCGCCAACGCCAGCTTCTCGAACAACTGGTTTTCTCCGACATAAGTCGCGATGATTTTCCGAATCTGACGCGACTCCAGGAGAAGCCCCACACCCATGCCATCAACGCCGGCGTTGTTACTGATGACCGTGAGATTCATCACACCTTTTTCGCGTGTGGCATTAATGAGATCTTCCGGAATACCACAAAGGCCAAAGCCTCCCGCCATGATGGTCGCACCATCCTCGAGATCTGCGATCGCTCCGCGCGCGCTGCGCACGACCTTATTCACTCGGACTCTCCGTGTTTAAAAAGGCTTTCAATCTCATCAAAATTGCCTCCTTCCATCGAATCCAAAATGCGTTGAAGGCGTTCGATGAAAGACTGAATTTCCTGAGGCAAGAAGCCTGAGGTCTTAAAGATATCACGCCAAATGTGAACTGGGCTGCCGGCAAGGCGCGTCATGGACCGCAGGCCGGGCCCAGCCAATTCTCTGTGCGCTGAGGTTTGGTCGGCGAGAAGAGTGGAGATGACCTGAGGCAAATGGCTGATTTGCGCCACCAAACGGTCGTGGTCTTCAGGGGAAATCACGTGGGGTATCGCTCCGATCGACTTCGCGACTCGTTGTAATTGTTCGAGAGCGCCATCCGGCGTGGTTTTAACGGGACAAAGAAAAAACGGCGCATCGCGAAACAGATCGACGTTTGCCGCTTCAGGGCCAGAATGCTCCTGGCCTGCCATGGGATGTCCGCCAATGAACGGAACAGCAAGGCGTTCGGCCTTACGGCAAATCGCGAGTTTTGTACTGCCGACATCAACCACCAAGGTGTGCTTCGAGGTGAATTGATCGAGCAATTTTAGAATCTCGCCGACTGGTGTCGCCAGAATGATGAGATCCGGGCGATCGACACCCAGGGTTTCCACGATCTTCAGTTGCCGTGCCCGGTCGAGTACCGAGGCCTTATCGACGCCTGCGATTCGAATGTCAGGGAAACTGCGCTTGAGCGCCAGGGCCAGCGACCCACCGATCAGACCGACACCAAAGATCGTGACGCGTTGTGGAAATTGTTCCATTCACGTGGTTTCCTTCTTACGTTCGAGCCGCTCGATTTGACGGCACTCGTCGATGATCCGTTCAAACAAACGCTGCAATCCGTGGTTATCGAGCGGTCCGGAATTCGCTTCTTTGACGCGCTCGAGAATTTCCTGTTCCCGCTCCGGGTCATAGACACGGAGGTTTTGGGCACGTTTGATCCTTCCGATTTCGATGGCGCACTTCGAACGCTCATTCAGCAGCTCAACGAGCTTTCTGTCGATCTCATCAATCTTGCGCCGCCAATCTTCAATGCTCATTTGCCAGATGGGTCCTTTAGCCATCTTGCGAACGCCGATACCATGCCGACGAGGTCGACGTCCGGGTCGCGCATGTCTTCTTCGATTTCTTTTACAATGGCGCTACCAACGATCGCTCCATCGGCTTCCTGCCATACGGCTTGAACGTGCTCCGGCCGCGAAATTCCGAGACCAACGGCAATAGGCATTTTCGTGTACGAACGCAACGTGCGCAAAAATTCCTTCAGATCCGCGGCTAATTCCTGCCGCTCACCGGTCACGCCGGTGCGCGATACCGCGTACAGGAATCCCGTTGATGCTTCCGCTATCCTTTTCATCCGCTCTTCAGAGCTCGTCGGTGCTACCAGGAAGATCGTGTTCAAACCGGCACCGCGCATTGTGCGGACAAAAGGTCCCGATTCTTCTAAGGTCAGATCGCTGGCGAGAACTCCATCGAATCCCATGCTCACTGCATCCTTGGCTAATCTCTCGAGGCCGTGATTGAGAAGCGGGTTAAAGTAGCTGAACAAGATCAGCGGAATTTCGGATTTCTTGCGGATATTCTCACCCAGCTTGAGAACCTTTTGAAGCGTCACGCCGTTCCGCAGCGCTCGATCTGTCGCGCGCTGGATGACGGGTCCATCGGCAATCGGGTCTGAAAATGGCACACCGAGTTCGATCAAATCCGCACCTGCTTTCTCTAAAGCGAGAACAAGTTCAAGCGTGATCTCCAAGCTGGGATCGCCTGCGGTAACGTAGGGGATGAACGCCTTTCCGCCATCGGATTTCAGCTGAGCAAATCTTTTTTCGATGCGAGTCATACATTCCCCTCCTCGCAGAGGAGGGCGCGAAGCGCGAGCCCGATAGGGCGAAGCCTCAAGAGTGGCTGCGCCAATGAAAAAAAGGCGCGAAGCCACCGAACCGGCGCAGACGGGGTGGTCAGATTGGCGATATCTTTGTCGCCGAACTGACCATCCCGGCGCTTCGCGCCACCCCTGCTCTGCGAGGAGGGGAATTTTCTCTTATTCCCCACTCATCAACCTCATGACTTCAGTGACGTCCTTGTCGCCTCGTCCAGATAGATTAATGACTACAAGCTGAGGTGATCGCAACGTGAGTTTCTTCGCGTGAGCGACAGCGTGAGCGCTTTCCAGCGCCGGAATGATTCCTTCTAGACGGCTCAGTTCGTGAAACGCATTAAGCGCTTCACGGTCGTTCACACTGGTGTAAATCACGCGGCCCGTGTCATGAAGCCTGGCGTGTTCAGGGCCGACAGCCGGATAATCCAGACCTGCGGAAACGGAATGCGTCGGTACCACCTGACCATCCGCATCCTGCAAGATATAGGAAAACGTTCCGTGCAGGACACCTGGCCGCCCGCCCGCAAAACGCGCGGCGTGGTCGCCCAAGTTTGGCCCGCGGCCTCCGGCCTCGACACCGATCATCTGAATTTGTTTGTCTTCAACGAAGTCATAGAACAGGCCGATCGCATTGCTTCCGCCGCCGACGCACGCCACAAGCACATCGGGCAGGCACCCTTCCCTTTCTAAAATCTGTGCGCGCACCTCTCTGCCAATCACAGACTGGAAGTCGCGAACCATAAGAGGGTACGGGTGAGGTCCAAGAACCGACCCAAGCATGTAATATGTCGTCCGCACGTTCGTCACCCAATCGCGCATCGATTCATTGATGGCATCCTTCAGCGTCTTGCTACCCGCAGATACAGGAATGACACGCGCGCCCAACAGTTTCATCCGGAACACATTCAGTTCCTGGCGGCGAATATCTTCGTCGCCCATGTAGACATCGCATTCCAGTCCCAGAAGTGCACAAACGGTCGCCGTTGCCACACCGTGTTGCCCGGCGCCTGTCTCGGCGATGATTCGCTTCTTGCGCATCCGGCGCGCAAGCAAGCCCTGTCCGAGACAATTGTTGATCTTGTGCGCCCCAGTATGATTCAGGTCCTCGCGTTTGAGATATATCTTGGCGCCGCCCCATCTCGCCGTTAACCGTTCGGCAAAATACAACGGCGTCGGGCGACCCGAATAGTTGCGAAGGAGCTGATCGAACTCTAGCTGGAAGTTTGGATCGCGCTGCGCATCCATGTAAGCTGCTTCAAGCTCCTCCAGCGGATGCATGAGAGTTTCAGGCACGAACTGCCCGCCGTAATTTCCATAGTGACCTTTCATAGTGCACCCATAACTGCGATGTCGGCGCGCTCGACAGCCTCAATGAACCGCCGCATTTTGTCGTAATCTTTTTTTCCCGGTCGTGATTCCACTCCGCTCGCCACATCGACGGCGAACGGGTGCAGCGTACTGATAACGCGTGAAACGTTGTCGGGAGTCAAACCGCCGCCGATGATAATCGAACCAAATGCGTTCGCGCCAAACGCAAGTTCCCACTCAAAGCTCTTTCCCGCACCCGGCGAACAACCGTCCAGAAGAAATGTGCCGCTGCCATGGCTGCGAAGTGTATCGACACGAAAATTGGGGTCGACACGAAAGGCCTTGATCACTTTCACTCGTTGGATCATCGAACAGTAATCCGGCGTCTCGTTTCCGTGAAGCTGTACGGCCTGCAGACCCAAAGAAAGGGCAAAGTCCTCCAGGCTCTGCGGATCACGGTGATTGACAAAGACGCCAACAGCAGTCACAAACGGTGGAAGCTTCTCGATGATCTTCGCTGCTCGCGAAGGTTCGATGTAGCGCGGGCTATTTGGATGGAAATTCAAACCGATCGCATCTGCGCCCAACAAGGCCGCATCCCGCGCGTCTTCGAACTGAGTGATACCGCAAATCTTCACGCGCGTCACAATAAGCCTCGAATCGCCGCGGCCGGATCCGGCGCAGTTAGAAAATGTTCTCCGATAAGGAAAGCGTCTGCCCCGGCATCGAGCAGACGTTCGATATCACGCTTCGTATGAATGCCGCTTTCCACGACGAACAGCCGGTCGTCGGGAATGAGCTTGGCCAGGCGAAGAGAAGTATCCAAGGTAACGTCGAAGGTTTTGAGATCGCGGTTATTCACGCCGATGATCACTGCTCCTGCTTCCAGTGCCTCACCCAACTCGTTTTCGTCGTGAACCTCGGCCAAAACATCAAGCTTGAGCCGATGCGAAAGAGCGATTAGTTGTTTCAACTCGCCAAGGTCGAGCATCGCGGCGATCAACAGGATTGCGCTCGCTCCAGCAGCACGTGTCTCATAGACCTGGAAGGATTCCCAAACAAAGTCTTTTCGCAGCACCGGCAGGCTGGCGGCAGATCGGATTTGGTTGATCCAACCGAGATCGCCCTGAAAAAAGTCTTCTTCCGTGACGACAGACACGGCACAGGCGCCGGCTTTCATATACGTGCCAGCGAGATCCGAAGGATCTAGGCTTTCCCTGAGGACACCTTTCGATGGAGATGCCTTCTTGACCTCAGCAATGATGCGCACGCGCTCCCGGTTCACAAGTGCTTCGCGAAACGAAGGAACGGGTTTCGCCGTCTCCGCCATCCGCTTCACGATTGCTTCGGGCACACGCATACGTGAGACCTGAAGCCGTCTCTGCTTGGCTTCGACTATCCGAGTCAGGATGTGCGTACGATCCAGATGTTTCACGAAAATTCTCTCAGCACCTTCAATTTCTTCAATGCGGCCCCGCTGTCGATCGCTTCTGCCGCTAATTGCAGTCCTTCTTTCCACGTCTTCGCTGCCCCGCCGGCCACGATTGCCGGCGCAGAGTTCAACAGCACGACGTCGCGACGCGGCCCGCGTTCTCCGGCAAATACCGATTCGATAATTTTCGCGTTCTCAGAGGCGTTCCCGCCTAGAATGGTTTCGATCTTCGCGCAGGCAATACCGAAATCTTCCGGACTGATCACGAACTGCCTTACCACGCCATGCCGCATTTCGA
The DNA here is from genome assembly GCA_003223875.1 of Acidobacteriota bacterium. GTDB lineage: Bacteria > Acidobacteriota > Terriglobia > 20CM-2-55-15 > 20CM-2-55-15 > 20CM-2-55-15. The sequence goes on along the minus strand of QHWY01000095.1, from coordinate 32,270 downwards.
CGACATAAGTCCGGCTCGAAATGGAAACTTCGTCCATGCCGTTGGCACCATGGACAACAAACGCATGATCCGTATTCAGGCCGTCGAGCGCGTTCGCCATGAGCTCCATGATCTCGGATGAGGACACGCCAACAACTTGAAATCGTGCGCCAGCGGGATTTGCAAGGGGCCCAAGAATGTTGAACACGGTGCGTACCTTCAACTGCGTACGGGCAGGCATGACATGTTTCATCGACGTGTGAAACCGCTGGGCAAATAAAAACCCGATACCGGTGTCCTTAATCGCGCGCCGGAGCCGCTCGATCGGCATTTGAATGTCCAGACCTAGCGCTTCCATGACATCCGCACTTCCACACCGGCTGGTTGCCGACCGATTACCGTGCTTGGCTACACGCACCCCGGCGGCGGCCGCAACGAAGGCCGCTGCTGTCGAAATGTTGAATGTACCGCAGCGATCGCCGCCCGTTCCGGCCGTATCCAGCACCGGCGGAACGTCGCCATCCCACAACGGTTCGGCTTTTTCGCGCATGACTTCCGCGAATCCAACCAGCTCTTGTGCTGTCTCGCCCTTCATTCGAAGCGCCGTCAGGAACCCTGCAATCTGCGCATCGGTCGCCTGGCCTGCCATGATTTCTTGCATGGCTTGTCGTGCTTCCGTCTCCGTGAGATCGACGTGCTCGATCATCTTCTGAATGAAATCGGTGATCATGTGTTCAGGAAGTTCCAGAGGAGGTTTTTGCCAACGGCGGTCATAATCGACTCGCAGTGGAATTGAATGCCCTCAGTCGGAAAATCGCGATGCCGCAGACCCATGACGACGCTGTCCTTTGTTTTAGCGCTGATCTCGAGACACGACGGTACTTCCGTGACCATTAGCGAATGGTATCGCGTCGCCGGAAAACCTTGAGGTAACCCTTCGAAGAGCCGCTTGCCGTCATGGAAAATTTCACTCGTTTTTCCATGCATCAGCGTCGGAGCGCGGACGATCTTGCCTCCAAACACCTCACCAATGGCTTGGTGGCCGAGACAAACCCCGAGTATCGGTACGGATTTGTGGAAATATCGGACGACGTCTTCCGTGATTCCCGCATCCGCCGGCGTGCCGGGTCCGGGTGAAATGACGATCCGCGCGGGTTTCAGGCGCTCGATTTCTTCAGGCGTGATCTTGTCGTTCCGGAATACGCGAAGGTCTTCGCCAAGCTCCCCCAGATACTGTACGAGGTTGTACGTAAACGAATCGTAATTATCGATGACCAAAATCATATCTATAATTCAAACCCGCGCTGGGCAAGATTGATCGCCCGGATCAAAGCACGCGACTTATTCACCGTCTCCATGTATTCATTTTCCGGCACGGAGTCCGCGACAATGCCGCCGCCGGCCTGGACATATCCTTTGTTGCCGCGAACCACGAGCGTGCGAATGGCAATGCAGGAATCAAGATTGTTGCTGAAGTCCGCATACATCACCGCGCCCGCGTAGACACCCCGTTTTGTCGGCTCGAGCTCGTCGATTATTTCCATTGCGCGGACCTTTGGGGCCCCGGAAACCGTTCCGGCAGGAAAACACGCCATCAGCGTATCCCAACGATCCAGACCGTCCCGCAACTGACCGCGCAAAGACGAAACCAGATGCATCACATGTGAGTAACGTTCGATGAACATCAGATCGTCGACGCGAACGGTTCCGTATTGGGAAACTCGTCCCAAATCATTGCGGCCGAGATCGACGAGCATGATGTGCTCTGCTCGTTCTTTCTCGTCGTGGCGGAGCTTTTCTGCGTTCTCTTCGTCTTCGGCGTCGGAAGCGCCCCGGGGCAGCGTTCCCGCAATCGGACGGTACTCGATCTGGCGGTCACGCACTCGCACCAGCATCTCGGGCGAGGACCCGACAATCGTTGTATCCGGGATTTTCAGAAAGTACATATATGGAGACGGGTTGACGATGCGCAAAGCGCGATAGATCTCGAACGGCGCTGTTACCAAATCAACCTCGAAGCGCTGGGATAACACGACCTGGAAAATGTCGCCGGCTGCGATGTATTCCTTCGCCTTTTCGACCGCAGCAAGATAATCTTTCCTTTCAAAATTAGAACGGACCGTAACCTCTCTGTCGTTGCGTGTAACTTTCGGAATCTCTAATGGCGCGCGAAGCAGCGCTTCGAGGTGTGCGATCTCGGACACCGCTTTTCGATATTGAACTTCCAGCGACTCTTGCGATTCGTCGGCGATTACATTTGAAATGATGTGAATCTGGTGGCGTAGGTGGTCGAACGCGAGCACCGTTCTATAGAACATGAGGACCGCATCATCGACGCCCAAGTCATCGCTGCCCCGATTCGGAATATCCTCCACCGTCCTAACCATGTCGTAACCAAAGTAACCGACGGCGCCGCCTGTAAATGGCGGGAGATTCGGAATGCTTACCGAATGGAATCGCTCCATTGTGGCGCGAAGGTTCTCCATGAAATCGGCAGGTTGCCCGTTCCGATACCGCTTGAGCAGAAACGGGTCTCCGCCCAAAAAGGAGTACCGTGCGATTCTTTCTCCCCCTTCAACACTCTCCAGCAGGAAAGCGTAGGAGCGGTCTTTCTCCAGCTTCAGAAATGCCGAGACGGGCGTCAAAAAATCGGCGATAACCGATTTATAGACTGGAATGACATTTCCCTGCGCTTGAAGTTTTTTAACTTCTTCCAGGCTTGGCTGCATATTCTTCCTAAATTCCCCTCCTAACTTAGGGGTGGCTGCGAGGACCGCGAAGCGCGATCCCGATAGGGCGAAGCCTCCAAAAAAGTCCGAGCAGCCGGGGTGGTTGCAATGGGAACCACCCGCCTCGCCCTACGGGCTCGGCACCCCTCCTAACTTAGGAGGGGAGTTTCTTCTCGACTTCAACTCGCCTGATATCTCGTCCAGCGTCACGCCGCGCTCGACCAGCAATACCAGCAGGTGATAAATCAAATCGGCAGTTTCGGAGATGAGGCCGCCGTCGGTATTTTTTGCGGCGACGATGGTTTCCGTCGCCTCTTCCCCGACCTTCTTCAAAATCTTGTCTAGGCCGCTGTTGAAGAGGTAGGCGGTGTAACTTCCTTCGGGCCGTTGCTCTTTTCGTTCTTCGATGAGCGCGTACAACTCCTGCAGGACGCCCTCAATTTCCGGCTCCGCGCCAAAACACGAATACGCGCCAGTGTGGCAGGCGGGGCCGCTCGGTTCGACTTCGACAAGAACCGCATCCTGATCGCAATCGAGGCTCACCTTGATAACTTTTTGCGAGTTCCCGGATGTTTCGCCTTTGTGCCAGAGCTGCTGCCGGCTCCGGCTCCAGAAATAGGTTTCACGCTGCTCGAGGGTGAGTTGAAGCGCCTCTTTGTTCATGTACGCGACCGTCAACACTTCACGCGTGCGCGCATCCTGGACGATGGCGGGAATCAACCCGTCGGCGCTAAATTTTGCGTTCTCCAGAATGCCGTTCATCGAACCACGACTCCGCGTTCTCTGAGATAGGACTTCGCCTGCGCAATCGTCACTTCGCGAAAGTGGAAAATCGATGCGGCCAGGACGGCGCTTGCACCGGCCTCGGTCAAACCTCGATAAAGGTGTTCAAGGGAACCCGCACCACCGGAAGCGATCACGGGAATGCGAACCGCGTCCGCGACGCGCCGCGTCAGATCGATATCGTAACCGTTCTTGGTTCCGTCCGTGTCCATGCTCGTCAATAGAATCTCTCCGGCTCCGAGATCTGCAACCGCTTTTGCCCACTCCACCGCATCACGATCCGTTCGTACACGGCCGCCATGTGTGTAGACCTTTGCACCATCGTTTTCACGGCGAGCATCAATGGCGACGACGATGCACTGGCTCCCAAATCGCTCCGCCGCTCTTTGAACGAGTGCGGGGTCATCGACTGCGGCCGTGTTCAGAGATACTTTGTCGGCACCACACCGTAATATTTCCTGAATGTCATCGACATTGCGCAGGCCACCTCCTACCGTAAAAGGGATATTGATGCTGTCGGCAACGCGGCCGACCATCTGTGCGACGATATTCCGTCGATCCGACGAAGCGGTGATGTCGAGAAACACGAGTTCATCAGCGCCCTCGTCGGAATAACGCAAGCCGCATCCGACGGGATCGCCCGCATCGCGGAGATTGACAAAATGGATGCCTTTCACGACACGCCCGTCTTTGACGTCAAGGCATGGAATGATCCGCTTAGCGAGCATTCGCCAATGCCTCCTCAATTCCAATCAATCCTTCGTAGAGCGCCTTTCCGATGATCACGCCGTCGAGCCGCCAATGGTCTAGTTCCGCCAGGCGACGGAGGTCTCGAATTGACGACACTCCGCCGGACGCAATGACCGCGAGGTCCGTGCTTTCAAGCATCTCCTTTGTCGCTTCGAAATTAGGTCCTGCCAGAACACCATCCCGAGAAATATCCGTGTAAATGACCAGACGAGCGCCGAGTTCCTCGAGTCTCTTAGCTAGCGTAATTGCGCTGATGTGGGAATCCTCAGTCCAACCGGAGACCTGGACGGTTCCATCCAGCGCATCAATGCCGACAGCAATATTGTGAGGCTGTTCGGTCAGAGCTTGTTTGACGAAGGCGGGGTCCTCGACGGCAGCTGTTCCCAGCACGACGCGTTGGATTCCCGCATCGAGCAGGCTCTCCATAACGGCCCTACTTCGTATTCCACCACCAACTTGAATTTTCGCGAGCGGCACCGCCGCCGCCATTTCGCGCAGCAAATCCAGATTTTTCAACTTCCCTAGAAACGCGCCGTCCAGATCGACGACGTGCAACCACTCCGCCCCCCTGCTCACCCACTTCGTGGCCATCTCTAAAGGATCGCCGTAAACGGTCGCTTCGTCCCTACGGCCCCGTTTCAGCCGCACGGCTTTGCCCCCAAGAATGTCGATCGCCGGATAGATCCTCATCGGAGTTGGAACCGCGCAAAATTATCGAGAAGGCGTTCGCCAATATGCTGGCTCTTCTCTGGATGGAATTGCGTCGCCCATATATTTCGGGCGTGGACAATCGCCGGAAACTCGATTTCGTAATCCGTCGTCGCGAGAACGATGTCGTCCGACTCCGGTTGAACGTAGTATGAGTGGACGAAATAAACAAAACTCGACTCGGTTATACGTTCCGTCAAGCCATTCGCGCGCTTTGGATGAAGTTGATTCCAACCCATATGAGGTACGCGCAGATTGGCCGGCAGTCTAATGGCGCGTCCTGGTAACAAATCAAGGCCGCGATGCAAACCGAACTCTTCGCTTTCGGTACACAGCAAGTGCATTCCGAGACAGATTCCGAGGGTTGGCGTTCCCGACTTTACTTTTTCGATGAAGGCTTCGGCCAATCCAAGCTCTCGCAAATTCCGCATGCCGTCACCAAAGGCGCCAACGCCGGGAAGGATCAGCTTCTCCGCTGTGCGAATGTCGTTCGGATCCGAAGTGACCCGCACATCATGGCGGAGCCGGCGCAGTGTGTTTTCCAGGCTGCGGAGGTTATTCAGTTTGTAGTCGACAACCGTAATCATGATGTAACCCCATTCCCCTCCTCGCAGAGGAGGGCGCGAAGCGCGAGCCCGATAGGGCGAAGCCTCAAGAGTGGATGCGCCGATAAAAGAAAGACGCGAAGCCACCGAATCGGCGCAGACGGGGTGGTCAGACCGGCGCACCGGAGTTTTCGCCGAACTGACCACCCCGGCCGCTCCGCGGCCACCCCTCCTCTGCGAGGAGGGGAATGTCTTGCACGACCTCTCACAATACCCCTTTCGTTGACGGAATCTGGGCATGCTCGACGCGACTCGCCATGTGCAGCGCGCGTGCAGTCGCTTTGAAAATCGTTTCGGCTATGTGGTGTTGATTTCGGCCGTACACGTTTTCCACATGAAGATTGAACCGCCCCTCCTGCGCAAACGCTTTCAAAAATTCCTCGATCAATTCCGTCTGCAGGTCGCCGATGCGCGCGGCCTTGAACTCGACTTTGTATACCAGATACGGCCGCCCGGAAAGATCGATAACAACCCGTGTCAAGGCCTCATCCAGCGGCACGTATGCATGCGCGAAACGGACGATGCCGCGGCGGTCGCCGCCGGCTTCGCTAAATGCCTGTCCCAGAACCCAACCGACATCTTCCACGGTATGGTGACCGTCAATTTCCAGATCGCCTTTCGCGTTGATCTCCAGATCAAAATGCCCGTGCCGCGCCAACTGAGCCAGCATGTGATCAAAGAACGGAATGCCGGTTCCGATCTGATATTCCCCGGTGCCATCTAGATTCAGGTTTACTCGAATTTCCGTCTCGTTCGTTTTCCGCGACTTGGTCGCTTTACGTGGATCCATTTTTGTTCTCCAAAGCTTGGTCGAGTGCCGCAAGGAATCGGTCGTTTTCTTCCGGAGTTCCGATCGAAATTCGTAGACACCGGTCAAGCAGGGGATAAGAACTCACATCGCGGACCAATACGCCACGGCCGTACAGCGCATCAAACAATTGGCGAGCCGGCCTGGCGGTCTTCATCAAGATAAAATTGGCCTGCGATGGAAATGCGCGTACCGCCGCACGTCTCTGAAGTTCGGCAAATACGCGATCGCGTTCTCGAATCAAGTCCGCTATGGCTTGATTCAACAGCGAGCGTCTCTCGATCACAAGTTCTGCGGCCGTGAGGGTGAAGATATTGACGTTATATGGCAGTTTCGATTTGTAAACTTCGCGCGCGATTTCCGGGTGCGCCATCATGTAACCAAAGCGGAGTCCAGCCATCGACATCGCCTTCGAGAACGTGCGCAGTACGACAAGATTCCGGTAATCGGGCAGTAGTGAAAACGCCGTCTGTCCGCTGAACTCGTGATACGCCTCATCGACGAGCACCAGCCCTTTTGCATTCTTCAACAATGCAACCAAAGCCTCACGTTCGAGAAGATTTCCAGTTGGGTTATTCGGCGCGCAGACAACAACCACTTCCGAAGTGCGAGACGCTTCCAGGAGCTTGTCCACGTCGAACGTCAAGCGCTCGGCATCGAGAAGAATTTCGGCTACCTCGGCCTGAAGCGCCGTGGCCATCAATTTGTACAAGGTGAACGTCGGCTGCGGCACAGCCAATTTCCGGCCAGGACCAAGCGTTACGGTTAGTGAGGCCTGAATCAGTTCATTCGAACCATTGCCGACCAGAATTCCCTCGCTCGGCCATCCCGTAAATTTGGCGAGCGAGTGAATAACGGCGGCTGGAACGAACTCCGGATACCGGCCCCACGGGCGCCGGAGCACGCGATCCACAACCTCTCGCTTGAGATCCGTTGGAAGCTCATACGGATTCTCATTTTGGTCGAGTTTGACGGCGGCGTCGAAATGCTTGAGAGTATACGCGGACAAGCCGCGGACTTCAGGCTTTATGACGTCGAATCGTGATGGATTTGGCATGTCCCGTCAGACCTTCCGCAATTGCAAATTTCTCGATCATTTCCCCAAAGCGTTCGATGGCGCGGCCCGAATAACGAATAACGCTGGTGCGCTTCATAAAATCCGGCACGCCTAGCGGCGAAAAAAAACGCGCCGTCCGATTAGTCGGCAACACGTGACTCGGTCCCGCAAAGTAATCCCCCACTACGGTCGGGGCGTAGCGGCCAATAAAAATCGCACCTGCATTGTTAATGTTGTCCGACACGTGGTCCGGCTCGGCCATCAACACTTCCACATGTTCGGGCGCGATGTGGTTGACTATGGTGATCGCATCATCCTCGCCTCCGACGATGAAGATAATTCCTCTATCGACCACCGCGACACGAGCAATGCTGCTGCGATCCAACAACTCGAGCTGTGCCCGAACTTCATCAAATACTGAAGCCGCCAGCTCTCGAGACCAGCAAATGAGCCACACTCCGGCCATCTCATCATGTTCCGCTTGAGCGAGCAGATCCGCTGCAATCCAGGCTGGATCGCAGGTTTCGTCAGCGACAATCGCGACTTCGCTGGGTCCCGCGAGCATGTCGATGTCAACGATTCCATAGACGTGGCGCTTCGCCGATTGAACATATTGATTGCCGGGGCCGACAATCTTGTGAACTTGTGGAACGGTTTGGGTTCCGTAGGCTAGCGCGCCGATCGCCTGCGCTCCGCCGATCCGGTAAACTTCGTTCAGGCTGAGCAGCTTTAAAGCAGCGGCGACCAACGGATTTTCTTCCAGCGCCCGCGGCGGTGTAACGACAACGATACGCTCGACACCGGCGACCTGAGCAGGGATCACATTCATCAACACCGAAGACGGATAAGCCGCCTTGCCGCCGGGAATGTAAATGCCGGCTCGCCCAATTGGCGTCTGGCGAACCCCTAGCCGGATGCCGTCGCCCGCGTAACATTCCCACGAGTCCTCGGTCTGTTGCTCGTGGAACTCGCGTATGTTCTTTGCGGCCTGACGCAGAATTTCGACCAGCTCATCGTCGGCATCAGAGGCGAACCACTGGATGTCTTCCTCGGGAACGCGCATCAACTCCGGCACCAATTCGAACTCATCGAAGCGCTTCGTATAGTCGCACAACGCCTCGTCGCCGCGGCTGCGTATATCCTCGATGATTTCGTGCACGGTTTTATCGATGTTTTGTTGGACATCGGATGCGAGAAGACTGTCGACTTCGCTCAGGTTCAATTCAGCACTCAAATCCACAATCCTCATCGAATCACTTTCTCCAGCGCCTGGATAAGCTGAAGAACTTCGTCGCGTTTGGTCTGGTATCCCGCGCGATTGATCAGGAGCCTCGCGGAACTTTCGGCGATGACTTCGACAATTTCGAGCCCGTTGTCCTTCAACGTGCGTCCGGTCTCGACCAGGTCCACGATCCGGTCGGCAAGCCCGATCAGCGGTGCCAGTTCGATAGATCCGGAAAGTGGGATAATCTCGACGGGAATGCCGCGGGAGTTGTAGTAGTCCATCGTGATACGCGGATATTTGGTAGCTACGCGAATCGTCGGACGCGAGGTATTCGGCGGGGCACCTTCAGAAATTCCATTGGCCCCTGCCACAGCAATTTTGCAGTAGCCGAATTTCAAATCCAGCGGTTGGAGAACATCCGCACGGGATTCCAAAATCACGTCTCGTCCGGCAATCCCCATGTCGGCCGCACCGTATTCGACATACGTTGGCACATCCGCAGGCTTAACCAGGACAGCGCGAAAGCTGTGGTCTTCGGAGTTGAAGATGAGTTTTCTCGACGATGCGATGTCTTCCGGAAAGCAAATCCCGGCTTCGGTTAGCAGGTCGAGTGAAGGCGCCAGAAATCGTCCCTTGCATAGCGCGATCACAAGCATAGCTTCACCGCCTTACCCGACCGACGAAGCTGCAAAGCTTTATCGAAGCCATCATCAACGTCGATCGAAGCTGCTTCTACATCGGGAATTTCCAGCGTGGGCGTGACAATCTGTTCGAGTCGATCCACACTGAAAGAGAACCCTACGGCTGGAAGATCCTCGCCGAACGCTGCCGGAAGCCCGTCGTAACGGCCGCCGCTTGCTACTTCAAATCCAAGATCTCTCACGTAAGCGCGAAAGAGAATGCCCGAGTAATAATCAAATCCGCGAATTTCTCCCAGGTCGATCGTGAGATGCTGCGCGAGGTCGAGGCGCTCGAATATCGAGTAAATCTCTTCAAGATGATCCAGTGCGTCGACTGATCGCGGATTTTTCACAAGCTCCCGCGCTTCTGCGATGACGGCCTTGTCTCCGGTTAGATGCGGCACCGCGCGCAGGATCTTCTTTCGCCGGTCGCCCAGCGGCAGATGTTCGAGCAATGCCTCCAGGCCCGACTGATCCTTCACATTGAGAACATCCTTGAGTTGGGTGATCTGATCGGCCGGGAATTCCATTCCATCAACAATCCCGCCAAAGAAATCCACACTTCCAAGATTGATTTGAAATCCTTGAATACCGAGCCGCTGAAATGTTTCAACCGCAATCAGCAGAACTTCAACGTCTGCAGTTTTACCGGAGCCCCCATAGTGCTCAATACCGATCTGTGCGAACTCCCGCTGCCGGCCACCTTTCGGTTTTTCGAACCGCAATACTTCCCCCGAATAGTAAAGCCGGATCGGTTTTGGAGAATTCGCCAGCCTTGTTGCGACGGTTTTGGCAACAAGCGACGTGAATTCGGGCCGTAGCGCCAGGATGTTTCCCTCACGATCGATAAATCGGTAAATCTGTTCTTCTGGACCGCTGCCCATGCCTTTAACGAAAACATCGTAATAATCAAAGATCGGTGGAATAATCTCTTCGTACGACCAGCCCTCAAATACAGAACAGATCGTCCGTTCCAGAACACGCCGGCGTCTCGCGGCGCATCCGATGACGATTTGTGTTCCGGGAGGTATCTGGGTATAGGATTTCATTTGGTTACTCGCTGCGCCCTATCGGCCTTGCATTCGCTCCGCTCATCGGTTACTCGCTGCGCCCTATCGGCCTTGCATTCGCTCCGCTCATCGGTTACTCGCTGCGCCCTATCGGCCTTGCATTCGCTCCGCTCATCGGTTACTCGCTGCGCCCTCTCTTGAGGCTGCGCGCTACCGCGCTTGCGCTTCGCGTCTTGAGGCTGCGCGCTACCGCGCTTGCGCTTCGCGTCTTGAGGCTGCGCGCTACCGCGCTTGCGCTTCGCGTCTTGAGGCTGCGCGCTACCGCGCTTGCGCTTCGCGTCGGGCTTGCATTGTTTACGGCTGCGGCCTGTCGGCCTCGCGCTTCGCGTGCTCCGCTCATCCTAACAATCCCTTGCGATACATGAGTTCCGCGTTCAATAGGGCCGCGCCTGCGGCTCCGCGAATGGTATTGTGGCTGAGCAGCCTGAATTTATAATCGAGAACAGCGCACGGATTAACCGGACCAACCACGACAGCCATGCCCTGGGCGCGATCGCGGTCCAGGCGAGGCTGCGGCCGCTGAACGTGAGACTCCAGATGAATCACCGGTCGCGGAGCCGACGGTAATTGCAGCTCGTCGATTGGTGACGCGAAGTCGCGAAGAGCGGACTCAACTTCTTCGCGCGACGGCGCTGTTCCAAGCTTGACGGAAACGGCTTCCAGATGCCCGTCACGGACATTAACGCGGTGCGTCATGGCACTGATGCGCATAGGCGCATCGACAAATCGATTCTCACGCCACTTGCCGAGAACCTTCAGCGGCTCGGTTTCAATCTTGCGATCTTCACCGCCCATATCGATTGACGGAAGCACATTATCGATAATGTCGAGCGATGCCACCCCAGGATAGCCGGCTCCGGATAAGGCTTGCATGGTCACGACGTGAACGGCTTCGACCTTGAATTTACGATCGAGCGCAGCCAGAGGAAACACAAGACCGATGGTAGAACAGTTCGGATTCGTCACGATGAAGCCGCGGCTTCCAATTCGTTTCTTCTGCAGTTCAAGCGCATCGAGATGGTCGGCGTTGATTTCAGGCACGAGCAGCGGAACGTCGGCTTTCATTCGATGACTTGCAGCGTTGCTCACTACCGGCATCCCAGCTTTCGCGAGTTGAAGTTCCGTTTCCTCCGCGATGGAAGATGGCAGTCCCGACAGCACGAACTCGCAATCCAGACCTGGCTGGCAAGGCTGGACCGTCATCTTTGCCACAGCTTCGGGAATTGAAGTCTCCAGCATCCAACGCGTGGCTTGGGCATAGTTTTTCCCAGCGGAATTGTCGGACGCCGCGACAGAAGAGACTTCGAACCAAGGATGCCGTTCCAGCAACTGAATCATTCGCTGGCCGACGGTTCCCGTTGCACCGAGTATTCCAACTTTGAGCTTTCTCATGATGGCTCTATATACCTTCCTACAGTGTCGATGTTTACAAAGTGCGGGATTGCACTCACTCCATATTTCTCGAAGACATTCGCGATAGCCCGGCCTGTCCCTTCCGCATCCGCAGGTTTTGCCAACGCGAACACCGTCGGGCCGGCGCCGCTCAATGACACTCCAACTAGACCCGGCAAGTCGAGCGCGAGAATTTCCTCAAACCCTGGAATGAGCGGCGCACGATACGGCTGATGAATCCGATCGCGCATGGCTTCTCGCAGCAACGGCCAGTTGCCTGTTGTCAGCGCTGCAACCGTGAGAGCAGACCTCTGAATGTTGTAAACCGCGTCGCGTCTCGAATAGGTCTGAGGCAGAACCGCGCGAGCCTTCTCTGTGGAAAGTTCGAATCCGGGAATCACGACAATTGCCGTTGCGCCCTCGGCAACCGTCAGTTTCGCGATCACGACGCCGCCCTCGGCTGATTCGGTTGCCACAACCAATCCTCCGCGCAGGGCTGCCGCGAGATTGTCCGGATGCGATTCAAATTCGTGGGCATGACGAAAAATGTCCTTCTCGCTCAGCCGTTCCTTCGCGGCGAGCTCATAACAGGTAATTCCGGCGATGATGGCTGCTGCGCTCGACCCCATGCCGCGCGCCAGCGGGATTTCATTGTCGATCGTCATTCGAAATCCTGGCAGCGGCCGATTCCGCGCCGATGCCACGCTTTTGGCCACGCGCAAGATTAAGTTATCGCTCGTCGTCGGAATAGACGCCGCGTCAATACCGCTCGCGATGATCTCGAAATCCGGCCATTCCCCTCCTCGCAGAGGAGGGGTGGCGCGAAGCGCCGGGGTGGTCAGTTCGGCGAACATTTTCCCCGAGCTGACCACCCCGTCTGCGCCTTCGGCGCATCCACCCCTCCTCTGCGAGGAGGGGAATGGCTCAATTTCGAGGGTTACCCTCAAATACCTGTTCAACGCAAGACTCAAAGCATCAAAGCCCGCGCCCAAATTGGACGTGCTGGCCGGAACTCGAAATGAGTGGTTGCGGCTCATAACAATCCTGTTTTCGCTTCGAAAATTTCTGAGGGGGCGCGATGACCGGTCCAAATTTCGAATTGCCGGGCCGCCTGTGCCAGAAACATCGTCGTGCCTTGGATGACCGTCTTACCCTGGTCTCGAGCGGATTTCAGCAGGCGCGTTATCGGCGGATTATAGACCATATCAAATACCACATCTGCAGGAATTGGCCCGTCGAGCGGCGATTCGTCCACGGCCGGAGACATTCCGAGGGGAGTGGCATTGATCAGCAGATCGCAGCGACGGGCCGAAGCGGACGCAATTTCACGCCGCGGAAGCACTGTGACATTTCGAGCGGCCTTCAATGCCGCCACCGCTGCCTTCGCCGCGCCACCTGCCCCGAGGATCACGACTGTCTTGCCGGAAACATCAAATTTCGCCGACGCCAGCGCCGCCCGTACACCATAAACGTCGGTGTTCTCGCCGATCCATTTACCATCGCGCCACCAAACGGTGTTCACCGCTCCGGCATTGCGGGCTTCGGCCGTCAACTCTCCTAAAAATGGAATCACCGCCGTCTTGTGCGGAATTGTCACCGAAAACCCAACGATTCCGATCGCACGGGCGTTTTCGAAAAAGTCCTTCAAATCCGCTGTCGGAAATTTCAAATAAACGAAGTCCAAGTTCGCCGAATCGAAAGCCCGATTATGAAGGTTCGGAGAGAGAGAATGCCCGACAGGCGATCCCACAATGCCAATCAGCTTCGTCGATCGGCGGACACGCCGGAATCGGTACACATTGAGCATCTCCCCAGTCGAAAGTTGCCCCGGCGCCGAGGCAGCTGTTGAAGCAGCGTAAGTAAGAAAGCTGCCGCGCGCCGGGCCGATGATGCGTGTGATCTGGCCCAGCTCGCCCATGCCGGCAACGATGACCGGTTTGCGCTGCTCGCGTGAAAGTAGCGAAAGTAATCGCCGATTGTCGGACCAGGAATTCACAAATGTGGCAACCTTCGCGATCTCGGCGGGGCCGGAGCATGCGCGGTCAAATACAGCGTCGATATCAGGTGGAGTGCCCGTGAAATCATGAAACGAGCCGATGACCGGAGCGCCGGCAAGGGATTGGGCAAATCGATAATCGATATCGATGAATTTCGCGCCGTTCTCTACCGCATATTGAAGGATTCGAATCTCTTCATCGATCGATCCCTGGAATTTTCCGCCCCATTCGCGGCCGCGGCACGTCACGATCACAGGCAGTGGAAGACGGTCCCAACGCGTGGTGACGGATTCTCGTGGGTTGTCCAGGTAATCGAGGCGGACTTCGACGCAGTCTGCTCCGGTCAAGTCCGAGGAAAAGACTTCGTCCAAACTCCGTGGAGTGAGAGAAACGCACAACGCGCCTGGACCCACCATTTCAAGACCACAGCTCCGTGCTGAGATAGCGCTCGCCTGTATCCGGAAGGATGGCGAGCACGCGTTTGCCACGGCCCACTTCAGGCGCGACCATACAGCTTGCGTGAAGAATCGCTCCCGAAGAGATTCCGCAAAGAATCCCCTCTTGTTCCGCAAGTCGCCGCGCCGCTTTGCGCGCGTCGTCGTACGAAACCGGGATAAATCGATCTACGACTTTTCGATTGAAGATTTCAGGAATGAATCCAGCGCCGATACCTTGAATCTTGTGCGGGCCGGCCTTTCCGCCGGAGAATACGGGGGATTCCGCCGGCTCGACGGCGAAGAGCTTCAGAGATTTGATTTTTTGCTTTAGGATTTCTCCGGTCCCGGTCGCTGTTCCGCCCGTTCCGAGACCGACAATTAATGCATCGAGCTGCTCGCCGCAGGCTTCAAGAATTTCCCTCGCGGTGGTCTTCCGGTGAATTTCGGGATTTGCCGGATTCTTAAATTGCTGTGGCATGAAGTAATCGGGATTCTGACGAACCAATTCCTCGGCTTTGTCGATGGCTCCTTGCATAGCCTGCTCGCGAGGGGTCAAGACAACCTGAGCGCCATAGGCGCGAAGTAGCGTGATGCGCTCGACGCTATACTCCTCGGGCATCGTCAGGATCACTTTGTACCCTTTGGCCGCCGCCACCATAGCCAGGCCAATTCCCGTGTTTCCGCTCGTCGGTTCGACAATCGTGCCACCGGGCTTAAGACGTCTCTGCCGCTCAGCCGCTTCGATCATGCTCAGACCGATCCGGTCTTTCACGCTTCCACCTGGATTAAAGGATTCCAGTTTGACTAGCATCTCGGGCCAACCATCCTTCGGAATCCTGTGAAGACGCACAACCGGCGTATTTCCAATCACCTGACAAATGTTGTCGTAAACCGCTACGCCCTTCATATCTGCGAGTTTAGAAACCACTCAGGATACCATATTTCTCGACGGAGCCACCGGCTTAGCACGCAATGCACGAACGCCGGTACATTTTGTGTCGCTACATTTTGTTGACCGTCCGATGCGCATCTGCTACTAATGGCGGAATTATGAGGATGCTCTTAGCGGCAACAGTATTAACAACTTCGGTTGCGTTTGCGCAGGTTCCCACGAAAACTCCGCCAGCACAGGGACCTCCGCCTAAAAATCTCAAGGTCAGGCCGGATGGTCACGTCAGTGCCAATCAGGATCCGGCAAATCCGGAAAACTTCGAGCTCCACGTTGTCCGAAAAGGGGAGACCTTGTGGGGAATCTCCGGCGACATCTTGAAGAATCCTCGACTCTGGCCTCAGCTTTGGGAGCAAAACGAACACATCATCAATCCTCATTGGATTTATCCGGACGACAAGATCCTGATCCGGCCCGTGACAGTCATAGCCGAAGCAAAGCCGCCTGAGCCGGCGCCGGAACCTCCTCCGCCTCCGCCCGCGCCCGAAGTCGAAGTTCCACCGCCGGCTCCTCCGCCACCGCCGCCACCACCTCCTCCGCCACCACCGCCGCCTGCACCTCAACGGACACTCGTCGTGGATGAGCGAAAACCGACTCCGGAAGTCAAAATGGATGACCTCTATTGCTCCGGCTTCGTGAGAGTTGCGCCTGTGGCGAAAAATCTGAAGGTCATTTCAAAATTTGACTCGAGCAATGGCGTTTTGGCTGCGGAAGGGGAGTATGTATATCTGAGTCAGGGATCGGAAGATGGAATCGTTACTGGAAGTGTTTATCAGGTCATCCGTCCTACGAAGACTCTGACGAACCCCAAAGGCAGGACTAAAACCGAGCGGGATCTCGGTATGCACTACCTCGAAGTTGCATACCTGAAGGTGGTGTACACCCAGGCGGATTTCTCGCTCGGGCGCGTGATCCATAGTTGTGACTCCGTCGAAGTCGGCGATATCATGCTGCCGTTTCAGCCTATTGTGCTTCCACCGCTGGAACGTCCTCGATCTTTCAGTCCGCTCATGACGACAACCAGCGGAATCAAAGGAGAGGTTGTCACGACCAAGACTGTGTTGTTAACCGGTGGATCCAGTTTCGCAGGACCCAACATAGAACCCGGAGTTCAGGGCGTGCCACTCAGCGTGGTAAATCGTGGCGTTGCCGCTGAGGGCACGATCGTTTATCTCAACATCGGCGAGAACCAGTCGGTAAAGCCCGGCGACATTTTTATCGCCTATCGCAATGTCGAATTCGACCGCCAGCTCTATCCGTTCCCAAAAGAGATAAACAAGCTCAAGGGACAGCGTACGGCTATCGGGGAATTGATTGTTGTTAAAGTCGGCGAACGCGCCTCTACTGCGCTCGTGACCTACTCGACGGACGCACTTTCGCTTGGGGACTCCGTCGAGCGTAGATAATCATTAATGCGGTTCCGACCGCCAACATTGGCGCCGTCAGTAGTTGTCCGCGGGTAAAGAGCCCGACATCGAAACCAATTTGAGCGTCGGGTTCACGCACAAATTCCACGAGAAAACGAAACAGCCCGTAAAACGCGACCAGCGCCCAAAAAGCGGTTCCGCGATAGAAGTTCTTTTTGTAAAACCATCGCAGGATTAGAAAAAGCACGAGTCCTTCGAGCAGCGCTTCGTAAAGCTGTGATGGATGGCGCGGGGTACTTCCACCTTCCGGAAAAATCATCGCCCAGGCTACATTTGTGGGACGGCCGAACAATTCGCCGTTGATGAAATTGCCGATTCGGCCCAATCCCAGACCGATTGGCGCAACCGCGCTGCCGAGATCTGCGATGTCCCAAAAATTCCAGCCCTTTCGTCGACAAATCCATATCGCGGCTAGAACCATGCCGATGAATCCGCCGTGGAACGACATGCCTCCCTGCCAAATGGCGAAAATCGAGAGTGGTTCACGAATATAGCTGCGCAAATCGTAGAACAGGACATAGCCGAGACGTCCTCCGATCATCACTCCCAGAATTAAATAGAACAGCAGATCGTACAGGTCATCGGTGGACATGTTCAGTTTCCGATACTTCGCGTAACGGCGCAGGACGAAGAACCCGATGATGAATGACAGCATGTACATCAATCCATACCATCGCAGTTGGACCGGACCCAGATGAAGAAATACGGGGTCGATGTTCGGGTAGGGAATCGTCAGGATCATGTAGTGGCAGATAAATGGAACTGCCTTTCGCCAAAAACAAAAGCACTGAAACTGTGAATGGTCGCGCCGTCCTTCCAATCATCGCTTCGAAGACCGGCCTTCTTGCAGGTTTCGACAAGGAACCGCTCGCGATCCCATCCATAAATGGTCGCTACTTGAGGCAAGAGTAGGCCACGCGCATTTTGCTTACTGATCAAAAGGCCGTGCTTCCCCACTTCGATGTCGGCAATGTTTTCGACGCGCTCGATCGGTGAAAGAACAGAGACCTCGAATTCCACCTCCAGCAACTCGGCAAGCATCAGCGGCATGAATCGAGGATCACCCACGGCCGCCGCCACGGCGCATTCTGCAGCGGTTTGATATAGCGCTCCCGCCGGATGAATATTTCCGATGCAGCCACGAAGCGCGCCATGTTTATGTATCGAGACGAATACCCCGCGCGGTTCCGTCAATATACCGGCGGGCACTTCCGGCAAACGTGGAGGTTCGTTCAAAAGATGGGATTGAACCGAGTCTCGGGCAATCCGCAACAGAAATCGCTGATCCTGCTCAGTGAGTTGGAACATCGCGAGTTGGAACCTGACGACGTTGCCTTTTTTGCAACAAAATCAGGCGGCGGCGTTGCCGCGCCTTGAAGCGATAATCGATCTTGGTCCAGAAAGTCCGGAAATAATCGAAGGCGGATACCACCGCAAACAGCACGACAAAGTAAAGTGAGATCGTACCCAGCGTATGAAAAATCGGATGAGGGGTGCCGCTCGGCATCGGCATGCCGAGAATCAAAAGCGTAATGGCGGTCACCTGAGTGACCATCTTCATCTTGCCCAGTTCGGAGGCATCGATTGTGAAGCCTTGCGCTGATGCGATGCTGCGCAAACCTGTGACTGCGAACTCCCGGCCGACAATGATCACGACCATCCATGCTGGAACGATTTGCAGTTGAACCAACGAAATAAATGCGGAAGAAATCAGCAGTTTGTCCGCCACCGGATCGAGCAACGTGCCAAGTGTGGTAATCTGCCCACGCTTTCGGGCGAAATAGCCGTCCAATAGATCGGTCAGCGAAGCGCCAAGAAAAATTGCCGCCGCAATGAGAACGTTATACTTTGTCAGTAGCACCGCGACGAGTAGCGGAACGAGAAAGATCCGCATCAACGTCAACCCATTGGGCAAATTCATTCGGATATTTTAGTATAGAAACCAAATATGAAGGGACTCATTCTCGCCGGTGGCAAAGGCACGCGGCTTCGGCCCCTGACGATTAACACACCCAAGCCGGTCGTTCCGGTGGCCAATTCGCCATTTCTTTTGTATCAAATCGACTTAATGCGAAGCGGAGGCATACAAGAAATCATTCTGAGCCTCTCTTATCAACCCAGGAAAATTGAAGACCTTCTAAAGGACGGTTCCGATTACGGAGTGTGGATTCGGTATGCGGTTGAAGGCACACCTCTCGGAACAGGCGGCGCGTTCAAAAATGCGGAAGAACACATCGATTCCACATCCGTGGTCTTCAATGGCGATGTGCTGACGTCCGTCGATTTGGCCGCGGTCATTGCCCACCACAGAGAGAAGCGCGCCGTCGCAACCATCGTGTTGACCCCGGTGGAAAATCCGTCCGCCTACGGTCTCGTTGAAACTACGCCCGATGGATGGATTCAGCGATTCATCGAGAAGCCTGGCCCCGATGAAGTCACTTGCAACACGATCAATGCCGGTATTTACGTCCTGGAACCTTCGGTGCTGAGCTACATTCCCAAAGACGAGCCGTATTCTTTCGAACGCGGACTGTTCCCCACTTTGCTGGAAAGGAAAGAGCCGGTCTTATCGTTCATTCTGGATCAGTACTGGATCGACATTGGAACGCCCCAGAAATATCTCGAAGTCCATCACGACATTCTATCGAGAAAATTTATGTCGCCCCGCGTTCCCGGTCGCGGTTTGGAGCGGAGCTTGTTGCCTGGGGGCGTTGTTGTGGATGAGAAATCCATTATCGATTCCGATGTGACGATTCGTGATCACGTTCGCATCGAGAATTCCGTTATCGGAAAGAACTGCAAAATCGATGAAGGCGCCCACATCCTGGATTCGGTGATCTGGTCCGGAAACGCCATCGACGCCGACGCTCGCATTACCAAGAGCATCGTGGGCAAGGGTTGCTATATCGGACGGTCCGCGATTCTCCGGCCGGGCGTGGTGCTTGGAGACAAAACGGTGGTCACCGATTTCTCCACCCTATGAACATTCCAATCAAATTCGGGACCGACGGCTGGCGCGGCATCATTGCCGACACATTTACGTTCGAAAATGTTCGGTATGCCGCCCAGGCCACGGCAGAGTACTTCAAAACGGTCGAAGGGACCGAACGAGCGGTTTTCATCGGCTTCGATGTGCGTTTCCAGTCCCAGAAGTTTGCACATGCGGCGGCCGAAGTATTTGCGGGTAATGGTTTTCGCGTCGTGATGATGGACCGTCCCTATCCAACGCCTTACGTCTCTTTTGAAGTGCGCCGCCGCAAATTCGCCGGTGGCGTCATGATTACGGCCAGTCACAATCCCCCAATATTCAACGGATTCAAAGTCAAAGCCCACTTCGGGGGCAGCGCTACTCCAACGATTACGGCAAAGATTGAAGAAAACCTGCGGGGGGGCGCACCCCTGAATTCCCTGAATTCAGGGGTGCGCCCCCCCATCCAAATCGTCGGGCCGGAAAATTACTACACGGAACACTTGAAATCACTCGTTGACTGGGACCGGATCTCAAAATCCAAACTGAAGATCGTCGTTGATTCGATGCACGGCTGCGGCAGCTACATTCTCGAAAATCTGTTGGCCGGCACATCGTGCACAGTTCAGACGATTCGCGGAAATCCAGACCCTCTCTTTGGTGGAATCAATCCGGAACCGATGATGCCTCAATTGGAACCTCTGGCCGAAGCGGTCCGCAACTCGGGAAGCGATGTCGGCTTGGCTACCGACGGGGATGCCGACCGGCTTGGTATCGTCGACGAGACCGGACGATACCTCAACACATTGCAGACTCTATCGCTCTTGTTGCTCCACGTCTATCGCAACAAGGGCTGGCGGGGCGCGGTGGCACGGACGTACTCGCAGAGCCTGATCATTCCCCGCATCGGCTCGAAATTCGGCCTTGAGCTTTTCGAACTGCCGATCGGCTTCAAGAATATCGGCGAACTGATGCTCCAACGTGAAATTCTCATCGGAGGAGAAGAAAGTGGCGGCATCGGGCTTTCGCGCCATTTGCCGGAGCGCGACGGGATTTTTATCAATCTCCTCTTCTTGGATTTACTTGCGGCCACGGGCAAGAGTTGTACACAGCTTATTCGCGAAATGTGGGACGAGTTCGGCGAATTTCACTATGATCGCCGCGATCTTCACATTCCGATCGAAGCCGGCCAGGCGGTTCTCAACAGATTGAAAACATTACCTCCATCCATCTTTGCCGGCTGGCGCGTTCAAGATGTCGGAACACTGGATGGCGCGAAGGTTTTTCTGGAGAACGACAGTTGGATTCTTTTCCGCCAATCCGGAACCGAGCCGCTGTTGCGGGTATACTGCGAAGCGCCAACCGAAGGGGCCATGATCGAAATAATGGCAGCCGGCTTGAAATTTGTGGAACAATTTGGTCCTATTGGTGTCTCCTAGCATGGTAGGAGAGTGACCTTCGAACAGGCGTGAAATGCCCAGAGAGATCACCTATAACTGGCTCGATCGGCCCGCTGAACTGACAGCTCAGGAAGCGCTGTTCGTATCGCGGCTGAAGGCCAATGAAGATGCGGCCTACGATGAACTGGTCCGCACCTATAGTGCGTCGATCTACCACGTCGCTTACCGAATGACCGGTGATGCTGCCGAAGCATCCGACGCCGTGCAAGATATTTTCCTGAAGATCTTCCGGCACATCGGAGGATTCAAAGGCGAAGCAGCGTTGAAGACGTGGATCTTCAAGATCGCATTCTCCGAAATCCTGAACCGTTTGCGGTGGTGGAAGCGCCGGCATCGGTTTACGACTCTCTCGCTCGATGAATCGCCAAATGGAAATGCGCCGAGCTACAACGTGGCGCACGCGAGTCCGACGCCTGAAGAAATCCTTCAAGCAAAGGAACGAGAGGATGCGATCGAGCAAGCCATGTGGAAGCTGTCGCGCGAACATCGATCCATCATTGTTCTTCGCGATGTCGAAGGGTTTTCCTATGCCGAAATCGCGGAAGTGCTGGGAATTTCGATCGGGACGGTCAAATCGAGGCTGGCGCGCGCCCGCGCCGATTTGAAAAAGTCGCTGATGTGTTATTTGTCGGTTCGGCATCTTTGAGGTTTTGCAATGCATAGCTTAGATTGTTGTTCGGCTCAAAAATTGATGAGCGCGTTTATCGATTCGATGGTGACGGCCGTTGAGGCTGAGCGTCTGGAAGTCCATGTCACGCTTTGTCAGGCTTGCCGGCGGCAACTGCAGTCATACAAATCGATGCGAAGTTTATTGTCATCCATGGAAAGACCGGCGGTGCCCGACGACATGGTGCTGGAAACGCGCGTCAGGTTGTCGCAGGAAAGGAATAAGAATTTTCTGGCCCGGTTCGAGAACCGCTTGAGCTGCGTCTTGAAGCCGCTGGTGATTCCGGCACTCTTCGGAGTTTCCTTAACGACGCTATTTTTCGGCATTTTATTGGGGTATTTGGCCTCGGATGCCACGGTCCTGGCGCAGGACCGCCTGACCGAGGAACCCGTGTTTGGTTTATACAAGCCTGTGCACACGACAGATCCGACGATGTTGCGCTTTGTCTCGAGCGACGAACAGGACCTCGACGAACCTCTCACAATCGAGACTCATGTCGGCGATGAGGGACGGGTGATCGATTACGAAATTCTGTCCGGACCTCAGAGTCCTGAGGTGAATGGCTGGATTCGCGAAATGATGTCGCTTGCGCAGTTCACGCCGGCCACGGCCTTCGGAAGACCCGTCGAATCGAAGATCATCCTTTCGTTTGTGGCTGTCCGAAATTAATCGAGTGTGCGACCACGTCTGCGACACGCTCGGCAACTTTTCCGGATCCCAACTGGCGGCGAAGCCGCTCGTAATTCCCTCGAATGCGTGATTGCATCCATACGTCATCCATAAGCCGCTCGGTCATCTGCGCCACTGCCGCCGGCGTCATCTTCTCCTGGAATAACTCTGGCACGACCTCTTCGCCGAGTATGATATTCACGATCCCAAAGAGCCGCACTTTTAGAAGGAACTTTCCCAAAAACCACGTCGCCGGCGAAATGCGGTAGACGATCACTTCCGGCGTGCCCAGCAATGCCGTTTCCAGTGTGGCTGTCCCGCTTGCCACGACTGCGGCCCGCGCATATCGGATCGCGTTGTACGTCTCATTGGTGAGAATCGTTATCGGCTCCGACTGGACGATGCTCTGGATGAGGCGCGGATCGAGCCCGGGCGCAATTGGTAGTACGAACTGCGCATCCGGTTTTGCCGCTGCGATCAGTTCGACCGCTCTGCACAAGGTCGGCAGGATAAAGCGAACTTCCTTCTTACGGCTGCCGGGAAGCAACGCAACAATGGGTTTTTTAGGATCCAATCGATGATTGGCGCAAAATTCTTCTTTCGATTTTGTCGTGCGCACCATGTCGATAAGCGGATGACCGACGAATTCCACATCAACGCCGGCCTTCCGGTACAACTCTTCTTCGAAGGGAAAAATGACCAGCATCTTGTCGACGAGGTGTCTGATCTGCTTGACTCTGCCTTCACGCCATGCCCACACCTGTGGGCTGATGTAATAAAAAACTGGCGTGCCGGCCTGCTTCAATCTCTTTGCCAGCCGAAGGTTGAAATCCGGAAAATCAATAAGAATGGCGGCCGCCGGCGGGTCCATTTCGATGCGTTCGGCGATACGGCGAAAAACGCGATAAAGCGTTCCAAGATAGCTGATGACTTCAAACGGCCCGACGACAGCGGTCTTGCTGATGTCGCCCTCGAGATGAACGCCTGCCCGCCGCATTCGCTGTCCACCAAGGCCGTAGATTCGGCAACCGGGAAATTTCTTGAAAAGGTAACGCGCCACTTCGGCGCCATACATGTCGCCTGAGGCTTCGCCCGCGACCATTACGAAGCGCGGAGAGCTCACGGGATATGTTTTTTCAATTCAAGAAACTGAGGAATTGGGCTACGAACCTCCAGAGATTCCTGCCAGATCACGTCCTGGTTGCCAACGGTTCCAACTGCGAGGATTTTGTATTCGCCGTAAGGAACATTCCTGAATTCGAACCGTCCGTCCGGCGAAGTATCCTTCAGGTAGTTCGAAAAGTTGCTTGAGGGATCCCTCCGCATACGTGTAACGACGTAATTTGTCGTTTCCTTCTGCGCCTGGTTAGAGACTTCAAAAAAGAATTCCTTTCGGCGGGCAAACGCGGGTTTGTAATGCTCCCAGTAAACATCGAGACGCTTTTGCAGCTCGCTGTTCCAAAGATCGCGGTATTGCGCCGGCAACAAGATCACCTGCACTGGCGGCGAAAACTGCTGTGACGCCGGAGGAATGACAATTCCTGCGACGATTCCGGTCTCCTGCGGTTTTTGCGCGCCGAACAGCAGCGCCGCGATAAGTAACCCTTTGAACATGAGCCAAAATTCTCTCACAAAAGAACACAAACAAGCGCCATCCGCCTTTTCATACCGTAAAATTCTATCCCATGCGTAAGTTTGTTGCATTTCTGCTGGTACTGTTCGGGCCGGCCGCGGGCCTGTGGCTCGCCGCGCAGGCGCCCACGCATATCGTGATCATGCACACGAACGATCTTCACGGACAGCTTCTGCCGAAAGCTGGATTTGGCGGGATGGCGGAGATCGGCGCGATCGTACAAAACGCAAAGCCGGATCTGATTCTAGACGCCGGCGATTTCTCCACAGGAACTTTTCTTGCCGATGAATTCAAAGGTGTCCCAACGATCGCCGCCATGAATCAAATCGGATATACGTCGGGCACCATCGGCAACCATGAATTCGATTACGGTCAGCCTGCGCTTCGCATGCGGCTCCGCGAAGCCAAGTTCCCGGTGTTGTCGGCAAACCTCACAGCGTCATTTACTGGAATTAAGAAATACACAATCGTCTCCGCGCAAGGCATTCGATTCGGAATTATTGGTCTCACTACCGAAAGAGCCAAAACACTGAGCCATCCAAACCAGGTCGCCGGGGTCAATGTCTCGGACATCGTGAAGAGTGTCGAAAGACTCCTGCCGGAAGTTCGAAAGCAATCGGATTTCATTATTGCCACTGTTCATCTCGACGATGATGAGGAACAGCGGCTCGCGAGCGCTTTTCCCGAGATTCGCCTCATCATCGGCGGCCACAATCATGAAGCTCTTGGTCCAATACGGCTCGGCCACACTCTGGTCGCAAAAACGGGAGTCAGCGGACGAAACGTCGGCCGAGTCGACCTCGAATTTCAAAACCGAAAACTGACGCAAATGGATGCCAGATTAATCCCGGTCAAAGACGTCGGTCCCGATCCGGACATCGTGAAAATCCTTCAACCGTTTCAGGAAAAAGTGAACGCGAAGATGAACGAAGTCATCGGCGAAGCCACGGATGATCTGACCTACTCGAGGACTGGAGAATCTGCGTTGGGAGATCTTGTTGCCGATGCATTTCGCGAAAGGGGCAAAACGCAGATCGCCCTTCAGAACATCGGAGGAATACGCGCGCGGATTCTCAAAGGATCTGTGACCTGGGGAAACGCTTTCGAGGTTCTACCGTTTCAAAATTCCCTCATCATCTTGAAACTGACAGGAGCTCAACTCAAGAAAACGTTGGAGCACGGTCTATTGTCCTCGATCGGAATGGTTGCGATCAGCGGCATCCGCGCGCAGTTCGATACAAAAAGACCTGCAGGTCAGCAGGTGATTTCACTGCTTTTGACCGACGGAACACCCGTGGATGCTGCCAAGCTCTATTCCGTAACCACAAATGACTTCGTAGTCGCCGGCGGCGATGGCTTTACCGAATTTGCTAAAGGCACCGAAATCAAGGACACCGGTATTCTTCTTCCCGACGTTCTCGTCGACTACATCAAGAGCCGCCGTGTTCTATCGCCGGTTCTCGATGAGCGCGTCATCGTGAAGTAGTTAGTTGAGCCGCTGTCGTTCGGGCGCATCGGCGGCGGTTATTACTATCTGCACCGAGGACTTGGTTCTGGGGACCGGGATACGCCGGCCCCCTGGACCTACTTGGCTACCCAGAGTTTCCCCGGGGCTCCGAAAATTCATTTATCGCCATTTCTTCTCGATATGGTAACCCCTCAAACATGATGACATTATTTGCAATCTTGTCCCTTAACCATGCTCTCGTAACACGTAAACCAATCCTTGGCAAGGATCTCCTGACCACGCTTCAACGTTATACCGGTATGTGGGTGATAGATTTTCGAGTTCTTGGGGCTGTCCGGAGTTGCAAAACAGATCTCGTCATGAATGAAACCTTCGACGAAATCTTTTTGCCTGGCACCAACGATCTGGCCGTTGATCTTGCTGTTGTACGGCTGCGGCCAAAGGTTTTCAGGATCAGTCGGGTGCCCACCTGCTTCCAGCGAGATCAGATGGTCCTCTTCATAACACTTCGGGTTTTTTGATCGCGGAACACATTTGTCCGTTTCATCGGCAACAGTGTCGCCGTACTCTTGCATTTGGTCCAATTTCAACCTGCGGGTGTAGCTGCTGTGAGGCCGGACCTCGCGTGTAGACCACTTCTTGCTGCAAATGGTCTTCGCTATATTGCCCTGCGTGATGCCTGGATTGACTTTCCCAGGTGTACGTTTGGCGTCGGGTTGAATCAATGTCAATTGCAACAGAACGAGAAGGGCGGTCATACGGTTCGCAGCCCCAACTCTGCCCCTATCGCTGCGTCCCGAATGGTCAGCAATTCGTGTCGCGCAAGTTGCCCCGGCGGTGGAAACGCTACATGACACCACTGTCCGAACTCGTGGATGATTTCATCGGCCGGCACCTTCGACCGCGCGATGGCGCGGCAGACTTCCAGGGGTGGACCGAATGCCGGGCAAAGGATGTCGGCCGCGAGACCTTGCATGTGCATGGAATGTTTCGAGCCTCCCACCATCTGATTTAATCTCGGCGAGCGATACCCGCTCGTGACATGGACGGCGTTGTTGACCAACGCGGTCCGCACGAGTTCGAGGCTTTCCGCCAGGTGTACGAGATTGCTCATTAATTCCGGCGGCGGTGCATTGCCTATGCCTGCCCGCACCGCCACTTCCGACGCAGTGAGTTCTTCCAGTGAGAAATGTGCCGAGAGCATCATAGCGGCGCCTCCGCTTTGATCAGCGCTGGGTCCAATGGTTGACCCGCGTGTTCTTCGTATGCGCGGATCGCTATCTGGATGATCTCCAGCAGCAGTTCTTCAGTACTTGCACGAACATCTTGGCGCGCGTGGATCTCGACGAGCGACACGGCCAATCTCGCAATTCGAAAGATGAGGTTCGGATTCATTTCGCCTCCTTCAATTGATGGCTGCGCCCTGCCGGGTTTGCATTCGCATCCGCTCATGAAATGCACGGATCGCCCTTGTCAGATCCTTAAGATTCTCCGTTAACTCATCAAAATAAATGTCCGGCGCCACATTGGTTGCGATGGCGCCACGATACGTAAGCCAGGACTGGCGAGTCACGTTGAAGGAACTAATGAGCGTGTTGAGCAGTTCTTTAGCGCCGATAGGCAGGCTGCCCACCTCGTATGCCACACGCGCATCGTCGATCGCGGCTTCTGCGATGATCAGCGTGTCGTACGCTGCCGAATCGGCCGTATTTAAAGCTCCGGGATGGACGGCGTAGTGCCCTCGGCAAGCCGAAGCGGAAAGCAGAAGCGGAATCAGCAGCATCGTCGTGATGGTCTTCACTCCGGGGATCTTGCTGCCGGGCGAAACGCCAGCGCGATAGCGCGCAGCCTCAGAAAATGCCGTAGTGATGTTGCCGGCGATGCTGTGCAGAAAGCGATAGAACCACAGGTATGCTGGGCTGCCATTGGCGGCCGGCTCCGGCATGGACGACACCGCGGCGGAAAACATCCAATAGATCACCACTGCAGTCCAGAATTGGTGTTCGCTAAGAATTTCAAACATAGTTCACCTCACGTACATTCCGTGAAATAGGTAACCGCAGCCTGCAGCCAACATGGCCCAACCGCCTTTCAGCCACGATTGGGACTGTTCGAGCATCGAAACGCGGTAGGACAGCCTGCGGATTTCGACCAGTTCGCCTTGAATTGTTCCGAGTTCGTGACGAATTTCCCCCAGCGCTCTGTGAATCTCATTCAACACTTGCAGCAGGTTCATATCGTCTTCTCCTTGGGCGGTCATAGACCGCCCCTACAGCTTGTGGCGCGCGACTGTAGGGGCGCTCTATGAGCGCCCGCGATGCATTTCTTGGAGAGCCCTTCTCCTGTCTAAAAAATCGGCGCCGCGGCGAAGCCCGAGCGTGAAGCTCGTCGCCTTACGAAAGGTGGGGCTGCTCGCGGCGCCGGTCCGAGTGGTCTAGGTGGCCATACGGTTGATGGCATCACTCCAGTTCGTGAACCCCAGGCGGCCTAACGCGCGGATCTGGAACGTGTAGATGGTCCCGGGCGTCAGCCCCTCGATGATGGTGGGCTTCGTACTGGTAATAAGTTGCTTCGTCCATGATGCGGGCGGTCCGCCGCCACTGGGAACAGGGGCATACTGCAGCTGATAGGCCAGCGCTTTCGGCACCGACCCGATCTTGGCTTTCATTTGACCGGTGACCGCACCTGGTTCAACCACGACTGTCGGCTGCTCGAGCGGCTGAGGCGGCGTCTTGGCAGAAGAGGCGGGCTGGAAACCGGCCAACAGGAATGTTGCCAGGTCATCGTTGCAGTTGGCCTCGACGTAATGTGCGAGCTCCACGTACATTCGCGCCGCCGCGTGGAGCAGCTTGTTCTTGTGGGCGACTGCGGTTTTGCTTCCGTCCAGAGCTGCCGGTATGGCGGCTTCATACGCGTCGATAGCTGCCTGGTAGTCCGCCAATGCGATGGGTGGCTTCGGAAACACCGCGGCGTGCTCGGTCAATCCTTTCACAGAACCGGCCAGAAGATCTTTAATCGTCGCTTCCGTTAACTTCCCTAAGCCGACGAGCGCACGAATTTTCTTCGGTTTTTTTGTTGCCATAACTTTTCGAATCGGATTTAGAGACACTCCAGCCGCGTGAATAAAGAAGGGTCGATAACGACTCGACCAGAAAAGGGCGGCTGGTTCTTCCTTCAGCGAGGCTCTACGCAATCGCAGAGCGAAAAGCTGAAAGCCTTTTCTGCGGATTGTGCGAGCAGCGGCTATCGCCGCCGCTCGGTTAAGGTCGCTGGGCCGGAGTGGACCGTAATGAGCTCGCGCTCGGCGAGCCGGCCCAGCGTCAGATACACATGGCCGACCATCTCGCGTCCTGTCCACTTATCGACCATTCGGGTAATGCTTTTCAGCGGTTAACGCAGAAACTGGATTCCCCGGAGACAGTTTCCTTCCAGTTGGCGTCGATTTCGGCAATGAACAAACGCAGCGAATGCTCTGGAGGGGCACCGTTCTCGCCGTTTTCGCCTACCCTTGGGACTCCATCGTCGTCGATTAAACGCGAGAAGTATAAGGGGAGTTGAATGACACCAGAGGACATTTCCAAACTGGCGCACCGCTTGTATCCATACATCATGCGATCACCAGACCTTAAAGCTGGCGAGTCCTTGGCCGAGAGAATCGAGACCATTCAAAGAGGGCTGATGCCCGAGGATGAGTTTGCCGCAACCGTATCTTGGCTTGGCAATTCTGCGGGAATCTACCATATCGATCAAACCCCGATGCCCCTGCTGGCCCCCACAGAGGAGGTGCGCCCGCCGGATTTTAGCGCCTTTCCCGTCATTGCCGGAAAGCCGATTCCTGTTCTGATTGAAGTCAAATCACAGCAGGAGAAGCGTCTCCACTGGAGCGAAAGGTACCTCACGTCGCTACGCAAGTTCGCCGAATGCGTTGGTCTGCCTTTCGCTTCTCTTCCGACGGTCACCCGCCCAAAGGCAAGACTCGCTACCGGCCTACCCGCTACGGCTTTAGCCGGACTGGGGTTTCACCAGTTGGATTCTTTCGAAAGGTTTCATCCGCTCACTGGAATCCCCCTCTCCCAAGCTTTGCTTGGCGCGATGATTTACTTATCCTTCCGCATGACGGCAAACTTCTCTGCGAAAACGGAGAAAGTACAGAGGAAGAATCTATCCCCGACGCCTTGAAACTCTCTTTTGCAGAGTTTCGAGCCACGGATTCGGCACGCGAAACGCAAAACAGTCAACCTGGCTTTATTTCTTATCCTTGGACGGGTTTATTCCTATCTCACGGCCGCTGGGCTAGAATTGTCCTGTAATGTTTCAATCGATCCAATTCAAAAACTTCAAAGTGCTCAGAGAGGCCACGCTACAGTTGCGTCCCTTCACACTAATACTCGGCCCTAATGGCAGCGGAAAGAGTACCGCTCTTCAGGCTTTGCTAGCCCTGCAGAATCTGAATCGATTCCAGTTTTCTGACGT
>QHWY01000095.1:0-2325 GCA_003223875.1 Acidobacteriota bacterium | reverse complement strand
TTCTGACGTGGCAAGCGTCGGCGCCGGTGTAGTCAAAGATGTCTCGGTAACGATCAGGTGGGCGGCACCTTTCAGCGAATGTGTAACCGTGATGAATTGGGCCCAAGACAATCGGAAGGCGTTAAATTACTTACATGAGAAGAACCGTACACGTCTTGGCGATGAGATCGTAATAGAGCTCCAAAGGATCTTGAATGGTATTCAAGTCTGTGCTTTCGACAGTGAGGCTGTAATCCAACCGGTAATGCTGACCCCTAACGCAACTCTTAGTCCGAAGGGTATGAACCTGCCTGTCGTTCTTGATCGACTCCGCGATCAATGGCCGGAAAGATTTGAAGCGATTAATAAAGAAATGCGCCAGTGGCTTCCAGAGTTCGACACAATTCTCTTTGACACGCCCGACAACGGCCAGAGATCGATAAAGCTTCGAATGAAGCAGTCCGGTGTCGCCATTGCAGCCAAAGATCTTTCCCAAGGTACGCTGCAGGCGCTGGCGATCCTCACGATCGCATATCTACCGGACCCGCCTAGGGCCATTGGCATCGAAGAACCAGATCGAGGCATACATCCGCGATTACTTCGACAAGTGCGAGATGCCCTGTACAGGTTAAGTTATCCGGATCAATTCGGCGAAGGTCGGGCTCCGACTCAAGTCATAGCGACCACTCATTCACCATACTTTCTTGATCTCTACAGAGACCGGCCGGAAGAAGTCGTGCTGGCCGAAAAACTTGACACCGGCGCCCGGTTTATTCCCCTTTCAAGCTATCAGCATTTGGAAGAGATATTAAGAGACACCCAACTCGGTGAGGCCTGGTACTCCGGGATTCTCGGCGGAGTTCCCACCAATTCGTGAGGGTCGCGATTCTCAGCGAATCGCCGGCCGATGAAATCGCCGTTCGGATACTTGCGGACTCTATTCTTGGCCTCTCAACACAACTTGCCGTTTCTCATAAAATTCGGTCTCGAGGTTGGCCCGCTGTACTGAACACACTTCCAGCGGTTATCCGGCAACTGCACTACACTGAATCTGCGGATGGATTGATCGTCGTCGCTGACTCCGACGACACGCCATTGCATGAAACCCATCACGACAGCGAGGCTTCGGTGGATTGTCGATTATGCCAGCTTCGAAAGAAGGCGGTTGATGTACTCTCTGATCTTCCTGCGGCCACGTTCAAAGTTGCGATTGGCATCGCTGTTCCCGCCATTGAGGCTTGGTATTTGTTTCCAACCGATGCCAGACTGACAGAGTCAACCTGGCGGCAGCACTTAGGCAGTGGTCCGCGGCCGGATATTCGCCGCAATCTTAAGAAGAAGGTCTATGGGACGGAATTACCGTCTCAAACCGTTGAGAACCAGAGGGCCGAAGACGCAGCGAAACAGCTCATTTCCAATCTGCACCTTTTCGAGCAGCATTTCCCAAATGGCTTTGGTCCTTTGGCTCAGGCACTTCGCAGCTGGTGACCAAACTATCCATTTGAGCGCTACACGGCGCTGCCGCGCGCCCGGAACATTGTGCCCTAAATTCCACGTCCGCAGGTTGATTACGGAGTTCGCAACACGCTGCCCGCACCAGTATGCGGCGCTTATAGAATGAACAGCTTTGGTGAATTTTTAGCGGTTCTTACTGCTTCTTCGCAGCAGCTCTCTTTTCTTCGGCTCGAGCGCCGGCGAGTGTGTTACCAAGGCCGTAGTTGCCTTCGTGGCAGGCGTGTTCGAATATCGGCCCGACGGTCTTTTTAAAGGACAGCTCGGCGGACCAAGGTTTCGTCCACGTCGAAGGGTCGTCAACGGTGAATTGATACCGGATCGTGTCTTCGTCGGTGCGCGTGAGACGCTCGATCAAATGCATCTTTTCACTGGCTCCCTGGAAAGCCGTCTTTTCCGTGCAGTTCGCGCTATCGATGACCAATGTGTTGCCTTCCCAGCGGCCGCTATAACTCCCGACCCATTGGTGAACGTCTGACGGCATATGCGGACGATTATCCAATGGAATGACGCGGACCCAATGGAGCATCTCGACAAGGATTGTGATGTAGCCAGGACTTTGAATGATTTGATAGGTGTTGTTGTAAGCTCCTGGGAGCATGGGTGGCCCCACGCGGTCCATATGGACGCAGCGCACGGACAGCGGCTGGTTTTGAACCATATCGGTTGCAGCACCCATCCGTTTTCTTGCCGCGGCCCGCTCGGCGGCCCGCTCTTTTCCCTGTTCCGTCAAAGGAGGGAGTCTCCCGGCCTCCCGAAAAACTACGGCAGACCGGGGTAGCTCTCGCCGCGGCGTAAACATAAAACGCGTTATACGACGCCACTTTCCGGCCG
>QHWY01000284.1 GCA_003223875.1 Acidobacteriota bacterium | reverse complement strand
GGAAATGATGCCGGTCACCTGATTTTTTGCGTTGAGCGTTCCATCCAACCGCGCGAAACCCGAGTTGATGGATGTCGTAGGAGACACCGCGAAATCCGGAATGACCTTCGAAACGTGTTGCAAGCCGAATGATGTGAAGTATGACCATTGTTGCCCGCGAACGGGCCCGCCCAGAGAGAATTCCGCTTCTGGAAATCGCTTGAAATGCGGCGTCGTTTGAAATCCAAAACTTCGAAGACGGCTGTCGAGGTTACTGCTCTCGAATGGTTCTCCGAGGTAGTACGCCTCGGCCTGACCATGGAACTTGCCGCTGCCGCGCCGGCTGATCATTTCAAAGTCCGCCCCGGCCGCCGGGATTTCCGCGGAGTGAAAAGCGCTGGCAGCATTCATTTCTTCGAGAATTCCAAGCATTGGGTATGTCAAAGGCTTTCCGGGTTCGTAAGGATTGGTAATGTTCATGCCGTCCCAACGATAACCGTTCTCGGTCCACGTGCCCCCGTGGACTCCCAACAATTGAACGATGCCGGTCTGAAATCCTCCTTCATCGATATTGTCGGAAACACTGGAGAGATGTTGTGTCTCGAGGAGGTTCCAGATGTTCCTCGCGATAGGAAGACGATCCATCCGTCTTCGATCGAACCGGTCCAACTTGCACGACCACAACTCCGATGCGCTTTGCCACTCGGCGGCCACGGTGGGTTGGGCTTGCGATTTCCGTGTTTCCATTTGTCCGTCAATCGTGCTCTCGCATCCGGCTCGAACCCTCGCATGCGTCATATACTCAGGGAAGTCTGGCTTCCGGAATCGAAGCTCATACTCGCCCGGTGGAATACCGGCCAGCAGAAACTCTCCTGAATCATCGGTCGTCGTGCGGAGTATCTCCGTGCCAGCTCCGTCCAAGATCACAACTTCAACATCTCCGATGGCGGCGCCTGATACCTTGTCCGTAACCTTCCCGTGGAGCCAACCCGTCTTGATCTGAGCGCACAGGGCGATGCGGCAACAGCCGACTACGACGAAGACGAGTACGAGGATGTAAGAACGGCCGTTCATCGCCACGATTGTTGGGAATATCTACAAGAAAGCACAAAAACCACAAAATGTTCGATTTCGATCTTGTGGTTCTTGTGTAACAAATCTGTGATTTCTCGTTTTTGGGGCAAGTTTTTAGACGCGTACATTCCCCTCCTCGCAGAGGAGGGGTGGATGCGCCGACAGCCAGCGGGCTGGCGGCGCAGACGGGGTGGTCAGCCCGGCGAACCGTTTCGGCCGGTGTTCTATTGAGGCTTCGCCCTATCGGGCTTGCGCTTCGCGCCACCCCGGCGCGTCAGCCTGTGGCTGTCGCGCCACCCCTCCTCGCAGAGGAGGGGAATGTGTTTTTTTGAAAGAGCCGATGCTTAATCGTCTTCTCGTTCTCTGCCGTTGTCGCGATCGTCGGTGTACACCTTCACTCCCTCATGCGTGACCGGCACGAAAATGCGATTGAGTTCGCTATCCGCTGCCACCGAGTGGGTCGTGTGATTGGCCGCGTTCGGAGGCGGAACCAGGATCTGGCCTACGACCAGGGTGGTGATTAGGTTGTAAGGCGGCAGTGCGCTCACAACCGGCACGCTGATCCGATCCAGACCGCCGCCAAAATAGACGCGTTCGTCTCCACGGTTGAACCAGATCTCATCACCGCCGACTCCCGCGACGTGCACGACGGCACCGGTTGCTATGGTGATGACGTCGCCGCAGCTTGTCATCAAATGCTGTCCCGGGATGAGAACTAGACCAGCCGGGCCGCAAGTGGTCGGGAGGACTCTGGTGATCTTCATGGTTACCGGATCAATCTCGTCCACTTCTCCGTTCGGGTTGGCGCTCGTCGATGGAATAGCGATGTAGAACCTTTTCTTTGACCCATCCCACACGGGTTGCTCGATGCCGCCTGTGGATTGCGGGTTTCCTGAGGTACCGTCGTACACAATTTTGCCCAATAGATGGGGCGGCCCCGCCGTGGAAATGAAAGTGACAAACGGAGCAGGCGTGTCCCGATCGTTGGCGATCAAAACAATGTGATGCAGGGGGTCGTACGCCAATTCATCCGCGCGATTGTTGCCGCCGGTACTAACGGTAACCGGTGGAGCAAACGGACGGGCGAGATCGATGAATATCGCCGTGCTGTCGGTACCGCCTACGACGAGTGTTCCACGCCCGTCATCATCGTCATCATCATCACCAATCCTACGTATAGCGGCAACTCCGTTCCCGCCGGTCGCCATGGGGATCGCATACAGGAATTTATTGTGCCTCGTGTCGATCACGGAAATGCTGGGGCTAACCGGCGGCGTGGCCGTGGCATTTCCGCGATTGGCGAGGTAATACCTGCCGCTCTCGGAGTCGACCCAACTGATGTCGAAACCGGTGAGATCTCCTGGAATATCGATGGTTGTCAGCAATTTGTACTGGATCAACTTGTCGTTCTCCCGATCCTCAGCGTATCCAACGACAAGAATCGTAAACACTGCAACTAACAAAATGGACAATGCAAACGTTTTCCTTTTCATTTGTTTATCCTCAAATTAGTTTTGCTGTACTCCCCTCCTAAGTTAGGAGGGGTGGCTGCGCCCTCAAGAAAATGCCGCGAAGCCACCTTTGAAAGGCGCAGACGGGGTGGTTCTCTTAAGGAACAACCCCGCCTCGCTCACTTCGTTCGCTCGGCACCCCTCCTAACTTAGGAGGGGAGTGACTGGAGGCGGTCTTTGCCGAAGTGAGTCGACCGCAAAATGGACTCTCCGTTGGAGAGGAAGTTTCTTTAACCTGAAACTGGTCAGTAGTAATGGTGGGATGTATCGAGTGGTTGCGAGATAGCCTGGAAGACGCCGGCGATCCCTAACTCCTGTGCGTTGCCGCACGAAATTAGCATCTACGGCGACCGAAGCAGAGTTTACCTCTGTCTTTGGTGAGAACACGGCAGGGACACTCTTGACGAAACGTCCTTTTCCGTCGTTGAGCCAGAGGCCGATCTGATCGCCGAAAAACCGATCAGAAATGATCAGATCGATATCGTGATCCTCGTCTATATCAAGGCCGGTGATTTTGAGACCCAGCGCATTATTGTGGAGAACCGTAAACACATTTGAGGACGTGTCCCCGCTTAGTCGAAGCTGAACTTGGTAGAAGTAGCCATCTTTGGTGGACCCGAGACACAAGCCTTCTGCCAGGTCGAGCTGTTGATCACCATTGAGATCGGCCAATGCAAAGCCGGGTCCGTGCAAATAAAGTGGGATGGAGTTTAGGGGCACTGAGGCCGGCTGGCTCTTCTCGGCGTCTCCGTAGCGCCCATAGAGAGCGAATGACAACACCAAGAGACACAGAGTAATTGGAAGCTGGAATGGATTCGCCATCTTCTATCGCTCCAATCTCAGCGGGTGGACCTTACACTATCACGTCATGCCGGTAACGTCGTCACGCTCCAAGTTTCCTTATCAGTCCGTCTTTGCTGCTTTAGGTCCGTAGATCAAGAGGCGAAAGGTCCCCGGCTTAGCGACAGGTTGAGGGTTCCGCTGTTGAGGCGTGGGAGCCGGAGCCGGATCAAAGTCCGACGTATCGACATAGAGATTATGCGTCTTCGGGTCGTGGCCCATTGTCTTGGCCCCGAACTCGGTTTTTACCGTTTCGACGACGCTAATCTTGTCTGGTGAATCTTCGTGGAATATGTGGATCGTGCCTTCGCGGGTCGCGGCGGCAATCATGCCGGTCTCGGGATCATAGATATTCGCGTCCACGCGGTCCCCGATCGGAAATGCTTGACCGATCACTTTGCCGGTATCGGCATCCATCACAACGAGCAGCTTCGGACCGCGGGCTCCGATAAAGAGCCGCCGGTGTTCGCGGTCCATTGCGATGGAGACAGGTTGGCCGGCAGGCGTGACCTTCCATCGTGATTTGACCATCAGTTTGCTGGAATCGATGGCCACTACCTCGTTCGTGTCTTCGAGGTTGTTATAGACAGTGCCTTTGCCATCGGCTACGGCTTGCTCCGGAGCACCACCCAATGGAATCGTGCCGATGACGGTTCCCTTCGCGGGATCCATAACCGTGGCGTCTTTGCTACCTCCATTGAAGACAAAGAGACGCTTGGATGCCGGATCATAAAGAATCGAATCGGGGTTACGGCCGGCCTGGATCTGACCGAGAGTTTTGAAAGTCTTCAGATCGAAGATCACGACTTGACCGGTCTCACCGTCCGTGATGAACCCGCGGCCGAGATCATTGAGGGCAACGACGCCGTGGCAACGCTTCAAATCGGAAACGGTGCCAACGACAGTGGCCTTGTCGGCATCGACCACTTTGACCTCACTGCCATGCGAGAGATAAACCCGGCGAGTCGCATTATCGAACGTGATGTAGTCAAAATACTCCTGACCGCCCGGTGCCGCACCGAAGGGAATCTTCTTCAGGAGGTGATAGCCCGAAGGAGGGCTCGCAAGAACATAAGCACCAAGGACCAACAAGCACAAAGCAACGAGAACATTAGACCGTTTCATGCGAGCCCTCCAAATTGGTAGTTTACCAAATCAGCTTCAATGCAAACTGAATGTCCCTGGGTTGAGTCACTATAGGGGCCTGTATACCTCCGCCGCCGCTCAACGATCCGTTCTGGTTGAAGATCTGGGCAGTACTGGCGCCAAAAAACGGCAAAGGTGGCCCAAAGTTCGCGTGATTCAAGACGTTGAAAAACTCCGCCCGGAACTGCACGCTCGCTTTCTCGCGGACCGCGAAGTTCTTGTATAGCGAGAAGTCGACGTTGAAGAGTTTCGGACCGTAAATGCTATTGCGGCCGGCATCGCCCAAGAGATTCGCGCATGTACCAGGGAACTGCGGGTTGGCCAACGTCCCGTTTCCGATAAACGGTACGCACCGGGAGGCTATCTCCGGAGTGGCTTGAGGCAGCGTGTAGGCCTTCGGATTGATGTAACCCAGGAACACGCCGCCGGGATTACTTTTGAAATTGTCGTTTACTGGATTGACTCCGGGAACGCGGCTCGGAATGGAGAATGCATCGGAACCGGAATTTTGCACACCGAGAGGATCTCCAGCGATGAGCGGAGTCGTCGGAATCCCGCTATTCATCTTGACAATGCCGCCCAACTCCCATCCTCGCAGCAGCGTCGCGGCCGGCCCCTGGAGAGATGGAGACACGGGCACCTGCCAGATGCCATTGATGG
>QHWY01000215.1:21666-35801 GCA_003223875.1 Acidobacteriota bacterium | reverse complement strand
TTATCCTCGATGGCCGTTGCTCCGACTCGCCATTGAGCAAAGGCCTGCTTGATCTCGGCCGGGAACGAGACGATCGCGTCAATCTTCGCGCCTTCCAAATTTCCGCCGGCCAGTGTCATCAGTGGTAACGGTTTGTCCGGCGCCGCGATCCAAGCCGAACGGCCGTCATAGACGCGGGTGCTGTCGCCCAACCGCGTATGGACGATCATGGTGCGTTGAGCGGGAGCTTTGCCAAAGAGATCCATTGCAACTTTCGTTTGTTCTGTCTCGAATCCGATGAACGTTCCCTTCGCCGTAAAACTGGTGAGGCTCGCCACCCGTTGCGCACCGCCTAGTGCCTGAATGTATTTGTTGAAGACTTCATCGGAGGAAGGTCCCTTCGCGTTTGGAGGGATTTCAACTTCATTCGGGTCTTCGACCGGCGCGCTGTACTGCACGATCAGGCTGGGCACGACCTTGGGGCGCAGGTCGCCGCGATGGCAGGTGTAGCAGGTAACGGAGCGCACTCCCTTAAAGTTCTGTTTATTGATCGCGTTCACCATCTGCACCATCGTCCGCGCAGTTCGCTTGAGCGGCGTTTCGTCTGCGAATTTCTCCCATTTGTCCACGCTTTCTGCAACATGACAGTCGATGCAGTTCAGGCTTAGAGACGCAGCAAACATCCCCATCGTGTCCATAAACTCGTCCACCGGTATACCTCTGAGCACCTGAATATTAGTGAAGACTTCTTCTGCCATTTGCGGCCTCTGGGCCTGTGCGGCCTGACCAGCCTGGCCGCGTGCGAACGCAACTCCCAGAGCACCGGCCGTCAACGTGGCCACAATGATCGCAATAAGGATTCGCATCGATCCAGATTTCATGTCGTCTCCCCTTTTTATGTCGAGATGTGTGAAAAGCCGCGGGGGCAGTATACTGGAGATCCGCTAAATGAAAAACACTCGTTGAACGAACCAGAATGAGCCGGCAGCGATAACGATGATCGATCCGGCGTAAACCAATTGTCGCTGAGCCCACTCGCTGCGCGATCGGATCAAGGCGAAGGCGGAGGCGACCGGAACAACCACGAGCAATTGGCCGATTTCCACGCCAAAATTGAACGAAAACAAGGACCAGCCGAGCGCTCGTGCCGGTAATTCCATTTCACGAAGCACGGTCGCAAAGCCGAATCCATGGATGAAACCAAAGGCAAAAGCGATCCACGCGCGCACGTCGCGCCCACCCTGCGCGAGCAGATTGTCGGCGCCCACGTACACGATACTCAACGCAATAGCCGGCTCGATGATGCGCGCCGGCGGACTGAGAATATTCAGCGCGGCCAAGGAAAGTGTCACGCTATGGGCGACCGTGAAGGAGGTTACGACCATGGCCAATCGCCGGATCGAGCCGCCGAGCAAAAGCAACCCGATAAGAAACAATAAATGATCGGGGCCGATCAGGATGTGATGAATACCCGCGGGAATGAACTTCCGGATCACAGCCAATACACCTTGCCGGGTTCCCGCAAAATACTCGGTTTGCGTATGGTTGATGTCGAGAATCATCTGCGATGTCAGGGTATCGCGCTCGTAGACATTGACGAACGTCTGATGTTGCGGATCGTAAGTAAACATTTTCGCGGAAATCGACACCACGCCGGGCGCGGCTACATTCGAATAGCGGAAATGGAATCGGACCGACTGGCGCTCCTTCAAAATTTCCCACTGAAGCCACTCCGGGCTCAGCGAATGACCATCTGCGGCGAGACCAAATCGCGGCGTGAGAAGGTTGTGGATTGCAGCTTCCCGTTCGGAGACGAAGCCTGAATCGAGGAGCTGTTCCATGGGTGTGATTTGGAGATCGTGCGCCAGGTCATAGATGTGAACGGTGAGGGAACCTTCGATGATTCCCGGCTGGAGTTGAATGTCAAGATAGCTGAACGGCACAGGGTGCGCCATAGCCGGCGCGGCAAGGAGAAGGCTTGCGATCAGAATGACAAACCTTTGCATCGGGGGAATTTTAGCATGAACAGCTTTTCGTTGCGGGTTCCCAACACGAGGGTATATAAGGGCCGAATAGTCCAAGGAGGAGGCAATGCAAAACCGTTGGGCAGTCAGGTTGATCATCACACTTGTTACGATTGTCGCGGTATTGAACACTCCCTCACGTTCACAAGAACGTAAATTTCTCACGCCACCCAATCAGGTGGTGGCGATTCGTGCTGCAAAGTTGTTCGATGCCAAATCGGGCAACCTGTTG
The DNA here is from genome assembly GCA_003223875.1 of Acidobacteriota bacterium. GTDB lineage: Bacteria > Acidobacteriota > Terriglobia > 20CM-2-55-15 > 20CM-2-55-15 > 20CM-2-55-15. Next base: position 33,566 of record QHWY01000215.1, on the reverse strand, counting down.
AACAACCAGATTGTGCTGATCCGGGGGGAGCGCATCGCGGATGTCGGCGCCAATATCCAGATCCCGCGTGAAGCCAGGGTCATCGACCTGGGGAACGCGACAGCTCTTCCGGGCATGATCGACGCTCACGTGCACGTCAATACAGGCGGGGAGACGGCCGCTCAGCGCGCCTTGATAGCGGTCGCTAACGCGCAAATCGATCTGGCTGCCGGCTTCACTACAGTCGCGGATATGGATTCCCGCGGCGGATTCAACACCGTGGACCTCCGCGACGCGATCAACGCCGGCATGATTCAGGGACCTCGAATGCAGGTAGTTGGGCAATCGCTCAATCAACGTGCGACGAACTACTACCCCGACAACCGGTCGGTGCGTTTTCTCGATGTATTCACGGAAAACAAAGACGTCAATTCCCCCTGGCTCGCCCGCGCGGCTGTGCGCGAAGCGAAGTTGCACGGCGTGGACTGGGTCAAGATCTATACCACGCAGGATTTTGTGGGTCCCGTGCACATGTGGAAACCGGATGCGACGCTTGTGAACAGCCCGTCGCTGACTCTGGAAGAGGTCCAGGCGGTGGTCGATGAAGCGCACCGGCTCGGACTGAAGGTCGCCTGCCATACTTACGGAGGCGATGGTATGAGGAGCTGTCTGACTGCCGGCGTCGATGCTCCCAACCATCTCTTGGAGCTCGATGATGCCGGCATAAAAATTCTGCTTGAAAAGAAGCTTTCTTTCGTTGTGACGCTCGATGATCTGATCGCTCTGGAGAAAGATGACCTCCGCGACACCGGCGGCCGAAACAGCCGGATGAAACTGGCCGAGCAAGCATTCAGGAGAGCACTTGCCGCGGGCGTCCCGATTGTCTTCGGAAGCGGCGCCACGTCTCCGGCGATTCCGCACGGCACACAGGCGAATCAATTCGGTTATTATGCCAAGTGGGGAATGAGCGCTGCCCAAGCCCTGCAGACGGCGTTCCTACCGGCCGCGCACATGCTGAACTACAATTGGGACAATCAAATCGGAAGTATCGAAAAGGGTAAGTTCGCCGACATCATCGCCGTTTCGGGCAACCCTCTGACAGATGTGAGCGAAATGCAGCGTGTCAAATTCGTGATGAAGGGTGGACTCGTCGTCCGGAACGATCTGAATAAGGAGAATGAAAATGGCCGATAGACTCGATCGTCGTCGCCTGTTGAAACTTGCCGCGGCCCTGCCCGTGGGCGCCGGGACCGCCCGGTGGACCGTGCAGCCTCAACCAGCTTATGGAGCGCCCGCCACGAGCAGCCTCATGTCCACGCTCAGTACTTATATGAGCGAAGCCGCTACGCGGAAACTGCCGGAAGAAATTGTCGAAAAGACGAAGCACGTGATTCTCGATGCTGTGGCGGCGATGATCTCCGGGGCGGAGCTTCCGCCTGGAAAGTTCGCCATTCAATTCGCTCGCGCTTACAAAGGCGAGAAGATTGCCACGGTTGCCGCATCCAATGTCGTTTGCGGTCCAATTGAGGCGGCAATGGCCAATGGGATGCTGGCTCACTCCGACGAGACCGACGATACGCATTCCTTTTCTCAGTCTCATCCGGGATGCTCGGTCATACCGGCTGCTCTGGCCGCAGGCGAACAGTTTGGTATCGACGGCACACGGTTTGTCCGCGCCGTCGCGCTCGGTTACGACATCGGTCCTCGGGTGACGGCCACTCTCGGACGCTTGTCGTATATGGCCGAGACACATCGAAGTACTCACTCGATCTCGGGAACCTTTGGCTCCGCCGCCGCCGCCGCATGCGCCGCGAATCTCAACGCACAACAAATGCGTTGGCTGCTCTCCTACACCGCACAGCAGGCCTCGGGCCTGGCATCGTGGCAGCGCGATACGGATCACATTGAGAAAGCCTTCGATTTCGGCGGCATGCCCGCCCGCAACGGCGTCACTGCGGCATTGCTTGTCCAGGCCGGCGGCACCGGCGTCGAAGATGTTTTCTCCGGTGCCGATAACTTCTTTCAAGCTTTCCTGCCAAAGAACAACGCGGAACTCGTTATTGAAAAACTGGGAGAACGATACGAAGTGACGCGGACCAGTTTCAAGAAATGGACTGTCGGAGCACCGATTCAAGCGGTCCTTGATGCTTTGGAAAATATTTTCAAAAAGAATCGTGTCGAGGCCGATCAGGTCAAACAAGTTCTCGTGAAGCTCGCGACGAACGAAGCCGCGATCGTCAACAACCGCGAGATTCCCGACATTTGTCTGCAGCATCTCGTGGCCGTGATGCTGATCGACAAAACCGTCACCTTCCGGTCCGCTCATGAGACAGCGAGGATGAAGGATGCCGCTATTCTCCGCCACCGCGCAAAGGTGCAGCTCATTCCCGACGAAGAGCTCGAACGACGAATGCCGCGCCGGGAAACCAATCTCGAGATCGTGATGAACGACGGCACGCGTCTGACCGAACACGTCGCTTCGGTTCGTGGCACCTTCGATAACCCCATGACCCGCGAGGAAGTGATTGCCAAAGGGCGTGATCTGATGAACCCGGTTCTAGGCGCCGGCGGCACGACCAAGCTGATCGATACGATCTTCAATCTGGAAAGCCTGAAGAACGTTCGGGACCTCCGCCCGCTGCTGCAACGCGGGTAGGCCTTCTCTACTGTGGAAAAATGGCGCTCATCGAGCGCCTCGACAGTCTGTCCACAAAGTTGATGTAAAACCCTCGCGTCAGGCGCATTTTCGCTCCGTAACTCTCTCATTTTAAAAGTGACTGAATCGCTCTCGCTTCGGCTTCCAACCTGCACCTAACCGGGCGCACACACGGAGGGCAGTTATGGAAAAGATGTTTGTTTATCCTGAGACAGTCGAGTCAACCGGGGACGCAATGGCTCAAGAGAACATCGAAAATCCGCGTTCAAGGGCCGATGTTCTGTCCTATCGCTGCAAGTTATATCGGACCCTTTTAGACCAGCAGACGGCAAGCCGGCTTTTCCGGCTTGTCCCGGTACTTCACCAGGAACCGGCACAGTGCGCACATGCATAACCGGCTGACCAAAGCTGTTCTTTTGACGCCAACGGTTGCGGCGTTGTGGTTCCTTAACAGCTATGCGTTCGAATATTTCTCGGTCGATCCCGACAGGTACGGCATCTACTGGCCTCGCCGGGAATGGCTCCTGGTTCACATCATAGCGGGCGGACTTGCTCTCTTATTGGGTCCGCTTCAGCTTTGGCTCGGATTGAACCGCCGGGAGGTCCTCTTACATCGCATCCTGGGTGGCGCCTATGTGCTTGGCGTTCTCGTCAGCGGCTCTTCGGCGCTTTATTTGGCGCGCCATACGGACTTCGGTTGGATAGCTGGAATGGGTTTTACGACGATGGCGGTTGCGTGGATCGTCTCTACTAGTTTTGCCACGATTGCAATTTTGCTGCACGTCGCCGAGCAGCACCGCGAATGGATGATTCGCAGTTATGTACTGACGTTTGGCTTCGTCACATTTCGTGTGTTCACTGAAGTCTTACAAGTAGCGGGCGTCGGGACAACACTGGAGCAAATGACCGCGGCGAGCTGGTTTAGTTGGTCGGTTCCGCTTTTGATTACGGAATTGGTGATCCAAGGACGAAAGGTTTTAGCTCATTCGCCTTCTCGCAGAGGAGGGGTGGTGCGGCGAAGCGCGAACCCGATAGGACGAATCTTAAAGGAAGGCGCCGGAGTGTTCAGTTGGGCCAAAACATTTCGCCAACCCACTGTCACTGGCCTTCACCTTTCTTCTCTTCTTTCTTCGGCTCCCCGTTCTTCAGGCCGAGTTGACGGAGCAGAGCCGCAGTACTCTCATGAGGCTCGCGAGGAGCGCCCATCGGTACCTTGCCCATAGCAATATCGAGATTTCATCGTGCGGACAATTCTACCCTCTCCCTCTGGGAGAGGGCACGAAGCGCGAGCCCGTCAGGGCGAAGCCTCAATAAAGGGTGAGGTTCTCAAGATTTGACCAAACCTGCGACCTCACCCGCCGCGCCGCAGGCGCGGCGCCCTCTCCAGAGGAAAGGGCTTCAGAACTGATACCGCAACGCGAACTGAATCAGCCGCGGATTGACCCCCGTCTGGCTGATCACCCCAAACGTCGCGCTGCTCGGAAAGAGCTGCTGATTGAAACTCGTCGTACTCGTCGGTGACGGATAGGTTCCCAGTCCGAACTGCGGGTGATTGAACAGGTTGAAGAACTCGGCGCGGAACTGGATATTCTGCTTTTCGCCGATCCGCGTCATCTTGGTCACTGAGAAGTCAAAGTTCGCCTGGCCCGGGCCATGAACGATGCCCACACCCGTATTCCCGAAGTCGGTGCCATTGCCAATGATTGGTAGTGGCCCCGTCGCCGGAGGCCCGCAATTAAACGCGGCGGTGTTAAAGAACCGTTTCGCGTTCGGGTCGCCAACTCGGCCCAGCCTATCTTCCACGCTGCCGCTCGTCGCGATGTCCTTGTTGGTAAAACCAGGACAGAGTTGCGCGCGGCTTGAACCCTTGTCAGGACCATTGGTGGGCGAAGCTCCGGTATAGATCGTGCCGCCGCGGCCGTCAAAGAGCGTGAGCGGATTGCCGCCCTGAATGACGGTACTTCCGGAGGCCGACCATCCCTCGACGGCTTTGCCAAACCTTCCGGCGCCTTTGAACGGCAACTCATATTGATACGTGACGACGAACCGTTGCGGGCGGCTATATGGCGTCTCGCCGTACTGCTGCCACATATCTGTCGTGACATTCAGGTTGGAGGAATTGAAACCAACGTTCGACAGATTTTTGCTCCACGTATACGCCGCCTGGAACGCATGCCCGCGCGAAAAATTCTTTCGAACCGAAGTCTGTAAGCTGTTGTAGTTGTAGACAGCGTCGAAAGCGTTTTGCTGGAGCCCGATAGTCGTGAACCCCAGGTAGGGTACACGAGCGGCCGCATTCTGCGTTGTGTTTGTTGTGATCCCGTTTATTGGGTTGGTGGGACTGGCCAGACGGGCCAAGTTCACATTGTGACTATAGTCGCCGATGTTGATTCCACTCGAGCCGACGTAAGCAATCTCGAGCACGTAATTACGTACGAATTCATACTGGAAACCTAAATTATATTGGCGGACCAGAGGTGTTTGAACGTGGTCGTAATAAGGTTTGTCGAAGTTGGAGCCAGCCGGAATCGCATTCGGCGAAAGCTGCGCAGCCGCTAAGTCGAACCAGCGCGGCAGTAATCTCAGTGGCCGGTCCTGAAAGGGACTCTGCAGGCTCGCAATGTCGTGCTGAAGAGTGGTGGTATCGGCGTAAGGTAATCCTTCCTGAACCGCGTGAACCATCCTGTTGATACCGACGCGATCGTAGAAAATGCCCGCGCCGCCCCTTACGACGAGGCGGCCATTGACTACCGGCTGGAATGCGAATCCAACACGTGGACCGAAGTTGCTCAGCGGAATTCGATTTTCGCTGGCGAACATGCCGTCGAACTGCCGGACGCCCGCGGGGATTGGACCCCATCCGCCTTCATTCACTGGACGCGTGTCGTAGTTCTTCGGCACGACGTAACCCTTGAATGCATTTGGATCTGTGAATGACGGAGCCGAAGGAGGTACTGGTACGGACCGGAGATCGCTGGCCCACTGGTTGGTCAGATTACCGTACTTGTCCGCCAGTTGGCCGAAGCGTTCCCAACGAACACCCAGATTGAGGGTGAGTTTGCTGTTGACCTTCCAGTCATCCTGGAAAGACGCAGACTGGTTGTTCAACAGATAATAATGAACGATGCCATTCACACGGCTGCGCACGCAAAATATACACAGGTTGAAGCTGCTGGAAGTTACACCGGTCGTATCGCCGGGATTCGTGACACTGCACGTCGCGGTCGCACAACCCGCCCGGCCAATAAGAAAATCGGGAAACGAATTCACGATCAAGTTACCGCGGCCTAAGCCGCTAAAGTGGAGAGGGTAGCGGATGCTCTCATATTCGAAGCCCGCCCTAAAGTTGTGTGTCCCTTTCGTCCAGGAAAGCTGGTCCGAATATTGAATTTGGTTTGAGGGCGCAAAGGATGGATTCAGGCCACCGCCGATAGCGAAGGCGCCGGCAAAGCTCATGACCGGTGGCTGCGTATAGGAACCAAATGTCGTACCCTGACAGCAACTGGCATCAATTAACGGTTTGATACCGACCTGCTGGGGAGTGTACGGCAGTGTATCTGAGCCGTTCTGGATGATTCGCTGAAAGGACACGCGAGCCTGGTTCACGACACTCGGATTCACAATCGTCGTCAGGCGCAGCACTGAAGACGTGCTGCTCCGCTTGTCGCTTTGAACGCGTCCCGGCAATTGTCCGAAAGTTCCGGACAATTGATACTCGAACGGATTGTTCGAGTACATGTAGCGCATTTGTAGACTGTGCTTGGGGGAAACGATCCAGTCGGCATTGGCGATGTACTGATCTTCAGTGTATTTGGCGGGAATGCTGAAGACCCGCGGCGCAATCCGGTTTGTGCCGGAACCAGGGATGTAGTAATCCCCATTGGGGAGTTTCACGCGCAAAAGATTGATCGCGACCGGGTTGATGTTGGACCCATCGCACGCAATCGCGATACCTCGAGTTGGGAAGCCGCACATGGCCGCTCCCAACCGCGCGGCAAAGTCCGGAGCCTCGCGATTGCCCGGAACGGGATACAAGTTCGCGGAAGTCAGACCTTCATTGGCGACGCCATTGAGCTGGCGGGTTCCTTGATAGCTGCCGAAGAAAAACAGCTTGTTTTGCTTCACCGGTCCGCCGAACGTCCCTCCAAACTGGTTCTGCCTCAGGATCTGCTTCCTGGTCGCACTCAACGGATTATCACGATTGTAGAAAAAGTCGTTCGCGTTGAGGTGCTCATTCCGGAAGAACTCAAAGAGGCTGCCATGGAACTCATTGGAGCCGGACTTGGTGACCACATTCACGTTTGCGCCCGGATTCCGCCCATAGCTCGCATCATATGTGGACGTCTGAATCTTGAACTCCTGAATCGCATCCGGGTTTGGAATCGCGATACCCGTATAGAGACCCGAGTCCATCGCCATGTTATTGCCGGCCGCATTGTTGATGGCAACACCATCCATCTGAAAATTGTTCTTTTCCGGATTGGCTCCATTCACGCTCATGTTGATCGAGCCCTTCCCGAAAGACACGCCATTGGCCACATCGACCGCCACACCCGGCGCCATTCCCAACACGGAAGTAAAGTTCCGGGCAGGCAGAGGCAGTGAAGAGATGGTGTTTCCCGATACGGTTGTTCCGATAGTCGACGTCGCGGTTTGAATCGTTTCCGCAACTGCCTCCACCGTGATCTCTTCACTCGTGGCTCCGACTTCCAGAGTCTGGTCGAGTGCGACCGTGTCGGTGACCGCCAGTGTCACCGACATCACTTCTTCGTTTTGAATCCCGGTGCGCCGAACCGGACACGATAGGCGCCGGGATCAAGCAACGGAACTCGGTACACGCCGTCTTCTGCGGATACTACGGTCCTTGTTTGATTGGTAGCGATAGATGTCACGGTCACGGTAACGCCGGGAAGCACGGCGCCTGTGGGATCGGTAATTCTTCCCGTCATGGCAGACGTACTGCCGGACTGTCCCGCGAGCGGCGGAATATACAACGCGAACAGCGATAGGACAATCAAGTGCGTATAGAAGAAACTCTTCGATTTCACTCCAAACCCCCTTTTCTTGTTCACATATCTGGTAGTAGCTGCGCACTCATATAATCCGCCCCACCCGTGGTCCGCAATCAAAAAATGTTACTTCGTTGATTCTGCGAAAAACCGGCGCTCATAGAGCGCCGCTACAGTAAGAACCGAACCCGCTATATTGTCGCTGACCTTAAGGCTTCACGAAGCGGACGGCATAGACCGGGGGTAGATTCGATGAGACCGTCTGCCACGAATCTCCGCCATTTTCGCTGATCCAGACCGACCCGGTTGTTGATCCAAACACCAGCCTGTTGCCGGATTCATCGACATCGAGTCCGTGACGGTAAACGAGATCGTAAGCGTATTCCTGCGGCAGACCCTGCCGCAGGGTTTCAAATGTTTTTCCACCGTCCCGAGTGCGATTGACGACCACACGGCCATCTGTCGGACAGCGCTTCTCATCCTTGGTGGATGGAACAAACCACGCCGTATTCGGATCGTGCGGATGGACCGCGACAGGAAATCCGAAGACGGACGGTTTTACATCCTTAATTTCCGTCCACGACCGAGCACCGTCGGTAGATCTGAAGATGCCGTTGTGGTGCTGCACCCAGAACACCTCGGGATTCGCGGCACACTGCACGAGACAGTGCACGTCCTGAACGTTCGGATCGCCCTGCTGTTCGGCCGGATAATATTCGGCGCGCATACCGCCGCCGGTCTGCGTCCAGGATTTTCCGGCGTCTTTCGTGATCCAGACGCCGCCCGTGGAAACGCCAATGCTGACGTGGCGCGAATCGCGCGGATCGACGCAGATGGAATGAATTCCGGGCCATTCGGCGCCGTTCGGGCCCCATTCTTCGCGTTTGGGATGGTCCCAAAGCGGACGATTCAATTCCCAAGACGCACCGTTGTTTTCCGATTTGAACAGCCCGCCGGGCATAGTCCCGCACCAGATGAGACCGGGCTGATCGGCCCCGCCGGGCGCGAGGCCCCAGATGAGTTTGAGCGCCCAATCGAGAGGCTTGTTGAAGAACGGAAGAGGCTTAGGCACGTATCCCTCTGGCATCGGGGGGTATTGCGGTGCCGTGATTTCGTCCCATGTCTCTCCACCATTCGTTGAGCGATGCACCTTGATTCCAAAGTGTCCGTGATTGAGAGCGGCGAAAAGGTTCCCATTACGGGAATCGTGCATGACCAGCGTGACATTGTCGCCTATAAATGTCGCACGGCTGATGGACCACTTCGACACGCGCCGATCCACGGTAAACAAACCCTTTCTCGTTGCGAGGTAACACCGATCGCTCATTCATTTCCTCCCGATAGCGCCTGTATAACGTCTATTATTGATTTTGATTCGACCGGATCGCTGAGACCGTCGCGGTCGCGAACCAGTTCGCCGTCGATGAAAACCACCATATGCTGCCGGATCTTTCCCTGTTCGTCGAGCACATAGCCGCGAGCTCTTTCGTTGTCGCGAAAATACGCGTCGAGGACCTCGCCGAGCGTCGCTCCGGACACTTCACGCACCGGACACTCCACATGACGCTGGATGTTTCGAGTGAATCTTATCGTCGCCATTTCGAGGGGGTAGTTTAACGCAACCTCAAGTCGAAATTCGCCACACTTTCAGCGCCCGCTTGAACAACGACCTCTTGCGTGATCTCGTAAGGATCCTCGTACTCGTACCGCTGCAGGCTCTCGATATTGCGTTTTCGGATCACGCCTTCGTGCCACATCTTGATGCGGTAGGTTCCCGGAGGCACTTGTGGCATCACAAACTCTCCGGACTGGTTGGTGATCGTTACGTAACGATGGCTCGCAACGAACACATATGCATTCATCCATGCGTGTCCGGCTTCACAGGCGAGATGGATAATCCCCGGCTTCATGAGTGCCGGCTCGACTGTTACCCGCTGGCCGCGAACGGGCTGCGCAATATTGAAGATCGTTTGAAGTCCCTGATCGGTCATCTCCAGACCGTGCACGTTGTGAAGGATGGGATCGCTATTGGTAATTTCAAGCTTCGTGCCCACGGGCACGATCATGACATGTGGCGAATACTGACACTGCCGTTGATCCACCAGAACGGATTGCGGCCGTGGAAAGCTGGGCCCGTCTTCGACGCCATCCAGATAAACAAATGTGTCTCGAACGCCGTTTTTGTCTCCTAGCAATAGGCGCGGTAACGACACGTCGCGCCCGCATACTTCTTGATGCTCTTTAATAGGCTCGACGGCCGCCGGCGGCAATGCCCCCTCGAGGCGAACGATGCCGCGGATTGTTCCCGCTGGACCGGCAGACACCGCTGGAGTGTTGTCGCGGCGCGGTGGGCTATCTTTTCCCTGCTCTGCCGCGCAACCCAAAAGAACGATTAAGGCTGCGAGCAATACAACTAGCCGTCTCATCGAGGGATCTTGTCCGGTGGAAGAGGATCGGGAATGGGATTATTGATGGGCGGCAAGGACTGCAAATACGCGAATATCGACTTCAAATCCTCATCTGTCATGTTGCGATACCAATACCAGGGCATCGGAGGAAGAATCGGCCTCCCCGTTCCTTGGTGTTTGCCGGACCGAAGTGCGGTGACGAACATCTCCTCCGTCCAACTTCCCAATCCTGTGGCTTTGTCGGATGTCAGATTCATCGCGAAACTGACGCCCCAGGGCCCCACCCACGCGCCTAAGTGATTGTTCACCACCGTCAGGTATTTATCGGGAGCGATGAGACCGGCGGGCACGGGCGCCAATCTATCCGTCGCGGGATTGCCGGAAAGTTCCTTTGTCATGTCGGGTTCGGGCCCATTCGGTCCGATTTTCTTCGGAGTATGGCAGTCGTTGCATCCACCGACGGTGACCATATATTTCCCGCGCTCGATTCGCGATTGAGGCGAAGGTGCAGATTGCGCTGCATTGGTTTTCTCGGCAGGAGCCGGCGCATTATTTGAACATCCGGCCGTAAGCATCAGTAGGGTCGCTAGCCCCCCGATTTGTCGGATGAACTGCATGCCTCTCCTTTCCCTTCTGAACGCGCGTGGTTGAGGGAAATTTCGATTATGCGTGGAGCTATTCGACGTGGTCAAGGGGACGAGTGAGCCTGTTCGTCTTTGGCCAATTCTTCGATGTCATTTATCATAGAGGCTCACTCGCCATTTGGAAGGAGTAATCGAACATGCCAACGAAGATCGTCGATACGATATTACCGACCACGATGGTGGGATCATATCCAAGACCCCACTGGTATCGTCATCAACTGCTTGGGCGCGACATTCGTGTCGCATTCAAGGAGGTCGCGCACGAAGAGGCTTATCACGACGCAACGCAGGTCGTCATCCGCGACCAGGAAGAAGCCGGTCTCGATATCATCACCGACGGACAAATGTCCTACGACGACTACGTCGGAGTCATCGGCTCCTTCTGCTGGTACATGTACGAGCGCATTGGGGGCTTCCAGCAGGCGAAGGACCCGCATCCCTCCGAAATCGGCGCTGCCGTGCGGACGAAGGAAGTGGAACTGCTTTCCGATTGGGGAGGCGTTGTGAACGACGGACCGGTCACACGCGGCCCAATCCGGCTGGCGGACCTTTATAAGATCGCGACCAAATACGCGAAGAAGCCCATGAAGGTCTCGGTCGGTGCCGGCCCCGTCAATCTTGCCTGGCACGTCTACAACAAGCACTACAAGGATGCTCGTGAACTGAGTCTTGCCCTGGCGCCCATATTCAATGCGGAGATGAAGGACCTCGTCGCTGCCGGCGCGAAGTATCTTCAGATCGAAGATCTCGGGGCCTGGTTGCCGCTGTTCACAAACAACAACGACGATTACAAATGGATTGCCGAAGTGATCACCCGCTGCGTCGACGGAGTGAAGGCGAAAATCGCGTGGCACTTCTGCTTCGGCAATGCCTGGGGCAATGCCCTGAGCGGAATTTTCCCGAAGGGCTACGAAACGGTTCTTCCGCATTTTTATGACGTGCCCGTCGAACAATTCGTCCTGGACTATGCCAACCGCGAGATGTCGGATATCGAAGCACTGAAATCGCTGCCTAAAGATAAGGAAGTTCAGATCGGCGTGCTCGATATTCGCACGATGATGATCGAAACCCCCGAACAGGTCGCGGCCCGAATCCGCAAGGTTATCAAAGTGGTCCCGCCCGACCGCGTGTACCTGAGCACAGATTGCGGCATGAAACCGCTGCCCCGCATGGTTGCCAAGATGAAGCTGAAGGCGCTCGTCGA
>QHWY01000215.1:0-21655 GCA_003223875.1 Acidobacteriota bacterium | reverse complement strand
GGGCGCAAAGATCGTGCGCAAAGAGCTCGGCAACAGATAAATAATGATCACGCTTCGTAAGAGTAAGGATCGCGGACATGCGGATCGCGGCTGGCTCAGGGGATTTTATTCGTTTTCCTTTGGGGACTATTATGATCCCGCGTATTCGAATTTTAGCGTCCTGCGGGTGCTGAATGATGATCGCATCGCCCCAGGCAAAGGTTTCGGCCCGCACGCCCATCGCGACATGGAAATCATCACGTATGTGCTCGAAGGCAGCTTAAAGCACAGAGACAGTACCGGTGAATGTCACATTCTCCGTCCTAACGAAGTACAAACGATGTCGGCGGGCAGCGGTATCGTCCACAGCGAATGGAATGCATCGGAAACCGATCCCGTGCACTCAATCCAGATTTGGATTACACCCGCCTCCGAGGATCTGCAGCCGTCCTACCAACAAATCGCGTTCGCGCCTGCCGAGAAACGTGGCCGCTTGAGGTTACTCGCAGGGCCGCGCGCAGGCGAGCGAGAGCCAGCGACTGTCATCAATCAGGATGCGCGATTGTATGTAACGGAACTCGCGCGCGGGGAATACATAAGACGCAGGTTGATTCCCGGTCGTCGGGCCTGGATTCAGGTTGTGCGAGGTGACCTCAATTTGAACGGAGACATTTTGATAGAAGGTGATGGTGCGGCGGCCAGTAAAGAGCAAGAGTTGTGGTTCACCGGAACGGGCTCGGAGGGTTGCGAAATCCTTCTTTTTGATTTGCCATGATGTCATTCCCCTCCTCGCGGCTTTGCACAAAAAATACATCGCGGGCGCTCATAGAGCGCCCCTACAGTTGCGCACCCCAAGCTGTAGGGGCGGTCTATGACCGCCCAGGATTTTTTGTGCAAAGCCCCTCCTCGCAGAGGAGGGGAGGATGCGCCGAGCAAAGCGAGGCGCAGACGGGGTGGTCAGATCGGAATAATATTTCATAGAACCACCCGGCGCGCCAGCTTCTATTAAGCTGGCGCGCCCACCGCTCCTCTGCGAGGAGGGGAATTTGCAAGAAACCTATCCCCGGTGTAACGTTTAGAACCATGCAGAGCAAAATCAAGACGGTTCAGCAGCACATTCTTGACGAAGAGCGCATGCATCCAGGAGCAACCGGTGATTTCACGGCTCTCCTTACCTCGCTCACATTGGCGGCAAAGATCATTTCACGGGAAGTGAACAAAGCGGGCCTCGTGAAGATTCTCGGCGAAACCGGCGAGGTGAACGTTCACGGCGAAGCGGTCCAGAAACTCGACGAGTTTGCGCAACAAACCATTTGCAGCGCGATGGGGCACAACGGCCACTTGTGTGTCATGGCTTCCGAAGAATCCGAAAATATCATTCCGATACCGGACGGGAGCAAACGGGGTAAATACGTTCTGATGTTCGATCCGCTCGACGGATCGTCCAATATCGACGTCAATGCCAGTATCGGAACGATCTTTTCTATCCATCGCAAGATCACGAAAGACAACGAAGACGGCTCTCTTGAAGACTGCCTGCAGAAGGGCTGCGACCAAATCGCCGCGGGGTATTTTATCTACGGCTCGAGCACGATGATGGTTTACACGACAGGAAACGGCGTTCACGGATTCACGCTCGATCCGAGCCTGGGCGAGTTCCTTCTTTCCCACGAAAATATTTGCACCCCGTCGCGCGGAAAGATCTACAGCATCAACGAAGGAAACCTGCATTCGTGGGATGCCGGGACGCGGCGGTATATCGCATATCTGAAAGAGGATAGGAAAGACCGGGGACATCCTTACAGCTTGCGATATATCGGTTCGCTCGTAGCGGATTTCCATCGAAATCTTCTGAAAGGCGGGATCTTTCTCTATCCTGGGCCCAAAGGAAAGCTTCGGCTGTTGTATGAAGCATCGCCACTCGCAATGATTGTTGAACAGGCCGGCGGCGCTGCATCCACAGGCGAGCGCCGAATTCTGGATGTCCAGCCCACGTCGTTACATCAGAGGGTGCCGTTGATCATCGGCAGTCGTGAGGACGTCGCAGAGTACAACCAGTTCTACAAGGAAAGCCAAAAGTCGGCAGCGGATTAATTGCCGACGACAAGGTTAGTCAATACTTCATCGACGCTGGTCAGGCCCTCGGCCATGAGAAACATGGCGTATTCCTTCAATGTCTTCATTCCGCCTGCCCGAGCGAGATCGCGAATCTCGTCGGTCTTGGCTCCATGGGCTACCGCGCGCTTCACGTCGTCGTTCATTGTGAGGAGCTCGTAGATACCGACGCGGCCCTTCTTGCCGGTGTGATTGCACTTGTCACAACCTTCGCCTTTATAGAAGGGTGGAGCGTTGTCTTTCGTGTAGCCGAAATAACTCAAAGTTGTTTCATCGATCTCCATAGGAACCTTGCAGCTCTGGCACACACGTCGCGCAAGACGTTGGGCGAGGATACCAATGGTCGAGTTTGCCATCAGGAACGGCTCGATTCCCATTTCTTCCAGACGGGTCAAGGAACTGGGCGCATCGTTGGTATGAAGTGTTGTGAAGACAAGGTGGCCCGTGAGCGCGGCTTCGACAGAAATCTTTGCGGTTTCCTGATCGCGGGTTTCACCGACGAGAATCACGTCCGGGTCTTGACGGAGAAATGCTCTAAGGATACGCGCGAAATCCAGTCCGATGTCTTTATGCGTTTGGACCTGGCACAAGCCGGGCAGGTCGTATTCGATCGGATCTTCAGCCGTCGAAATATTGATGTCGGGCGAATTGATCTCATTCAGCGAGCTGTACAGCGTGGTCGTCTTTCCAGAACCTGTGGGGCCGGAGACGTAGATAATCCCGTACGGTTGAGTGATCATCGAGCGCAGCTTTTCGACAGTTGGACCGTGCAGGATGATCTGGTCCAAGGGCAGGAGGTTGCCGCTCTTGTCCAGAACACGCATGACGATCTTCTCGCCGAACTTGGCCGGCACGGTTGAAACACGAAAATCAATCCCTCGATTGTCAATCTTGATCGAAATGCGTCCATCTTGAGGCATCCGGCGCTCGGCGATATCCAGCCTGGAGAGGATCTTGAAGCGGGAGGCCAGCGGCAACTGGATCTTCTTGGAAAGTTTGTTCTCGATGTGCAGCACACCGTCAATGCGAAGCCGCAAGACAACGCCGTCCTCGTGCGGTTCAATGTGAATGTCGCTTGCGCCTCTCTTGATGGCGAGCGCTAGGATATTGTTGGCCAGCCGCACGACGGGCGCGTCTTCAGAGGCAGTCGCCAGATCTGTCGTCGTTGGCCTTTCTTCTTCTTCCTGCTGGACCTCGAGGCCACCCAGAATTTCGTTCTGCAAGTCCTCCAGGCTTTGCATCTGAAATTCCGATACCGGTTTTCTCCTTTCTTCCCTGCGCCGTTCGACCTCTTCCTTCCTCTTGTCGCTCTCGCGCTTCTCTTCCTTGGTCCCCATGAGATCCGGATAGACCGTATCCATGAACTTCTTGAAGTCTTCCTCGGTGCAAACCTGCGGCTCGATGATGACGCCCTTGATGTAACGCCGAACGTCGTCAAAAGCGACGAGATTCGAAGGATTAACCATCGCCAGCGTGACCGAATTGTTTAGGTATGCGATGGGAATCAGCTTGTGAAGAAGGCACAGCGATTGAGGCAACAAACCGACGACCCGCGGATCAAACTTTCCTCTGAAGAGATTAACGTATTCGATGCCGACCTGCTTGGTGGCATCTTCCAGGCGTTCGGCGAGGATGCGAGCAAGACCTAGTGAAATTTCCGGGTGCTGCGTTACAAGATTGCGGAAATCGGCGCGCGTCAGTGTAAAGACAACCGTTGGCTGGACTGTCGTGACTGTTGCCGACCGAGGCTTTCCCGTCAAAAGCGACATTTCACCAACAGCCGCGCCATCCGATAACTGAGCGACCAGGAAATCGATGCCGGTCGTGGGATCCTTCTTACGGACCTCGACCATCCCCGACTTGATGATGTACATCGAAACGCCTGGTGCACCTTCGCGAACGATGACCTCGGTCGGCGGGAACTCCGCGATTTTCAAGCAACTGCCCAACTTGATCAAGCTATCGTTGCTGAGTTCAGCAAAGAGCTTGACATTCTTCAAGAACCCAACGAGCTGTTGTGGGTCGTTGGTTAGGGCTGTCGACATGAATCCGTATAGGTCTTATCTCTCACGACCGTCCTCTCCGGCTCTTCAACAAGATGAAAGTACTAAAGTCTCGCTTCGAGTCGTCAGGAAGTCAAAGGAGGATTACTTGTCCTTACGAAGTTCTTGTTTCCAGCCGAGAATTCGAGCTACGTTGCCCTCCTTTTCGGCTTCTTCGATCCGGCCCTGAGACTGGTAGAACATGGACAGACTGGTATGGGCGAGGATGTCGTCCTGATCGATTTCGATAAGTCTTCTTGCAGTTGTGATCGCTTCGTCAACGCGACCACGGTTGAAAAGCGCCATCCCCAATCCATGAAGAGCATCCTGATAATCCGGATCGATATCCAAAGCTTTTTTGTACGAGTCGATGGCTTCATCGAGCTTGTCATCCCCAAACGCGTTGACTGCCTGCTCGAAGTATTCTTCCTTCGTCATGTCACCAATTTTATATAGAATTACACGCACCAAGACCAACTTTCTCGACTCATAAGGATCCAAACTCATTCATTGCCTATAACGCCGATGCCGCGCGCCTGGCGTGGCAGGGCACGATGGAGTTTTTGAAGAAGAATCTCTCCTCCTAAAACTTGAGGTGTTGCGATATCGAAACGCGGGAAGAGACTGAGGCGTACAAAGTCGCCTCAGTCTTTCGGGGTAGGTTTACGCGGGTTTTGGGATGGGGGTAAAAGGCGAGTCATAGCCGACGTTGCTCGTCGTCGGATCCGTCGTCAAGATGTTGATGCCGTCATCGTATAGAACGGTAGGCACAACGTAGCCCGGAATTACTCCGTTCCTCTTGAAACGTCCGCCGTTGATCTGGCGCAATTCGTCCTGGGACAGGCTTCCATCATGTTTTTCGTCTTTGCTCATTTTCGACCTCCTTTGAAGTGGTTCTTGCTTTACAAGCTGGCCTAGAAGGGAGCACTTGTCGTGCCATTACGACGAGCCACATATGCGACGATAACTCCTGTCTTCACCGTCATCATTGATTGAAGCCGACACTACAAACGCAAGCGTGCAACATCAAAACGATGATGGGACCATCCTTTTGATGTGCGCAAAGGCTTCCGACAAAAAACTTTTGTGAATTGTGTGCCTTTTTGTGGCTAATTCCCTATTCGTATCGCAGAGCTTCAATCGGACTGAGGACCGCGGCGCGATACGCGGGGTAAAGGCCAAAGACTAGGCCTGTCCCGACGGATACACAAAATCCAACGGCGACCCAGAAGGCCGATACCACTGCCGGGAGAAAAGGCGCGAGTGTTCGGATGATGGCCGCAATCATTGCGCCGGTCGCTATTCCCAACAGCCCGCCCACGGCGGTCAACACCATCGCTTCGAATAAGAATTGGGTCAAAATATTCCGCTGAGTCGCCCCGATCGCTTTTCGTACACCGATCTCGCGTGTCCGCTCGGTGACGGAAACGAGCATGATGTTCATGACGCCGACCCCTCCCACAACCAGCGCGATTGACGAGATCGCCAGCATCACCGTGAATATGCCGCTCGAAATTTGGTTCCAGAGGTTGGTGAATGTGTCTTGTGTTGAAACGACGAAGTCATTGTCCTTATTCGGCGGTACACCGCGGCGAATGCGCAACAGCGCGTCAATTTGCTCGATCGCACGGGGCATGTCCTCCTGTGAAACCGTTTTCACCGCAAACATGAAATCGTCGAACTCGGGATGAAGCCGCCTGAAGGTGCCGAGCGGCATGACGGCAATGTTATCGTCCGGATTTTTTCCCCCGGTCAGCGCGTTTTTGCGTTCTTCCAGGACGCCGATAACACGAAACGGCTGCCCCTCGATCTCCACCTCTTTGCCGATTGCATCAACATTTGTTTGGAAAATGGTTTCGGCCGTGTCATGACCCAGCACAACAACACTCGCATTGTGCGTTTGGTCCGATTCGTTCATCCACCGGCCCGATTGCACGTGCAGATTGATGACGATCGCCAATTCCGGCGAAGCACCCTGGAAGATCGTGTTTTTCGCAGTCCGGTCGCGATATCGGACCGAGAACGACCGGGCGCTGGCATTGAAGTTGATATAACGCAATACGGGGGAAACGGCCTGCACCAGCGGAAGGTCGGCGATGGCTTTTCCATCTTCCAGCGTAAATTTTTTCCGGCTGAAGATCTCGGGCGGCACGCGTCCGCCGATGGTTGGAGGAATTCTGGTGATAAAAATCAAGGTCGATCCCAGATCCTGGATTTGACTCGAGATATTCGTGTTGAGACCGCTGATAATCGAAGACATCCCGATCACGGTGGCTACTCCAATCACAACCCCAAGCACGGTCAGGAAGGATCGAAGCTTATTTTTCCGCAATGAGTCGAGGGCCAAGAAAAAGATTTCACTCATATCTCAGCGCCACAATCGGATCGAGATTTGCCGCTTTCTTCGCCGGATAAATTCCGAAAAACAATCCAACCGTTGTCGAAACCGTTAATCCCAGAACAACGGCCCACCACTTGATCGACGCGGGCAATGGCGTAAACGTCGAGACCGCGAGCGCAATGGATGCTCCAAAACAAACGCCGATCATTCCACCAATCAGAGCCAATGTCGAGGACTCGACCAGAAACTGAGTCAAGATGTCATTCCGGCGGGCACCGGCGGCTTTTCGAATGCCGATCTCGCGTGTGCGCTCCGTCACCGACACGAGCATGATATTCATCACCACGATGCCGCCGACGATCAGAGATATCGACGCGATTCCGATCGTCACCGCAAAAAACGCGCGGCTGATATTCGCCCAGATCTGGAGAAAGTTATCGTTTGTGTTGAGCGCGAAGTCGTCCTTCGCCTCATAGGAAAGGTGGCGCCGCGCACGCAACGTCAAGCGGATTTCGCTCTCGGCCGCAGCAACATGCGCTTCATCTAATGCTTTTGCGTAGATATTGACGGATCGCCTTGCCCCGTACATCTTCTGGTGTAATGTGATCGGTATCGTCACCCAGTTATCCTGCGACTGCCCCAGCACCGAACCTTGCTTCGTGGTGACGCCGATCACTTCGAATGGCCGGTCGTCCACGATCAATGTCTTGCCGATCGGATCGACGAACGGGAACAGATTGTCGACAATATCCGTGCCGATCACCACCACGTTTCGCGCGTGCTCCACATCGTATTCCGTCAGGAAACGCCCGGCCTGTAATTCGTAGCCGCGAAGGGCCGGCATCTCGGCCGTAAATCCCCGGATTTCCGAATCGAGGTAATCGCGACCAAACTTCACGCGAGCGCGGGCATTGACGGATGCTCCCACAGACTTACAGTTGGCGCAGGCGGCGCGTATGGCCGCCATGTCGGATAGGTAAAGATTCTTCCGCCTCTGGCCTTCGATAAACTCGTCCAGTGACGTGATCACCGGAGACATGCGAGTGACGGTTACAACGTCGGGTCCAAGATTGAAGATCTTTCCTGCAACGTAATCGTTGAGACCGGAGATGATGGAAACGACCGCGATCACTGCCATCACTCCAATCACAATGCCCAGCAATGTCAGCAACGAACGCAGGCGATTCGCCCGCAGCGATGAAAGAGCGATCCCAACCGCTTCGACAAAACTCACGTTGCCATCTTACAAGGGGCCTAGCGCGCGCGGCCGAATTTTTCTTGGAGGAGGCGAATCTTTTCCTCCATGGTTTGTTTTGGAGGAGGCACAGCTTCGACGGGCGGCCTGGGCGGCCGCGTTTGCTGTTTTTGTTGTGCTTGCGGCCGGCGCTCCGGCGGTTTCTTTGGCCTGGGCGCGCCGAAGGCTTTTGCGGAACCCGTGGCTTCAGCGGCCATAGCGGCCACGGGGGCTACTGGGACAATTTGCGGCTTTCTCTTCGGCCGGATACGCCGCGGCGGCTTCGGCATGATCGCTTTCATCGAAAGGCTGATCCGCTTCATGGCTGCATCCACGCCGATCACTTTTACTTTCACGATCTCGCCGACTTTCACGGCCTGCCGCGCGTCCTGCACGTATTTATGAGACAGCTCTGAGATGTGAACCAGACCGTCCTGATGAACACCGAGGTCCACAAACGCCCCGAAGTTGGTGACGTTTGTAACTGTGCCCTCCAGCTCCATTCCGTCCTTGAGGTCGCCGATCTCCTTCACGTCCTCACGGAACTTCGGCACGACGAATTTCTCACGGGGATCGCGGCCTGGCTTCAGCAGTTCCTCGCGAATGTCATTGACGGTATACCTGCCGCCCTCGGCCTCAAACGTCTTGAAATCGATCGCGTTGATCTTCGCCGGGTTTTCGATAAGCTCGTTGATGGAAATCCCCAGTGATGCCGCCATGCGCTCGACGAGAGGATATGACTCGGGATGCACGGCCGTCCGGTCCAGCAGATTCTCGGCGTCTTTGATACGAAGGAATCCCGCCGCTTGCTCGAACGTCTTCTCGCCGAAACCTTCAATTTCCCGAAGTTGGGTACGCGACCGGAACAGGCCGTGGTCATCGCGATACGCAACGATGTTCTGAGCAAGCTTGTCGCCGATACCCGAAACGTATTTCAGCAAATCGATCGATGCGGAATTGAGATCCACGCCGACGCGGTTCACACACGATTCCACAACCGCCGCAAGGCTTTTCTTCAATTTCTTCTGATCGACATCGTGCTGATATTGGCCGACGCCGATCGATTTCGGATCCGTCTTCACCAGTTCGGCCAGCGGATCCTGCAGCCGGCGCGCAATCGAAATCGCGCCGCGCACCGTTACGTCCAACTTGGGAAATTCTTCGCGCGCCCGCTTCGACGCGGAGTAGATGGAGGCACCGGCTTCGCTCACGACGATCACAAAAACATCGAGCTTATTCTTTTCGACGACCGACCGCACGAACGTGTCGGTCTCGCGCGACGCGGTTCCATTGCCGATCGCGACGCCGCGCACGTTGTGCCGTTGGATCAAATCCAGAACTGTTTTTTCCGAACCTTCAAGGTCCCGCTTGGGCTCGGTTGGGTAAATGGTCTGGTTTTCGAGGAACTTTCCGGTTTCATCAACGACCGCAACTTTGCATCCGGTGCGCTGCCCCGGGTCGATTCCGACAACCGGCAGATGGCCGGCCGGTGGGGCAAGCAGCAAGGTGCGAAGGTTCTCTTCAAAGACCTGGATTGCTTCCGATTCGGCGCGCTCCTTGAGAATCGAACGGACCTCGTTTTGGATCGAAGGCAGAAGCAGCCGATCGTAGGCATCGCGCACCGCAGTGTCGAGAAAGGGCGCAAACCGGGATTGAGGATCGCGAATAATCCGAGAAAGCAGCGTCACGATGAACTTCGTATTGTCGATGTCGATCGAAAAATTCAGGATGCCTTCTCGCGTTCCGCGGCGGATAGCGAGCATGCGGTGGGATGGAATCTTCGCAACGGTTTCTTGAAAGTCGTAGTACATCTCGTACTTCGTCTTTTCCGTCTCCTTGCCTGTAACGACCTTCGCTCGAACTACCCCTTCCGTCATCATGGCGTCGCGAAGCTGCTTCCGGAATTCGGGAGTTTCGGCAACACGCTCGGCAATGATATGAAGCGCTCCCTCGATTGCCGACTCGATCGTTAATATTTCTCTTTCCAGATTGATGAAGCGCTCGGCGAATTCACCTGCCGGTTGCTCGCCGGTTTGTTCCCAAAGATAATTCGCGAGTGGTTCCAAACCCCGTTCGATGGCGATGGCAGCTTTCGTCTTCCGCTTCGGCTTGTAGGGAAGATATAGGTCTTCAAGCTCGCTCTTGCTGAAGCAGGCGAGAATCTTCGATCTCAAGTCGTCCGTGAGCTTTTCTTGTTTCTCGATGGAATTCAGGATCGTGGCGCGCCGCGCTTCGAGTTCGGCATAGTACTGCCCCCGCTCGTCGATGTCCCTGATCTTGACGTCGTCCAAATTGCCCGTCGCTTCCTTGCGATACCGCGCGATGAAGGGAACCGTGGCTCCTTCGTCAAGTAGCTTGAGCGTGGCTTCGACGCGGGCGACTTGCGCACTAACCTCTTTGCTGATTCTCAGGAGGAGTTCGGGACTAAACATTTACGTGAAACGAAAATTATGCCAGAAGTTTCAGTCTACCGGCGTCGATATCTCTGGATGCCATATTTTTTTCCATCGCTATCGACCCATTGTGTGAACGCGTCCATCATCTTTTCATACTTGACGATGTTCGCTTTCAGCCGCTGAGCGTGAGCAAGCGTGAGCACACCGCTTCGTTGGATGTCCTGGATGAGGTCGTATTGTTCTTGCATGATGCGAAGCAGGTCGGAAATTAGTTCGTCGCTGCGCGCCGCGAGCGATGGCACTTTCCGCAACCGGTCAATGGATTTTGAAATCTCGGCCCGGGTTGACGTGAGATCCGTCAAGCGCCGGGTTTCGATATCACGCGTGGAATCTTCAAACGTTTTCTGCGCGGCGTTGATGGCTTCGATGAAATCCTCGGTCGAAGAGGTGGTTCCAATCTGGATCAGGCCCCGCGTCAGATTCCGAACCGACAGGCGAGGGCCGTCGTAGTGGGCACCCACCTCGTAAAAGGAGACTGCAATCAGCGCCAGCAATGCGATCTGTATGGACCGGAAGCCGCCATCGGTTTCATTGCCGGGTTTTTGAAATGGAATGACTGCAGCGAGGGCTGCGCCGGCCAGCAGTCCCCCGATGTGGGCGGAATTATCGATTGCCGGAATCGTGAAGCCGATAATGAGGTTGATGACGATAACCGGGAGAACTCCGGTTCCAACGGCGCGCTTGAAAAACGGCGGGATCGAATTCCGATACCGGATACCAAATGCCAAAAGCACACCGAACAGGCCGAAGATGGCGCCTGAAGCGCCCGCAGAAATCGTGTCGGGATGGTATGCATAGCTGCCGTAGACGCCGGCAACGCCCGTCAGCACATAAAGAATGACAAAGCGTCCACTCCCATAGAGCTTCTCGACCTGCGGTCCAACGATCCAGAGAGCGTACGAGTTGAAGAACAGATGAAGCAGACCGATATGAATAAAGATGGGAGTAACGAACCGCCACCACTGCCCCTTCGCAATTTCGGCATTCGATTTCACGCCAAACGCCATTAAGGTGTGCTCGTTGGTGCTGCCGCCGGCCAACGCCATCAAGAGAAAAACGAGAATATTTAGAGCGAAGAAGACATACGTATAGCTGGAACGCCGTATCCAGACGGCGTGGAGAAAGTCGAACTGGTCCTCGGGGATCATGTCCCCTTCAAATCATTTCTCAGTATCTCGGTAATCTCTCGCGCTGCCGCTCGCGCGTTTTCGAGTTCGTTCGGCTTGAAGGAAATGGCGGCAACAACCGAGTGCCCGCCGCCCCCGTACTGCTCGCATAATTTTGCAAGATTCTGACGGCGCTCTTGCTTGGTCCAGGGATTGGTTCCCACCGATACTTTCGCGCGAACGGGAGATCGACTGACGCCGACACTGTAGACGCCTTCGGGAAACAGGTAATACGGAATGAACTTATTGTAGCCATCGAGATCGTGTCCGCTGACATCGAACTGGATGACGCCGCCGGTGCACTTCGTAGCGCGCCGCATGATGTCGATCGATTCAAAATGATGCGCGTACAATTTTTCGAACATCGATTGGATCTCGGGATCTTCCATCACCTCCGGCAGCGATTTGTGTTGCACTTCTCGAATGATCTTGTGAATGAGTTGCGGGCTGTGGCTCGCCTCGATGACCAGCATCAGGCGCATCGCGGGTTCTTTCAGCTCAACGGCCGTTTTCGCGTCGGGAAACTGGGCTCCGTCGATAATGTCGGCCCAGTATATGAGGTTATCGAGATCCGGCATCGGGTAATGAAAAACGGTTTGCGTCAGGTGCGATATGAATTTGGTGCACGACTTGAAACTCGGGTCATGAAATTTGTGACCGCTGGTATCGCGCCGGAAATGCGCTTCATCCTGCGCCGAGAGAAACGCACTCTCATGATGATCGAACCACCAGGTCAATTTGTCTGAGGCGCAATATTTGAAATCGACAATGACGTTTTCACCCGGGCCGAAAAGATCCTCGCCGATCTGCTGTCCCGCTTTGTGCGTCAGACCTTCGTACTCAATGACTGCGCCCGGATCGAAATGTCCCTTATAAAAACGCGAGAAGACCGCGGCAGAAGAGACACCGTCGAAACAATTATCGTGATAGAGAACTTTTACTTTCATCATTCAGCGTAATAAATATTTAGCGATCGTCTGGAGCTGCATATTCGAGGTACCTTCGTAGATTTTCCCGATCTTCGAATCCCGAAAATACTTCTCCGCCGGGTAATCCTTGGTGTAGCCATAGCCTCCGTATATTTCGACAATCAACGAAGTCACATGTTCCGCCACCTGCGACGAGAAGTACTTTGCCATTGCCGCTTCCTTCAGGAAATCCTGTCCGGCGTCCTTCAAACGCGCCGCGTTATACACCATCAGGCGCGCAGCCTCAATTTGGGTTGCGGTTTCGGCGAGCTGGAATTGAACGGCTTGAAATTCGGCAAGGGCCCTTCCGAATGCTTTTCTTTCCTTTGAATATGCGGCACCATGTTCCCAGCTTCCCTGAGCAATGCCCACCATTTGAGCTCCGATGCCGATGCGTCCCTCGTTGAGTGTCTCGATTGCAATCTTGTAGCCTTTTCCAAGCTCACCCAGAATGTTTCCCTTGGGAACACGGCAATCCTCGAGGATCAATTCGCAGGTGCTTGACGCGCGGATGCCGAGTTTGTCTTCCTTTTTGCCGACAGCAAATCCTGGAAAATCGCGTTCAACGAGGAATGCGGTGATTCCTTTATAGCCTTGCTCCGGGTTGACGTTGGCAAACACGATAAAAAAGTTTGCTTCGACAGCGTTCGTAATCCACAGCTTCCGGCCATTCAGAACAAAATGATCGCCTTTATCCGACGCTCGGCACGCGAGAGCAAACGCATCGCTCCCGGAGCCTGCTTCCGACAACGCGTAAGCGCCGACCAGGTCTTTCGCTAGTCGCGGAAGGTATTTGCCTTTTTGGTCGTGCGACGCCCATCGCATAATGGCATTGTTTACCAACGTGTTTTGCACATCGATGAACACGCCAAAAGACGCATCCACGCGGGAAATTTCCTCAACTGCAAGAACCGACATGAAAAAGCTGCCCGAACCGCCTCCGAATTCTTCAGGGATATGAATTCCCATCAGACCGAGCTGGAACAATTCCGGAATGACGCTATGATCGAGCTTCGCTTCCTCGTCCATTTTTCGGACGAGCGGACGGATCCGCCCTTCGGCGAAAGACCGGCATGAGTCGCGAAACAACTGCTCGTCTTCGGATAAAGCGGTTAACGGAACGTTCATAAGAAAATCGCGTATTATAACAGTACCCGAAGGGCACCGTTTATAATATCTGGATATGCACCCTCGCGAGCATGGAGGCCAGAGCGCTCACAGCAGCCTCAAGGCCGCGCTATTTATCACGGCGACGTTCCTTGTAACCGAATTTGTGGGAGCTATTTACACAAATTCTCTTGCTCTGCTTGCCGATGCCGGACACATGCTGACGGACGTGGCGGCGCTGAGCCTCAGTTTATTCGCGATGCACTTTGCCTCCAGGCGCGCGACTCCCCGAAAGACCTACGGGTTCTACCGGGTCGAGATTCTTGTGGCGTTGCTCAACGGCGTTTTCCTGGTCCTGGTGGCGTTGTACATATTTTATGAGGCATATCACCGGGTCCTGAATCCTCCGCCGGTCAAAGCGGATTGGATGCTGCTTGTCGCCGTCATCGGTTTGCTGGCGAATATAACCAGCGCATACATCTTGTTCGGAAAGCATCATGAAAGCTTGAACGTGAGGGGAGCATTCTTCCACGTTTTATCGGATGCGATCGGCTCGGTCGGCGCGATTCTGGCAAGTATCGCGATCCTTGCCAGCGGGTATCAGATCGCCGACGCTGCAATTAGCGTGCCCGTGGCCATCTTGATTCTCTGGAGTTCGTGGACCTTGATTCGCGACGCGGTCGATATTTTGCTCGAGGGAACGCCATCGCACATCAACATCGTCAGCCTGAGAGAACAATTGGGACGCGTTGACGGCGTCGAGTCGGTGCACGACCTTCACGTATGGACGCTCACTTCAGGCGTGCTTGCCATGAGCTGTCACGTGGTTGCACAGGACGACGGCCTGAGTCGTACCGAACTTCTGACGCGCGTCAACGGGATAGCACGTCAACGCTTCCACATCGACCATACGACCATTCAAATCGAAGAACGAAATATTCCGCAGGACGTTTTCGAGTCCTGCAATTGCCATTTCGGCGCCTGGGATTCACCATCATGATTCATTTTTTAATTCTCTCTGCGTTTCTTCTGCAAAATCCATCTCTGGACAGCGCGAGTCCGAAAGAGCGGCAGGCGGCCGCCGAACAGATGGCGGTACTGGGTAATTCCGCCGCCATTCCGCAGCTTGCGGCTGCACTCAAGAAAGAATCGAAAAGCGACGTTCGCGCGTCGATGGTGGCCGCGCTCGGCCGCATTCGCGACCGTGAAGCCGTTTCGATCTTGGCGGACACGTTGCGCAACGATCTCGATAAAGACGTCCGCCTGCAAGCGATAGATTCCTTGCTCCGGCTTTACATCCCCATCGAGGACTCGGGACAAATCCGGACGATCTTCAATAAAGTCAAAAGTGTCTTTGTATCGCCGGATGCGCCCGTCATCGGTCCCGAAGTCCAGGTCGATGCTCCTACCAAAGAAGCGCTCGCCGCCGCGATGCAAAAAGATTTCAGCGATGAAGTACGCGAGGAGGCCGCGCGCGCTCTCGGCATATTGAAAGCAAAGGACAAGGTGCCGGTGTTGGCGGCCGCGCTCGAAGACCCTCAAAACCGCGAGCACCCCGGAGTTCGAGTTCAAATCGCTCACGCCTTGGGCGTCATTCGCGACCCTGCCGCCGGACCCACGCTCGAGAAGACGTTGCGCGATCCCGACCAGAAGGTCGCCCAGGAAGCGATTCTCGCGATCGGTCTTTCCGCCTACGTTCCGGCTCGGGCGGTGGTTGAACAGATCTTTCGTACGGACTCGAATCGAACGACTAAATCGCGCGCCCTCGAAGCGCTGTCGCTGATGCATGACAAAGCAAACATTCCGCTCTTTGAATCGCTACTATTGACCGACAAGAATGATTACTACCGCGAACTCGCTGCCGAAGGCCTCGCGCGCTTGCAGTACGACGCCAAGGGATGGAAACAGGTCTACGAACAGGAAAAAAAGCCAAACGTCCGCAATGCGCTCGCGTTCGGTCTCGCAGCTGCCGGCGACCTGGACTATATGAATGACCTGGCGAATGGGTTGAGTGGACGGCAGGCGTATCAGGTCGAAGTGTATTTGTACGAACTGGGAAAATACGACGGCAAATTAGGAGAACTTTATCGCTACCTCCGGAGCAGCGATCCGAAAGTGCGCGCGGGCATTGTGAGAATTATCGGTAATATCGGCGATCCCAATTCCCTCGATCAGATCCGGCCTCTGCGCGACGACTCCAACGCCGACGTCGTCCGTGAAGCGGTTACCGCTCTCCGCAAATTGAGCCGGTGAGCACACCGGCCGGTCCGTCCGAAGTCCGCGTCCGTTTCGCCCCGTCTCCTACCGGTTACCTACATGTGGGAGGCGCCAGAACGGCACTCTTCGACTGGCTATTCGCTCGACAGCACAACGGCACGTTCATACTGCGGATCGAAGATACGGACGTCGAACGCTCGAGCGAAGAGATGACTCGCGGCATCCTCGATGCGATGACCTGGCTCGGCCTTCACTGGGATGAAGGTCCATATTTTCAATCGAAGCGGCTCGACTTGTATCGTGAGCTCGCCGAGCGTCTCGTGAGCGGCGGGCATGCGTATCTGGACGAAGGCGCCATCCGGTTCCGGGTTCCCGAGGGGCGCGTGACATATCAAGACGCCGTATTCGGCGAGATCTCTGTCGAAAGCGATACGATCGAAAATTTTGTGCTGCTGCGATCAGA
Organism: Acidobacteriota bacterium; assembly: GCA_003223875.1. Taxonomy (GTDB): domain Bacteria; phylum Acidobacteriota; class Terriglobia; order 20CM-2-55-15; family 20CM-2-55-15; genus 20CM-2-55-15. Next base: position 5,567 of record QHWY01000215.1, on the reverse strand, counting down.
CAAACACCCCACATATCACTTGAGTGTGGTGGTGGACGACATCGACATGCGGATCAGCCACGTCATCCGTGGCGCGGATCACATTTCGAATACGCCGAAACAGATCTTGCTTTACCGTGCGCTCGGCGCGTCTTTGCCCGTCTTCGCGCATCTGCCTCTAATTCTTGGGCCCGACAAGACCAGACTCAGCAAACGGCACGGCGCAACGTCCGTTTCGGCCTATCAAGAGCAAGGCATCCTGCCCGAAGCGATGCGGAATTTTCTGGCGCTGCTCGGATGGGCTCCCGGCAACGATCAGGAAATGTTTGATGACGAAGCGCTCATTCAAGCCTTTTCTCTCCAGGGAATCTCCAAAGCGAACGCTGTATTCAATCCGGAAAAGCTCGCGTGGTTCAATGCTCAATACATCGCCAGGCTTCCCCACGACAAGGTGGTCGAATATCTCAGGCCCGAATATGCGAAGGTCGGCCTGTGGAGAGACTCTTTCGAGAAGGAGGATCGCGAATGGTTTCGGTCTTTGATCGACCTGTATCGTCCGCGAGCAAAAGTCCTTCAGGATTTTCCACGCCAATCACGCATCTTTCTTACCGATCACGTTGAATTTGATCCCACCGCTGTCGAAAAATTTTTGAAAGACGAGACTGTCCGCGGTCATCTGCGCAGGCTTGCGGACCGGCTTGCGGCGCTTCCCGAATTCAATCACCACTCGATCGAGGAGGCGGTGCGCGGACTCGCCAACGAGCTTGGCGTCAAGCCCGGCGTGTTGATGAATCCGGCGCGCGTGGCTCTGACCGGCCAATCGGTCGCTCCGGGCCTGTTCGATGTCATGGTCCTGTTCGGCCGCGAAAACACGGTTCAGCGCCTGCGGCTGTCATAAAGGTGGATTAACCGCGCTTCTCACGATTTGAAACCCGGGAAAAGCCGCTCCGCATTTCCCCTGATACAACGCCTGGAGGACTTCTGGGGAAAGCTTGTTTGCGGGAAGCTCATCCAATGTCGACTCCATGGGTTCAGCCGGAAAATCCGTCCCGAATAGGTACTGAGTAGAAGGAGCGAAAGCCAGAAGCGCAGCCATCGCGGCCGGATAGGCTGCGGCATGTGCGACCTCGTAATCAGCAGCACCGAGCAGTGTCAATCTTCGGAATCGGTGTGTCTGCGTGATAGCATTTTGCTGCGGCCCAATACGCGTGGAGGTACTCGTGAGATCAACAACGACATCGCTTTCTTTACTGCTTTACCTTTCGATTGCCGGCTTTCTCCTTGCAGCCGATACGATTTCGGGAACGTGGACCGGCGAGTGGGGCCCGAATACAATCGAACGCAGTCAAGTCGTGGCTCAATTAAAGTACGACGGGAAATTTGTTACCGGAACCTTCAATCCGGGCCCTAATCCCGCAACGATCTCGAAGGGAACCTTCAATGAGAAAACCGGAGTCATCCACCTGGAAGCCGACGGCCGAGGGCGCGGTCGCCGCGGTCGCGCAACCAATCACTACGTGATCGATGGCAAGCTTGTAAAGGGCAAGATCACCGGTACGTGGAAATACGACAAGGGCGAGGGCGACTTCACGATAAGCAAGCAGTAGGACGCAAAGAAAGCCGAAGCGAGCGAATCCAAGCGAACCTCGGGAATGTCGTCGAAGGCGCGACCTTCGCGACTTTATTTCTTATTTCCCAGCTTCCTCCGCAGTCCCATCAATCGGATGCCTTTTGGATGCATGAATGCTCAACCGCGTTCGATGTTCGGCGGCGGCTTATAATGCAGATATGAGTTCTTCCACTCGCGAATACATGGATGCTGTCGAGCATCTACCGCAAGGCGCGACATTAGTTTTACAGCGGCTCACTTGGGAGGATTACGAGCGTCTGGTTAGCGACCTCACCGCCTCACGCGCCCGTCTGCGTGTCACCTACGATCATGGACGAGTCGAGATCATGAGCCCTCTGAACGAACACGAAGGCTATGCGCGATTCATTGATGCGTTGGTGCGGGCATTCGCGGAGCACGGAAAGCTAAAGCTCGAAAGCTTTGGCGGAACCACATGGCGAAGACACCAATTGCAACAAGGCGTCGAGGGAGACTGCTGCTATTACGTAACAAACGCGGATCGCATCATCGGTAAAAAAGCAATTGACTTAGAGAGCGATCCGCCGCCCGACATCGCGGTCGAGATCGACATCACCAATGAATCTTCATCGAAAGTCCATATTTATGCGGCGCTGAAGGTCGGTGAGATCTGGTTATACGACGGCAAGAAGGCCCGATTACGCTTTTACCAACTGTCCGGAAACTCCTACTGTCAAATTCACGAAAGCAATGTGTTGCCGGGAATGCGACCGGAAATGATCGAGAGAGCGTTACAGCAGAGTAAAACCGATGGGCAAACAGCCGCCTTGGATGCTTTCCGGCGTCAGCTCGGCTAACAAGAGTTGCTTCCGACCGTTCCGGGAATTATCGTGTGGCAGTCTGTGGTCGACAATTCAAAAAAGAAGGCTCTCTGGGCAAAGAACTGATCGTGCGTCTTAATCCAATCGGCAAACCAAAAGCTCTTCGTTTTCGTAAGGGCAGGACAAGCCGGCAACAGCGGGCCGTAGTCGGACAACCCAGTTGATTCCATATTTGCGCTGCAGGCGGTAAAAATCGGCTGCCTTGAATGCTGGCCATCGTCTCTGATCGGTAACTTCCTCGAGCCAGTGTTCTGCAAGAGGCGGCTGCGGAAACATCGTCACCGCTCCGGAATCTTTTACGGCATCGGCGAGTCTGCTGCGTTCGGCAACGGCGCGAAACCCGTGCTGGTCATCACTCAACATATAGTTTGGATCGATGGCGAAGAAAGCGTCGGAAGGCGTATTGCCGCGTATCCATTCGAACGCTCGGAGCCAATTGTTGCTCGGCGCGACACCGGGCCATTCAATATGTGGACTCATGGGAAATAGCTGACGTTGCACGAACCACATCCCGGCGCAAAGCGGAAGGAACAGAATCACCCACCGCAGCGCGTGTCTTTTGAGCACATATTTCCCTAGAAGGCCTCCCCCAAGGATGATCAAGAATGCGTAAAGAAGCTGCAGGCTTCGCATTGGCTGCAGCCGCGCTAACGTCTCAAACGGCGCCGGGATTGTTAGTAACAGAGCGATCATGAAATAAAAAAGGCCATATATGACGAGAGCCCGGCTGACCAGAGCCACAGCCGGGGGCTGTTTCTTCCGCTTGTCCCGGCCGAGCCACCACAACAGCAAGAGCGGAGCGAATATGCCGATCCATTCGTACCACTGCCATTGAAGGATAAAAAAATAAGAACGAGTCTGAACTGCCGCGCGATACGCATCGGTGCACGCGGGCAGCAAACCCACGTCGGCGAAGGCCGCAAGACACCACATCGGCTGAGTTTTGGTACCTTCTGCGGACTGTTTCATTCCGGCAAGAAGGAGTCCGTACGTGATGCCGAACACGGCCATGAGCGGATGGATGAGAACGGCAAACACGCTCCACGCCCCAAAACGAAGGTACCGGCCCCGCCAAGCAGCGTGCGCTCCAAAGAGCATCGCGAATAGAGCAAGCGAGCGCGGCGTCAGGTATTGATCCGCGATGTAGAGTGAAGTGCCCGCGACTGGAAGCGTCAATAACGCTGCAACCAGAACCACGGCGGCAAACCGGCTTTCTTTCTCAACAAAACATTCGGCGCTCCAGTCCCAACACGCCAGGAGCGTGAGAAAAATTGAAAGGACATACCAGGCGAAAACGACCAGATCAAAAGGAAGGTCGGAAATTCGTATCGTCGCTGCGATGAGCCGTTCAAATTGCGTCAAACGAGCGTGGTTAAGAAAAAATTCGGAGCCGAATGGGTATAGAGCCGGATTGAGTAACTTTTTAATTCCGGGAATATAGATTTCGGCATCTTCCGCAGCGGGATGATACCCATGCACAAGTAAGGCGGCGAACGTCAGCACTAGCAGGCCTAAGTAGGGCTTGTCCTTCAGGTTTAGTCTCGTCACTGACGCCTATTCGACTACGGCAGCCCGGCGCAACCGTAGTCGAAGAAGTCGTTTAAGTTAAAGGATCCGGATGACAATCGAGCAGCCACCTAGAACCATTTCGCGATTCTCGACGCGGTCACAGTGTTGCCGGCGTACCAGCCGTGTATGGAAATGGTCTCGCCGATGGTGAAGTCTTCGAGCTCCAGGCGTTCAGCCCCGTCTTGAATCACAGTCTTGCTGGTGATCACGACGGTGTACTGGTTCGGGCTCGGTGTGGTGCTGCTCGCCCCGGAAGGATGCTTCGCGGTTCGCTGCGGAAAGTTGATCGTCGCACCGCCCGGGAAAGTAATGACCAGCGATGAGTCACGTTGTTTCGCCTCCAAGAAATTCTGAGTGCGCTGATCGTCCGATGCACGCACTCTCAACGTTTTGTTCTTCAGATCGATCATCACAATACGGCCGGTTGTTGCTATGAAGGTGCCATCTGAAGCCAGACGGTGTCGATCCGCGGCCTTGGCAAACACGCCGCCGAGCAAGAACAAAACAAGCATCAACGAGGACCCTAAGCGATATATGAATCGGCTCATGGACGCTTATTATAGTAATGAGCCGTCGAAGTAGAGCCGGGCACGCACCAGGTTTAACAACTCTTTACACTCTGAGGGCTACATTGAATACAGCCACTCCAGGGTCCTCTGTCGACGTTATGACCAAGAAATCGTAGTTGCGTCGCAAGTCGACATTTTTCACAGAAATTATGGAGACTGGGGCCACGAGTCCTCGTGCTTTGCGGAAAATATGGAGACTCGCGGCGACAGTTTTCATTTTTTATGGAAAAAATGTCGACTAACGGCGTGTGTCTTCATTTTTATTCAAAAACATGGAGACTTGCGTCACGAGTGCGAATTATTTCTGGAAAACAGGAAGGCTCGCGGCACGAGTCTTCATGTTTTTATGAAAATACGACGAATTGCGCCGCGAGCAGTCGTATTTTCCGAAAACAATGTGGACTTGCGCGATGAGTCCTCATGTTTTTTCGAAAACATGACAACTCGCGCCAGGAGCCTTCATATTTTCCGGAGAACATGAGGACTCGCGGCGCAAGTCCTCATTTAGTCATGTCCGTCGATTCAGCCGCATGGGATGCGGCCGCGGCGATACCGAACACCTGGCGGGCTGGACACATTTACTCCCCAAACAAAATTTTAGCGAGCCTGTAACAAATAGGCCTTCTCAATTGTTATGTAATTAGGGGTAAAAGTGGTTTGCGGACCCTGCAAGGCATGATCTGACCCAACCGGCTGGGCACTCGATTCCTCAAGCGAAAAAAAAATTTAGAGAGCCTGTTACAAATGGGCCTTCTGCGGTGTTATGTAGGTAGGGACACAAGTGGCCAACATTGGTGAATCCGCAAAGAAAACCGCACTGATGACGTGTACCGAAAGAATTCCTTAATCAGTTTGCGCTAGCGATGAGATGGGGAGAAGGTCCCCGGCCGGCCTTCTCCAGTGACCCATGTTTTACCGTGGCCGAATTCCGATAACCCAAATAAGGAGAAAAGAGTATGACCAAAGTGAAGAAGTTGAAAG
>QHWY01000311.1 GCA_003223875.1 Acidobacteriota bacterium | reverse complement strand
TCGGGTGATCTTCACTTTTGCCCACGACCTGTCTATGGAAGAAGCCTCCTTCGGAAACCGAATCTGTCCTCTCCACGCGAACCCGGTGGTTTTTACGGAGAAGTAATCAGGAAGTGCTGCCGGCTGAAGCGAAGCTGGAAATCCGGGCGGTGTCTTGCATCGAGCGTCAATGTTCGGATCTGTTTCTCGATCCCGGCGCTTTGCTGCGTCCGGACGATCAGACCCTCAGTATTCGTGCCATCGGTCCTGTGGAACTCTTCCTTCCAGGCGGGCCGTTGCGGCCGGTTGTGACCCGCGCAAGCCAGATGTTCGTCCGTGTTCCGGCTTACGCCGGACTGGGAAAAATCTATCTCGGCAGAACGTGCTTTGATCGCGGATTTCTTTGGGTCGTTGCGTTTTGTGTTTTTATCTTGACGTCCTTCCCCAGCCTCAACAATCATTCGCGGCGAAGTGGAGAGACCTGCCATGACAAGACTGTTCAGAGCCGTGTTGGTATTTTCTGCTTTGTCTTTGAACGCATTCTCTCAATCAACGAATGCGACCGTAGGTGGAACGGTTCAGGACGCCATGGGAGCTTTCATTCCGGGCGTAACCATTACGGCGACGAATACCGCGACGGGTATCGTCACCACCGTAATCTCGAATGAGGCCGGAGCTTATCAGTTTGCGAGCCTCCAGCCTGGAACCTACGACATCAAAGCCGACCTGGCAGGTTTTCAGCCGGAGGTTGCCAAAGGTTTCCAACTTGGCGGCGCGCAACAGGCGCGGCTCAACTTCACCTTGCAGGTCGGGGCGGCAGCGGGAACAACAGTTGAGGTTGCGGTCGCGGCCGATACGCTTCTGGCGACGTCTTCGAACTCCATCGGCGCAATCCTGCCCGAATACAAGGTGCGCGACCTGCCGGGCATCCGAGATGTGATCGGGTTGGTTGGCAACATGGCTGCCGTTCAAAGATCCAATGACGGAAACAATCTGGTCGCGAATTTTGCAGGAGGCCGGGTAAGCCAGGTGAACACTTCTCGAGACGGTATGAATGTGTCCGCCGGACGATTTGAAGACGGCGCGTGGTCGCTTACCTATACAAGTCCCGATCTCGTCGAAGAAGTGAAAGTCGTCGTTGCGCCCGTCGATGCGCAGGCAGCCCGAGGTTCGGCACAGGTCAGCATGGTCACGCGATCCGGAACGAATCAGGTTCGAGGAAGCGTGTTCTGGGCAAACCACAATTCCGCGCTGGATGCCAGTAGCTGGTTCAACAACTTCAACGGAGTTCCGAAGAATTACGATAACCGCAATCAGTTCGGCGCCCGCCTCGGCGGGCCGATTATCAAGAATAGAACATTCTTCTTCCTCTTGTTCGAAGGGCAACGCGACCTCAAACGGGAGAACGCTGTGGGGACAACACTCACCGACATGGCCCGCCAGGGAATCTTTCGATATTTTCCCGGTGTCGATAACGCCAACGCGAGTAGTGCCAGCCCAACAGTCGATCGGAACGGCAATCCTGTCCGGCCGGCGGGCGCAACCGGCGATCTGGCTGCAATTGATTTATTCGGTAATTGCACGTTCAATGGCGCGCCTGTCGCAAATTGCCAAATCTTCCGCGATCCACTCCGTTCCTCCATCAGTAATAGCGCTTACATGCAGGAGACGTTGCGGCGAATGCCACGGCCCAATGAGTTTACGGCGCCTGCTGTTGCTACTGAGCCCCCAACCGATGGTTTGAATACGGCGAACGTTCGATTCACTCGCCGTGTCGAGGGTCTGGACCTCACGCTTGGAAACGGCCCCGATGTCAATCGAGACCAGTACAATGCCCGTATTGACCACGTGTTCAACTCCAAGCACAAACTGAGCGTCATCGGGACCAAAGAAAAGACCTGGGGCGGCGCCTCTCAGGCCATCCAGCGCTCCTGGCCGGATGGCTTCGACGGGCAGGCGGTCAAACGTCCGGATGTATATATCATCAGCTTTACGTCAACCCTCTCCTCGACGCTGTTGAACGAGGTTCGTGCTGGACGAAGGAAGTCGATCGATCTCCAGTACCCGCCTGCGAACCGGCCTGATGCAGCCGGCCAGGAGGCGTTGAAGTTCGTCCCGTTTGCCAACGGCGTTCCGTTCCATCCCGTGCCATTCTTGTGGACCGGATTCATCACCTATGGCCGATTTGGGAGATGGCGCGGACACATGAGTCCAATGCATTCTATCGGCGACGACCTCAGTTGGACTCATGGCAAGCATGCCTTCAAAGGCGGTTTCGAGTTCCGCAACACGTTATCGAGCGGCTTCGGCGATCCCGGTTTCACGCCGTACGCAACCTTCGGAGCAGGAGCCCAAACTATAAGCGGTCTCGACGGCACAGGGTATCTCGGGCTAACGGCCAACAACGCTGCTAATGCTCGCAACTTGCTCACGGATCTTACAGCTTCCATAGACCACATCAATGAGTCGTTTGGAATCCGGAGCGCCAAAGACACGGTGCTACGAGGTTCTCCAGAAATCCCGGCAAAATACTTCCGGCAAGTGCAGCGCGAGATGAGCGTCTATTTTAAAGACGAATGGAAGTTTCGTCCCGATCTCACGTTGAATCTCGGTGTGCACTGGGAGTATTACGGCCAGCCTTTTGAGCAGAACGGCCTGGATGCCCGGGTCATCGGCAACGATGAAACGGCCTTCACGAAAATAAATTGTCCATCAAGCCCGGGCACTCCGGGCTTCGACACGACTTGCACGAATTTGATGCAGGTGCAATTTGTCGGCAAGAACTCGACGCATCCCGATATCCTGCCTAACTTCAAAGGTAACGATCTCAATAATTGGGCCCCCGCGGTTGGATTGAGCTGGAATGTTCCTTGGTTCGGCAAGGACAAAACCGTACTCCGGTCCGGATACGGCATCAACTATATCGGCGCGCTGCGCAACTTCATCACGGTGGATAACACGCTTGGCACCGTTCCCGGCATCAATATTGTCGGGTCCGGCGGAACCGGCCTGCAATATACGCCGCCGAACTACACATCGATCTCAACAGTGACGCTACCCATTCCGCTCTCAGAGGGAACGCCAACCTCCTCACCATTTATTGTTCCAACCACAGACCGAAGCCAAACCATCAGCACATACAACCGTGTAGCGGCCTATACCCAGAATTGGAACCTAGAGATCCAGAGACAATTGGCCGGCAACACCACAGTCGAAGTCCGCTACATCGGAACGAAAGGAACGAAGCTCTGGGGTACGATCAATCTCAACGAAATTGATGCGCTGCACCACAACAAAGATCTGTTTGATGCATTCAACACTGTGCGTGCGGGCGGTGAATCACCTCTTCTCACGCAGATGTTGATGGGAATCAATCTCGGCGGTGCCGGAGCTCAGATCGTGAATGGAACCACCTGGACGGGTGCCATGGCGGTCCGAACGAACACGACGACTCGTGCCCAGATCGCTAACGGAAACGTTGGAGCGTTTCTCGACTTCTTGAACACGAACACGACCGGTACGGGGAGCAGCAACCGCGGTGCAATTCTCCGGAAAAACGGTTTCCCCGAAAATTACATCGTCGTCAACCCGCAGTACGGGAACGTTTCGATGTTGGATAACCTGGGTAATTCAACTTATCACTCGCTGCAGGTGCAGTTTACGAGAAGGCTTACCCAAGGTTTTACCAACACCACAACATGGACGTGGAGCAAAGCCATGGGCGATAGCGACACGGATGCGGGCGCAAACTATCGCGATCCCACCCGGCGTTCGATTGAGAGGAGGCTGCTGGGTTTCGATCGACAGCATCAGATCACCAGCAACGGCACATATGAGCTGCCGTTTGGAACAGGCCATCTCTTGCTTGGCAACGCTCCCGGCTGGGTCCAGCAGGTCGTTAACAAATGGCAGCTCGGCGGCATCGTGAACTTCAACACGGGAGCACCGCTCGACCTCATGACCTGCACTCCTAATAATACGAATACTGGATGCAGCGCCGCTGCCACTGCTACGGGCATCTATACGATCGGCTATGCCCCGCCAGGTTCACAATCCGCCCCAGGCACGCCGAACGTTGTAGGCCGGCTTCCGAAAGATATAGGCAAGATCACGAAACTTTCCAACGGAGTCGTTTATTTTGACGGATTCACGCAGATCCCGGATCCCGGCTTTACCGTGCCGTCGGTGAACGGATTGAACGCCGGCTACACGAACAAAGCAATCGTCGCCCCCAACGGTCAAGTTGTTCTTGTGAATCCTCAGCCAGGCGAGGTCGGTACACTCGGATACGCCACTCTCAGAGGACCCCGGAGTGTCAATTTCGACATGAACCTGATCAAGCGGTTCAAGATCCACGAAACCGTGGAATTTGAATTCCGGCTCGACGCGATCAACGTTTTGAATCATCCGAACTTTGGAAATCCCAACACCAACATCAACGGCACGAACACGTTTGGGCGCATCACAACCGCGACGGGCTCGCGAA
>QHWY01000310.1 GCA_003223875.1 Acidobacteriota bacterium | reverse complement strand
CTCGAAACGCGTTGGAGAAAATCCCCAACTTCTTCCGAGCGGTCTTGAGCGAGCAGGCGTTCGAGCCAGATGTTCGTGTCGACAAGATACACGGTCAGTCACCGCGCCACTCTAGTGCCTTTCGCTGCAACTGCAACGACGTGAATTGCTCACGATATCGCTTCAGCGCTCCAGCCCATTGCTGATCCAGCTTCCGCCCCGGCGCCGGTTTCGCCGCTTCGGCAAGCTGCTTCACGAAATCGGCTACCTGCCGCTGAGCATCGGGGGGAAGATCACGAATCATTTCTTCCAGACTCTTCATGGGTAAAGGATAAGCCTGCCGGCCCGCAATCGCAACGCACTGCGCAAAACGCTCAGAATCGACGACCGCGCGCCATTTAGGCTGGAGGAACCGGATGAGTAACGGAAAGTCGCCTTGTGTTTAGTAATCACTCGCAGGCGTAGCCGCATTGGCGAAAAATCGGTTATTTGGTCTTTTGCCAGACCATCGCGAGGGAGCAACCCACATTTCCGGTTTTCCGCTTTTTCCGACTTCTCGGGATTTGGCTTCGGCGTTGGTTTATTGGCGGCCAGCGATTTCGCGCCCAGATCGCCGATATTCCTTGAGCCAAGTTCGCGGCACGGACGATGTGCGATATTCGTGCAGCACTTGACCTGTCAAAGTACTCACCGCGTACCACCACTTGTGGGACGTCTTTCCCTTTTGCTCAGCCTCTTCGGCCGTGCTTACGGAGCTGGCGTAACCACAGTCGAATTCGAGCCCGGACTTGTTCGCGACATCCATGAATTTTTCGAGCGATTGATTCCCGAGCAACGCGATTATTTCCATCATGCAACTTGGGGCGACGACAACGGCTCCAGTCATCTTCGCGCGGCGCTGCTGAAGCCGTCCTTGACTATTCCGTTTAGAGACGGCCAATTGATGACCGGAACCTGGCAGCAAATAGTTCTGATCGATTTCGATACCCGGCCGCGTCAACGCTCGGTCATTTTTCAATTCATTGGCGAGTAGCGGAATAACAGATTCGCTGGAGGCTAGGAAGGCACAACAGAAGCCTTGCAAAGGGTGCGGCGAATGCCATGATGTGTGCATGAAACATGTTCAAACCTATTAAGCAGGTCTGTCGGTTTCGACGACCTGCGAATTCGTCCGTGCTTGGCAACTTTGTCTCAGGCGCGTTAGCCCCGTGCTGGCCAAAGCAAACCATTTTTCAATGGTTTGGCACCCCCAGGCTTTCACGTCGCAACGACTCCCTTTCGTTTTGATTTATGACGTAATCGTGTGAGGGTAGGATTCAAGGGCCCGACTGAATTCGTCCGCAAGTTCCGTCTCACCGATTTCGCGGAGTTGGTTCGGAAGCTCTGGGCGAGAAGCAGGATATACGGCATGCTCTATAAGAACTGCTCTCGCCAAGTGCGTGAAATAAGAAATTTCTTGCTCAAGGGCTGCTTCCGTGTCGCCGATGCTCAGTAAGTTCTCCACGCGCTGCTTTGTAATCTCGGCTCTTTCGCGCGCGACTTCTGCGGAAGGAAACGGAAGGTGGTTAGAGTATTCGCGCAAAATATCAGTCCAAAACGCCGACCGCTCAAAGAGGAGCACTCCAAATTTGACACACCATCCCAATAGATCATTTCCCGATTGAACTTCTTTCCGAACATCCGCCGCATCAAATTTCCTCAGATCGACTTCCATTGGAGGACAATGGGAGAAGCTGGCTAAGTTTTGGCAAATCACGACCAGATCTAAGTCCAGACTCGTTACGTTAGGGCGAACTGATGATCCAATGGCGATCACAGCCAGGATATTCGCGTCAGACTCGACAGTGCTCAAAAAGCCTTTGACCCATTGCTTTGCCCTTTGAGTGGGCCATCGCAGGAAACCCATAACACGATTAGTATCTGTTTTAATCACGGCAATGCCGCCTTTACGGCTTCCACAAATTCTTCGATTCTCTGTGCCACGTCTTCCGCGTTGAGTGATGGCGCGGGGACGTCACCATAAACATTTGCTTTCCGTGCCTCATTTAAATCGCGCAATAGATCCGAAACATCCGGCATTTTGTGTTTAACGTGAAGTTGATGAGCTACATCTGCCTTTTCCCAATGCTTCCGGCTGATCGCAACACGAAAGATGAGGAAAAAGTGGGCGGGTGGGCACGAGAGCGAGTGAGCCGGCAAGCCAGCATGCTAACGTCTCTCCCTGGGTTCGGAAAACCGCGTCAACGCCTCGCAGTTCCTCGAGTCAGATTCCAGGAATTCGTCTGCGGCACGAACGATTTCGATGAGCGTCGTGAGTGCCGAAGGTTTGACGATGAAGTAGTTGGCCCCTTCGGCCCAGCCTTTGGCAATGTCCCCGGAAATGAGCGAGGCAGAAAAAAGTGCCACGGGAATCATCTGTGTTGCGGGATTGGTCCGGATCCAACGCAGCACTTGGAACCCGTCCATTTCGGGCATTTTCAGGTCAAGGAGGATCAGGTCCGGAAACGCATTCTCTGTGCGATTTGCGAACTCGCCGTCGCGGCTCAAATAACGAATTGCCGCCGTCCCGCTGTTCGTCGTCTTCAAAAGGAAGGAGACCCGTCCGTTCCGGCAGGCGCGTTCGACCAGGAACAGGTCATTTGGATTATCATCCACGTAGAGCACGGTTTTCATTGTTTGTGGACTGTCTCCAGATAGACTCACGCGGTCGGCAGTTCCAACCAAAAACAGGCGCCTCGTCCAGGCGTGGATTCGGCGCCCACCGCTGCATCCATGCGTTCTGCTGCTTTCTTCACAATGGCCAAACCCATGCCTGTGCCGGGGGTATGGATCGGATTCGGGAGGCGTATGAACGGCTTGAATGCCCGGTCGATCTGCTCCGGGGGAATTCCGATGCCGTTGTCCTTCACGCGTAACACCGCTTTGGCGTTTTCCGATTCGCTGGCAATGGTAATATCCGGCTCCCGGTCCGGTGGCACGTAGATGAGAGCGTTCGTCAAGAGATTGGTCAGGATTTGCTTGAGCATGCCCTCATTGGCTACCACAACCGGCCACTCTCCTCCCAGGTGAATGTGCGCATGGCGCTGCCGGATTTCCCCCTCGATATTATTCAGCACCGACTCGACGGTCTGCCGGAGGTCCACCGGTGCCAGAGGCACCTCTTCATGCGATAGCCGCCCATACTCCAGCAGGTCGCGGATCAATTCGTCGTTGTGCACCGCCGCCGTGCTGATGCGGTTCAAGTAATCGCGCGCCGCGGCATCAAGCTGGTCTCCGTACTCCAGTTGGATCAATTGCGCAAACCCCTGCATGGTCCGATTGGGAGCCCGCAGGTCGTGGGCGATAGTGTAGAGCAGGTCCTCCACGGAGTTGAGGCTCGTCTGCAACTGCGCCGTTCGTTCTTGAACCTTTATTTCGAGTTCCTCCGCGAGCGTGCGGAAGCTCGTCTCACTCTGGCGCAGCGCCTGCTCGGACCGCTTGCGCTCCGTAATATCCCGGGCAATTTTGGAGGCGCCGACGATTCGGCCCAGAGAATCCTTTATCGGTGACATAGTCAGTGAGACGTCGAGCAGGGTTCCGTCTTTGCGGCGGCGAATGGTTTCAAAGTGCAAAATGCGTTCACCGCGCCTGAGCCGCGCCAAGATTTGCTCTTCCTCGTGATGACGCTCGGCCGGAACGATGAGCGATATCGGCTGCCCCACCGCCTCCTGCGCAGTGTAACCGAACATCCGCTCGGCCCCTTGGTTCCAATTGGCAATGATCCCATTCAGGTTCTTGCCGATAATGGCGTCGTCCGAAGATTCGACAATCGCAGCCAGTCTGCGGGCCCTCAATTCCGCGGCGTGATGCTCGGTGACGTCCCGGAAAACCAGCACCACGCCGGTCAGCTCGCCGCTGGCGTTGCGAATGGGAGCTGCGCTATCGAGGATGGGCCGTTCGGTACCATCTTTCGAGATCAGAACAGTGTCGTTGGCCAGGCCGACGACAACACCTTGCTGAAGCACTTTGTTGACTGGAACCTCGACGGGCTTGCGGCTTGATTCGTTGATGATCTTGAACAAGGACGACAGCGGCGCTCCTTGAGCCTCCTGGAGTGTGTAACCGGTGAGTTGTTCGGCAACCGGATTCATGAAGGTGACATCGGCCCGGCCATCGGTGACAATGACCGCGTCGCCAATGCTGGCGAGGGTGACGCGAAAGTGCTCCTCGCTCCGGCGCAAGCGCTCCTGCGAACGCTTCTGCTCGGTGATGTCGCGAGCGATTTTCGATGCGCCGACAATCTGGCCACGACTGTCTTTGATTGGGGAGATGGTAAGCGAGACGTCCACAAGCGATGCATCCTTCCTCCTCCGCACCGTCTCAAAATGTTCGATCCGCTCTCCCCGCCTGAGCCGTTCGAGAATTTCCTGCTCCTCATTGACATGATCGGCCGGAATCAGCATCAAGATGGGCTGGCCCGCTACTTCGGCGGCAGTATAGCCGAATATCCGTTCGGCTCCTTGGTTCCAACTGGTGATGATCCCATCCAGGTTCTTGCTGACAATGGCGTCATCTGAAGATTCGACAATTGCAGCCAACTGCTGATGGGACTCTACGGCGCGCCAGCGCGCAATGTCGACGCGATTCAAGGTCTGTGCCGTCCATAAAACAAGGCCGCCAAAAACGACGAGTATGGATGTGGCAAATAGCGCCGAACTGGCGGCTGGCCCGTAAAGACCCAACTGCTCACCCAACAGACTGAGCCAGCCCAGCAGCACCGGAAGGAGAAGCGCCGCGGGCAACAACCGGCGCATTAGGACACCCCCGATGCTGTCGCTCGAAAGGTTGGCCATTATTCCACGATCGGGCCGGGCAAGGAGAATACCCAGGCACAGCAAAAAGAAAGCTGCGATGGTGTGAAAGGCTACCGACCCGCGAGAAACATTTTCATAGCCGACGGCGACGCCGTAGAAGTTCCCGACAAAAGCCAACAGGGTAACGAACGCGGCCGCCAAGACGAGGTGTTGAGAGGGCCATCGCCCACGGTTGGTTTCCACATCCAAAATGACTAACGCTATTCCCAAAATCACAAAGCTCAAAGCAGTCCCAACAGCCATCCTGACGAGAAGGGGGGCCTGCGCATCGGCCGGGTGTTCCCGAATCAATAGTTGGTCAATTCCCCAGTCATGCCCGGAAAGATACTCTCCCAGCGTCAGCAGGCCGACTACTGTGACGGCCAGAGCACAGGCTTGAGCCAAGCGCAATTTCAGCCCGGTGGCTGGCCTGAGGTTCAGCAACCAAAGAGAGAATCCGGCGCAAATGAAACAGAAAGCACTGTTGGCCTTCATTGTTGTCCAAGCGGGATGA
>QHWY01000309.1 GCA_003223875.1 Acidobacteriota bacterium | reverse complement strand
AAGCAGTTCGAGCAATTCCGAAAGCAGTTCGAGTAATTGCAGGTCTATACTCGTTCCATGCTTCCTCTGCTTGCTCTTATCATTGCGCTGCAATCACCCCAGGCCATTAAGCTGAAGCGCTTTGAAATTGTGCGCGTGGATCCCGCGGGAATGAACAGACTGCCGCCATCATTGCGCGCGATTTTTGCAGAACCGGTTCCGGATGCCGAGCCTGTCGCCAGCCTCAACGAAGCGGCAACGCGGGCGGGATTCACTCCTCGCCTTCCCAAGTCGGCTACACCGCTTCAGATCGGCGTGACTGATCCGGTTCACGCGGACGCCAGAATCGAGATTGCGGCTCTTAACCAGGCTTTGCGCGATGGGACGGTGACAAATGTTACCGTGCCGCAAGACTGGGACGCTGTCACGATTGCCATCGAACAGGGGCGGGGCGTTCTCGCCGACTATGGCGACTTCCTTATCGTTCAGGCGCCGCCGCTGACGCTCAACACACCTTCGGGTTTTCCTTTAGACCAGTTCGTCGAGGTGCTGTTCCGCGTTGTGGGAATCAACGGACCCGATGCCCGGACGCTTCGTGAGAAGTTCGCAGCCAATCCGGCGGTGTTTTTTCCGATCCCAATTCGCTATGAAATGGATATTCACGAAGTGCGCCTGAATTCCGGTTCCGGATTGCTTATGCAGAACGCCAGCAAGGTCGGGGATTTGGCACTGGTGTGGAGCACGACCGATCATATTTATTTCCTTTCGGGCGGATTGACTGAAACTCGGATAATAGAACTCGCCAATTCCATTCAGTAGCCGTTAATTGTCCTTTCGAACTCCTTAACTGAAGGCAGAAATCATGGACATTCTGATTCGGAGTGCACTGAAAACCGTGCGCCGGCGTCGAAATTTCTTAGCTCGCTGGCTATTAAGAAAGGAAGTGATATGACGATGACAGGTAATCGAGCTCGTATCGCTATGGCGGGCGTTGTTGGGTTAATGTTTGGTGTCCTGCTTGGCGTTCCGTTTCAACAGTCGGTGGACGCCCAGCAGTCGGGCAGCGGTAGGAAGGCAGTTCGTCCGCAAAAGGCTCCAAACACCGGCCTGCCACTCTCGCCGGGCATTCTTGCAGGGAACACGCTGTATCTATCTGGCCATACCGGGCGCGATCCAGTCAGCGCCAAGCTCGCACCGGGTGGCATCGAGGGCGAGACGCGGCAGGCGCTGGCGAATATCCGTGAGGTTCTGAGGGGTGCAGGTATGGACTTCAAAGACGTTGTCTCTGTGACCGCTTTTATCGCCAACTTCAATGACTTTGATAAGTTCAATGCTGTGTACCGCGAATACTTTCCGACCGATCCTCCGGCAAGGGCCACTGTGCAAGTGACCGCGCTGAACATTGGAGCACGAGTCGAGCTACAGATGATCGCGGTCAAACCGTAATTACAGCTTGCCCAAAAACTCGAGCACGGTTTGGTTGAACTGCTTCGGCATGTCGATGTTGACCAGGTGTGCGGCGTTTGGAAACACAACCTTCTTTGCGTTCGGGATTCCTTTGGCCCAGTTGTCGTAGTTCGCACGTGCATCTGGAGCATCTTTAGCGCCCGCAACGACAAGCGTGGGGACACGGACTTGCGACAGCCGTTTGTAAGCGGGGCCGTCATAAGACTGCGTCTGTGGCACAGCGACCGAGCCGTCAAAATGCCGGAACCGCGGCAGATTTTCTTCCAAGATTTTGAGCACGCCGTCCCGCGCGGCCTCTCGCACCGGTCCTTGATAAGGGTCAAGCCCCCAGACTCGGGCGGCCGCCGCGGCGCCGTTCTTCTTCCCGGCTTCGGTGGTCCGTTCAAACATCTCGGTGTAGGCCCGAGGGGTGTTACCAAGATTCGAGGAGACCAGGATGAGAGCTCCCGTCATTTCCGGATGCTCGAGCGTAAAATCAAAAGCGATTCCTCCACCGCGCGATATGCCGATCAGGTAAGCCTTATCCACCTTCAGGAACCGGAGCAATTGGTGCAGGTCTTCTGAGTTCGAAAAGGGCTTATCGGGACTGGCCGACTTCCCGGCCCCGCGCAAATCGTACCGGATAACTTTGTATTTCGCGGCGAACTCGGTGAACTGTTCATCCCACGCTCTGCGGTCCACGGCTCCTCCGTGGAGCAGGACAATCACGCGTCCGCTGCCCGCCATCTCGTAGTACAACTTCGTTCCATTCACTTCGGCAATGCCGCTCTGCACCACCGCCATCGCGCCTGGCGCAAGCAACCCAGCCAAAAGGGCCAACAGCAAAATGGCGCTCTGAACCTTTGGCGGCGCGCAACACAGCCTGCGCTCTCTAGAGCCGAATCGCAGGGTCGTCATCATCGTAGTTCCTCCGGAATCCG
This sequence comes from Acidobacteriota bacterium, assembly GCA_003223875.1. GTDB lineage: Bacteria > Acidobacteriota > Terriglobia > 20CM-2-55-15 > 20CM-2-55-15 > 20CM-2-55-15. The sequence continues at coordinate 4,386 of QHWY01000309.1, read as the reverse complement.
CTACAGGCCGCCTGACCTGGCTCATGAGAACCGGCTCGCCGCGGCTATTCGCGACCGCACTTCGCGGATAAAGCTGAGGATCAGGCGGATTACGCAACCACAATCCTAACGTAATCCACATATATGCCGCTGGGTAAAAAACGACGAGAAAAAGCCGCTATTAGCGGTTGAGATACATTGGCCTGTTGCTTTCCAAAGCTAGTGTCGGTTCGATGTGTCAACGAAATCGTGACGTCATCATTCTTCTGCGCTATTGTGAGCGCTCGGAGGCTCCCATGTGCAAATTCAATCTTGCTTTCAAAGCCCGTCACCGTGCTGCTTTCGCGTTGATCGCGGTCGGCTTGACGTGCCCGGTGTTTGGTTGGGCGCAAGAGTCTCACAACAGAGAGTTGCCGCTAGTGTGGGTCCTTTCCACGGGCGGTACGATTGCGGGTAGGGGAGCTTCCTCAACGAGCTTGACGGAATATAAGGCTGGTTCAATCCTCGGTGAGGAACTCGTGAGCGCCGTTCCCGAGATCAAGCAGTTCGCAGAAGTGAAAGTAGAACAAATAGTGAACGTCGGCAGCCCCGATATCACTATCGACAATTGGATTACGCTTGCAAACCACATCAATGAACTCTTCTCGCATAATCCCAAAATCGCCGGCATCGTGGTCACGCACGGGACGAGTACTCTCGAGGAGACGGCCTACTTCCTCAATCTGACAGTCAAACACGACCGTCCTGTGGTTCTCGTGGGAGCCCAGCGGCCCGCTACGGGGATTAGCGCAGATGGACCTCTCAATTTACTGAATGCGGTTCGTACTGCGTCGTCTTTGGAGGCCCGTGGCAAGGGCGTCCTGATTGTTATGAATGAAGAAATCAACGCGGCGCGGGATACAACTAAGACGAACACGTATCGGGTGGAGACGTTCCGCTCCCCTGAGCTTGGCTACCTCGGCTATGTCGATGCAGACAAGGTCAGTTTCTATCGCACATCGACGAAGCGCCATTCTGTCAATTCTGAGTTCGATGTCAGTCAAATCAAGACATTGCCAAAAGTCGACATCCTCTACTCATACGTCGAGCCGAACTCGGCAATGATTCACGCTCTGATCACAAGCGGCGTCAACGGCATTGTGTTCGCGGGCACAGGAGCAGGCACTCTTTCAAGCATTGAAAAAACAGCCGTGAAGGAGGTTTTGTCACTGCCCGCTGCCTCCCGTCCAGTTTTAGTACGGTCCAGCCGAACAGGCAACGGTCGAGTCGTGGGTCGCGAAGAGTACGATGAGATGGGAATGATTCCGGCAGACACACTCAATCCGCAAAAGGCCCGCATTCTCTTGATGCTGGCGCTCACGAAAACGAACAATCTTGAGCAAATCAAACGAATGTTCGCAGAATACTAGCGAGCGCAGGTTCCGTGTTGCCGCCCATCAAAACAGCACGATTCCGACAATCGCGGCCACCGCCAACACCGCGAAAATCGGTACGCGACGGGTTGCGCCGAGGACAATCGCGCCCAGGGTAATCATCAGATTCGTAGAGTTCCAGCCAGCCGTGTTCATAATGCCGGTCAGGACGACCACAAAGACCCCGGCGACAGCTAAAGCCAAGCCGCGGACAAATCCCTGAGTGGCAGGGTGGTGGCCAAAGCGGCGGTACAGACCATGGACCAGCAGCAGGACCAGCAGCGGTGGCAGCGCGATCGCAATCAGCGTCAGTGCGGCACCGCGCAATCCACCAACGAAATAACCTAAGCTGATCACCCAGAGTCCGGTCGGGCCGGGACTGATCTGGCCGATTGCAAGAGCCTCGGCGAATTGGCGGTCGGTTGCCCAACCTCGCGACAGGAGATCCTGGTGAACAATCGGAAGATTTCCTGTGCCGGTGGTCGAAAGTAGCGCCGCCCTCAACATGATCCAGAAAAGCGCGAGATGGTGGCTCATCGTGGCGACCTCTGGCGAGGTACGAGTTGCCATTGCGCCACCGCCGACACCGCGCCCGCGCACCAGAGTATGGCAAGCACTGGCGTACGCGCCCGCGCGGCGACGATCGTGGTTACCAGTAACAGGATTACCGCGACGAGTGTGCTTGCACGTCCGTCGCTCCGGGCGCTTTTTAGCAACGGGCGCACCATAGTGAACGCCAACAACAAACCCAAACCGACCGTTGCGGGCACGACGCCCGCAATCGCCGCGCGAACAACCGGCACTTCCCGAACGCTGGCGTAGATCGAGGTCAGACCGACCGTAATCCCGGCGCTCGGCAGCAGCAAGCCACAGACGGAGAGTAGCGCACCGGACGCTCGGGCAAGCCGCCAGCCAATCAGGCTTACCAGCCCCAGAATATTGATGCCCGGCGCGATCTGACAAATGCCCCAATATCGGCTGAAGTCGTCCTCAGTGAGCCATCCGTGCCGCTCGACAGTTTCGCGCCGGATCAAATACAGCGTGGCCGCACCGCCACCGAACGATTGAGCACCGATCACCGCCCATATCCAAAAGAGTCGCCACGGCGAAACAGGGCCGCCGCACACGAATCGCTCTTTACTTCGACCCGGAGAATCTCCCACGGCCATGTTTGCACTTCCGATCAATCCATCCGAATTTCATGAGGAACCAAACCTTTAGCCCACCTGCAACAGTGTGGCGTCCGCAGCATTATCATCCGAAGTTATTTCTCAGATTGACTATTTCAATTTCAAGGCGGTGTTTGAGGCGGTACCGGTTCTCCCGTCGTCCGACCGGACTTGACTTGTTCGATTCAGACTGGGAAAGTCAGTTCACCAAGTGGAAGCTTGCGTAGTTCTTGCGCGGCTCGCCGCTGAGCGGCAGAATGGTAGGCGGATCAAGCGAAAATCGCTCGTTTACATTGTCAAGGAGATCCTATGGCATCCAAGAAAACTTCGGTTGGCCGTCGCGGTTTCTTGAAGGAAGCGTCGGCTGGCGCGGTGGCGCTCGCCGGATTGGTTCCGGCGGCAATGGGGCAGCAAACTCAACTCGCTCAGGGTCGCACCGGCGCAGCAGCACCGGCCAACACAACTGGGTCTTACGCGACCACACAGGATAGGGTCCGACTCTATTATGAGGAAACCGGAACGGGTAAGCCTGTAGTCTTCGTGCACGAATTTGCGGGCGATCTTCGGAGTTGGGAGCCGCAAATGCGGCACTTCGGCCGGCGATATCGCTGTATTGCATTCAACGCCCGAGGTTATCCGCCATCGGACGTCCCGGAGAGCCTCACTGCCTATTCGCAAACCCATGCGGCCGACGACATCAAGATCGTGCTGGATCACCTGTCCATTGACCGGGCGCATATTGTCGGCCTGTCCATGGGTGGCTTTGCTACGCTTCACTTCGGATTCCGGTATCCCAATCGAGCACTGTCGTTATGCGTCGCCGGCTGCGGATACGGCGCCGAATCCTCGCAGCGTGCTCGCTTTCGCGAGGAAGCGGCGGCGATTGCCGAAATCATCAAGTCGGCGAAGATGCCTGCATTTGCCGAAAAGTACGCATACGGGCCGACCCGTGTACAATTCGAGAACAAAGATCCGCGTGGCTTCGCCGAGTTCAAGCGGATGTTGGCAGAGCATTCCGAGATGGGTTCCGTGAACACGCAGCTTGGCGTTCAGCGTGAGCGCCCTTCGCTCTATGACCTGGTCGATGAGATGAAGCGTCTTACCGTTCCGACGCTGGTTCTTTCCGGCGACGAGGACTGGCCGTGCCTTCAGCCTGGCATTTTGATGAAGCAGAATATTCCATCGGCAGCGCTCACGCTTATGCCGAATTGCGGCCATACGATCAATCTCGAGGCACCCGACGAATTCAACCGCATTGTGGGAGACTTTATGGCCCAGGTCGATAGCGGCCGCTGGCCGATGCGCGACCCGCGTGCAATAAGTGGCTCGATCACAGGAATGAAACCCTGAAGGGCCTCTCTCTTGCTCGCTATGGGGTTCAGCGATTCCCTCACACGCGCTCGAGTTTAAGGGTCTTCCAGTCACGGAGGCCTTCGTCCAGAGGCGTAATTCGATTACAAAAGAAAAGTCACCTTCGTATTTCACGCGAGGCCCTGGACCGTGACGAAGTCTGGATTAGGGAGCTCAACATAACAACGTCGTTTCGGCGATGGAGACTTCGGGCGTTGGCATGGACTGGTGCCTCTGGTCACATATTTCGTTCCGATCACTAAACACTTGGCGACAAGGGAGGAGTAATCCGACTGATGCCCGCATCGGATTCGGCTGTCGAATTCCTTCTATTCGTTGCGAGGCTTAAGCGGGTTGAGCGATATTTGTCCCTTCTCCACCTGCTTGGCGGCCAACGCCGCTGCTATCGAAAGCGACCGGCAACGAGCAGCACTGTCCACAGCAGGCCTTCGGTTTCATAGCTCTCCACTCTATGC
>QHWY01000214.1 GCA_003223875.1 Acidobacteriota bacterium | reverse complement strand
TCTGCTTGAAGTGATCTATCCAGGTTACTTCGGGCGAAAGTATGTCGAGGTCGCGAACATTGAATATCACATCGGCGACCTCATCGATTCGATCTACGCGCGCCTTACTCAGGAGATCTACCGCGGCGTCCGGCCGCAATGCGAGGAGAAACGAGACGAGACTTGCGACCACTGCTGGAAGGTCGCCGAAGGGCAAGCAATTCTCTTCCTGCGAAAATTAGCGAAACTGCGCGTCCGGTTGTCGGCCGATGTACAGGCCGCATACGATGGCGATCCCGCCGCGAAGAGCATCGATGAAGTGATCTTTGCTTATCCGGCAATCCTTGCAATTACCACCTTCAGATTGGCGCACGAGCTCAACGCCCAAACCATCCCGCTGCTGCCCCGAATCATGACGGAGCATGCCCATTCGATCACCGGCATCGACATCCATCCCGGCGCCACAATCGGCGATGGCTTCTTCATCGATCACGGAACAGGCGTAGTCATCGGTGAAACGACGACGATTGGAAACCGCGTGAAGCTGTATCAGGGCGTCACGCTCGGAGCCTTGAGTTTCGCTATGGACGAAGAAGGCCGCATGATTCGGGGCAAAAAGAGACATCCCACCATTGAGGACGATGTCGTCATTTACGCCGGCGCAACAATCCTCGGCGGGACAACTGTGATCGGTCGCGGTTCAGTGATTGGGGGTAATGTCTGGCTGACGCGCTCGGTGCCGCCGTACACGCGCGTGATCATCTCGGAACCGGAACTGGTGATTGATTCGAAGTAAAAATTCCCCTCCTCGCAGAGGAGGGGTTTCCCCTCCTCGCAGAGGAGGGGTGGACGCGACATCAATCAAATGTTGCGAAGCCACCTCGTAAAGGAGCGGACGGGGTGGTCAGTTCGGCGAAAACGTTTCGCCGAGCTTCAATTCAGGCTTCGCCCTATCGGGCTCGCGCTTCGCGCCCTCCTCTGCGAAGGGGGGAATGTGTCTCATTACCCCGAATTTTCCGGAATGTACAGTTCCGCGCCCGCCTTCAGAAACTCCACGCTCTTTTGATCCATCGCTTCCTTCACTTCTTCCGTAATCTTCATCGAGCAGAATTGCGGACCACACATGCTGCAGAAATGGGCAAGCTTGGCACCGTCCTGCGGAAGACTCTCATCGTGAAAATCTTTAGCAGTTGGGGGGTCGAGGCTGAGGTTGAACTGATCTTCCCATCGAAATTCGAACCGTGCCTTGCTCAAAGCGTTGTCACGCTCCTGCGCTCCCGGATGGCCTTTTGCCAGATCGGCAGCGTGCGCTGCGATCTTGTAGGCGATGACGCCGTCTTTCACATCCTTTTGCGTGGGCAGGCCGAGATGCTCTTTCGGTGTGACGTAGCACAGCATGGCGGTTCCGTACCAGCCGATCATCGCTGCGCCGATGGCGCTGGTGATGTGGTCGTAGCCCGGCGCGATATCGGTTGTAAGCGGTCCCAGCGTGTAGAACGGAGCTTCATGCGTGAGCTTGAGCTGGAGATCCATGTTTTCTTTGATCAAATGCATGGGCACGTGACCCGGACCTTCGATCATGACTTGACAGTCATGTTTCCACGCAATCTTCGTCAGTTCGCCTAGCGTCGCGAGTTCTCCCAATTGCGCTTCATCATTGGCGTCTGCTATCGAACCCGGGCGTAGGCCATCGCCGAGGCTGAATGAAATGTCGTATGCGCGCATGATCTCGCAGATTTCTTCGAAGTGCGTATACAGGAAATTCTCTTGATGATGCGCGAGGCACCACTTCGCCAGGATCGATCCGCCGCGGCTGACAATTCCGGTGCGGCGCTTCACCGTCAGCGGGACGTAACGAAGCCGAACACCGGCATGGATCGTGAAATAATCGACACCCTGTTCGGCCTGCTCGAGCAATGTATCCCGATACATTTCCCAGGTCAGCTCTTCAGGGCGGCCGCCGGCCTTCTCGAGTGCCTGATAAATCGGAACCGTTCCAATCGGCACCGGTGAATTTCTCAAAATCCATTCCCGGGTTTCGTGAATATTGCGGCCTGTCGAGAGATCCATCACCGTATCGGCGCCCCAGGTGATGCTCCATCGCATCTTTTCGACTTCATCTTCAATCGAGCTGGATATCGCGCTGTTGCCGATGTTGGAGTTGATCTTGACCAGAAAATTCCTGCCGATGATCATCGGCTCCGATTCGGGATGATTGATGTTTGCCGGAATAATCGCGCGGCCCCGCGCAACTTCGTCACGGACAAACTCGGGAGTGATGTATTTCGGGATGGCGGCACCGAAGGACTCGCCCGGATGCTGGAAGCGAAGATCCGAGCGATCATCGCGCGCCGCTTCATACGCCTGTTCGCGTCCAAGGTTCTCGCGAATAGCAATGAACTCCATTTCGGGCGTGATGATCCCTTTGCGCGCGTACGCCAACTGAGTAACGGCCAAGCCGGGAGCGGCTTTCCGGGGAGAACGCTTCAGCCCTGGAAAGGATTCCAGCCGCATCCGGCCCTGACTTTGCGCCGCGTGTTTGAAGCTCAAATAACCGTTGTCTTCCGGCCGCACGGTGCGGCCGTCGTATTCGACGGTGTCGCTGCGGTCGAGAATCCATTCGAGCCGAAGCGGGCCGAGACCCTGGCGGACGTCGCAAAGCCAGTCGGCATCGCCCCAAGGCCCCCGCGTGTCGTATATCCGGACGCGCGCGCCGTCCTTGGTTAAAACCTCTCGCAGAGGTACTCGAACCGAAGGATGAAGTTTGCCTCGGATGTAGATGCGCTCGCTGCCGGGAAATGCAGTATCGAGGTAAGTGGAATCCTTGAATTCGAGCTTGAAACTACTCATTTTCTGCTCCCTTCGTCGGCATTATCCGAATCAGGTTCTAGGGGTCGATCCCTGACGGATCCTCTCAGCCATGAGCTCCCCCGTAGATCTTACGTGCTAAACGCTAAACGAACTACCGCAACCGCAACTGCCGGTAACATTCGGATTATTGAACTTGAAACCAGCGCCATGCAGTCCTTCGACGTAATCGACCTCGGCTCCGTCCATGTAAAGGAGGCTTGCCTTATCGACAAATACCTTCAGGCCCTCAAATTCAAATATGGCGTCGCTCTGGTCATTGAAGCTTTTATCGAAGCCCATCCGGTACTGGAAACCGGAGCACCCCCCGCCGACCACCTGAATACGCAGGCCGGCATACGGTTCGGGCTGTTCGGAAAGAATTTCCTTTACCTTGTCTTCAGCTTTCTTGGTCAATACGATTGCCATTCTGCAAAACTCCTTTATTCAACTACTTCTCACTGGCGATCCCCGTAGCTTGCAGCCGAACCGAGCGTTCCCGCGGACCGTCCAACTCCGCCATAATAATACTTTGCCATTCGCCGAGAACCACATCTCCATCCGCGATCTGAAGCGTTAACGATATGCCCAGCATCAAAGAGCGCAAGTGCGAGTCGGCATTGTGCCGGTCGCAGTCCGACCACGCCGGATCATTATGACGGTAATAGAGATCCTTTTGAATCGCGCTGGCCATGTATGCCTTGAAGTCGTGGATCAAAGCGTCCTGCCACTCGTTAATGAAAATAGCACTCGTTGTATGAAGGGATGCAATATTGACGAGGCCTGCGCGAATTCCTGACGATCTGACGAAGTTCCGAACCAGCTTTGTGAGATTATGCAGCTCTTCACGTTCTTCAGTTTGCACCTTAATGAGCGTGCTCGCGACGCGATAAGGACCGGCGGTGATGTCAACGACGGGTTGCTCTGGAGCTTTCACGGATGCAGAAGCCATTGTCTTTAACCCCTTCGGACAGATTTAATGACTGGAGTTCGATCGATGGTGCAAACGCGTATTATACACAAAAAATTATACCCTTGAACTCTCAGGGTTTACTGGTGAAAATCAGTATTCGTGCTGATCTCTCTGCTCCTCATTGTGCCCGTTCTCCTCGTCGCCGGCATCCTCATCGCCATTCGCCGGCAGTCCAAGGTAACGCGATCCTTCTCTGAGGAAGAACAAGAAGAAGATGCGCGGGTCTACGCCGCATCGACGAAGGCCATGGAAGCCACGGTGGCTGAGGCTCTTGCCGAGAAAGCCCGGGACCCGCGGCTGGCATCGATGTCTGAGGAGGATCTCGTCTACGAAGTATTAAAGGAATGTTACGATCCGGAAATCCCGCTGAACGTCGTCGACCTCGGCCTGATTTATGAAGTCAAGGCGAATCCGGACTCCGTCGATGTCAAGATGTCGGTCACCTCGCCGGCCTGCCCCTCGGGCACCGTCATCGCCGGCGATATCCAGAAAAAACTCGCCGAGGCGGGTTTTCCGAATCCGAAGGTCCAGATCGTGATGGAACCGGCATGGTCGCCGCAGCGGATCTCGGAGGCCGGAAGGAAAGCGCTGGGAATTTAGCCCCAAAAAGCATTCCCCTCCTCGCAGAGGAGGGCGCGAAGCGCGAGCCCGACAGGGCGAAGCCTCAAGAGAAGACCGGCAAAACCGTCTCGGCCGAACTGCCGAACTTCTATTGAGGCTTCGCCCTATCGGGCTCGCGCTTTGCGCCACCCCGGCGCGCCAGCCCGCTGGCTGTCGCGCCACCCCTCCTCTGCGAGGAGGGGAATATGCTTGTGGCTATTTTTATCTGCCGCGATGGGCGAGTTCGATCTTTACGAGCTCCGTCTTTTCGTCCTGACTCAGATTCTTCCCGTACGTCAGCTCATCCATCATTCGCCGCATCTTATCAGCTTCGCGGGCCTTCTGACGCGCAAGCCGTTCTTCATCAGCGGCGGTCTGGGGCTCCTCGCCATGGACGCGAACGCGGGCGACGTCGACAGGGTTGAGCACCAGGTTGTGATCGTAGGTGTCCAATGGCACGGATTTCCCGGCGGCGTAGACTCCGTGCTTGCCGTATTTTCTGTTCCACTCGGCAACACTGGCGGTCTTGTACATATTTTCAATGATCTTCCGCCAGCCGATCCCGGTGTTATACGCGCAGAAGGAAATCTCGCCGAGCTGGGTCGCGTACGGAATGATGCACATCTCGGTTCGCCGGAAGTCATAGTTGAATAGATCCTGGAACCACATGCCGGCGACGAACAAGAAATTCCACGGATCCTTCCGCCGGCGCTCGATGTCGTCCATCGTGCGGTCACCCGAAACTTTGCCGTAGCTCTTGCCGGACAAGCCGAAGGACTTGTCGAATTTCTTCATGATGTCCATCAGTGTCAGGCTCGGCGGCGAACCCCACGGGTTGTAGTTCTTGAGAAGTGCCAGGCCCATCATGCTGTTCGAGAACCATTTGCCCCGGCCGGCATCGGTAATCTTCTGCATGTCGCTCACAAGGCCGGGGATGTTCAGGAACTGCGGAACCGGAGCATACTCTTTGGTTTCCTTGTTGATCATCATCGCCGTGCCGACGCCGCAGTTCGGGTGGCAGCCGCAGCTCACCTGGCCCCAATCCGCGCCTGGCCCGTGGACCAGATCGGCAAAGTCGGCGAATGCTCCCATCAATGAAAGCGGAAACCAGTCGCGAGTAGGTTCGGTGACACCGACCTGTGACTTCACATCATTCGCCAAATGCGAGAGCGTATACCGCTGCCGCAGCCGGCGTTCCGGCGTAATGTCTTCATCGCGGCCCGTGAAGGAAACCGGCTGGAATGCAATGAAAGCAATCTTCTTGGGGTTGTCCATCGCGAATCGGATAATCGATCCGACCTGGTCGTTGTTCACCCCATTGACGAGTGTTACCACCAGAATGATTTCAACGCCTGCTTCGTGGAGATTGTTGATCGCACGCAGCTTCACATCGAAAAGGTTGCCGATCTGGCGATGGCTGTTCGCGTCGTTCCCAATGCCGTCGAACTGCAGATAGACAAACCTCAGACCGGATTCGGCAGCCTTGCGGCAGAACTCTTTGCTCTTGGCGAACTCGATCCCGTTCGTTGCAGCCTGCACGCTGGAATACCCGATTTTCCGGGCATACGCGACTGCGTCCAGGAAATAGGGCGAGAGCGTCGGTTCGCCGCCGGAGAACTGAATCGACATCTGCCGCCGCGGCTTGATCTTGATGGCGTTATCCATGATCTCCATGATCTCTTCCCAGGTCAGCTCGTGGACATAGCCCACCTGGTTTGCATCCATGAAGCAGGGATCGCACATCATGTTGCAGCGGTTTGTGAGATCCACCGTCAGCACGGCGCCTCGGCCGTGCCGGATGGTGCTGCTGCCGTGGTTGTGAAGGTCTTTGTCGGCGTGCGCGGGGATGTCGCGTCCGGGAAAATTCTTCTCGATCCATTCCAGGAATTTGACATCAATGGCCATCAGGTCTTCCGTTTTGCCGTGCTGAGGGCAATCTTTCACCATCCAGACCTGGCCATTGCGTTCGACAATCGTGGCTTTAACTTCTCCAACTTTCTGGTGGAGCAACTGTGTCCAGTCGACGCTGCCATTGATGATCGCTTCGCGAGCTTCTTTGACGCATTGAGGACAGAGCGAATCCGTTTGGCGCGGCCATCCAAGGACCGGCTTGGTCTTTTGCCATGACTTGAGCAATGGCTTTTCGGTCCATTTCGGCGTAAAGGAGGGGTTTGGACTGAAGCGATTAAAGTACTGGATGGTATCGAATACCACTCCAGCGCCGTAGCAGACGGCCGCGTCGATGTACTTCATGACGCGCTTTCCGGGACTGGGTTTTACCTGGTTTCGGGTGGAGTAGTCGGCCTGCGGACTTTCAACCAACGTATCTTCCAAAGTAGACAAGCAACCTCCTTATGAATCCGCGATTTCAACGGTGTAATGGACTTGGAGGCCGTTGGAGCTGGCCATCAAAACGAGGGGAAAGAATAGCGCAATAAATTCCAGATCTTCAATAAAAATTTGGTACAAATTCCAAATTTTGAAGGGATTAGCGGGACCGCACGATCTCGACCGAGACGTAATTCACGCGTGGTTCTAGGACTGGCGAGATTTTGCGGACGAGAACCCGAACCTGTGGAGGGTGAAAATCGGACAGAATCCGGCCGGCCAAAAGTTCCGCCAGTGTTTCGATCAGGTGAAAATCGCGGCTCCTGCAGACGTCCATGACGACGGTGGCGACCTTGGAATAATCCAGAGCGTCTTTAAGCGAGTCGGTTCGGGCCGCCTGGGCGGTCCCGGTCGCGATTTCCACATCAATCGCGAGCCGCTGCTTCATGGTTCGCTCCTCGGGAGTGACCCCAATAGCGGCAACACAGTCGATGCCGGCGATGAGAATCTTGTCCATTTGGTCCTTCACGTATCGCTTTCCTCCAGCGGTTCTCGGCCGGCAAAGCCGGTCTCCACATCATGCCAGTACCGAATCGTGTCCTCGCCCAACTGCCAACAGAGATAGACCATCCGGCCGTCCCTTATATATGGAAAATCGCAGAGCCCTTTGTCCGCATCCTTGAGGAGCACACCCAGGTCGATGATCTCGTGGATCAACGACATCAGGTGTGACACCGACTCTACATATTCCACTCCAAACTTGCTGTACCCGTTGAGCGGCGCATTCTCGCGAGCTTTCTGGATTTCGGGATTGAGCTCCCTGATCCGTTTCCATTCGCGGCCCAGTTCTCCCAAAAGCGTGCGGAGCCTCGGAAGCAGACTCTGCGCCTCGGCTAATGTAAAAATGTGCTCTTCGTCCATTTAACTGTTGACCGGTACCATTTCAGCCGCGAAGCGGCGCGCACATATCAGACCAGGGCGTCAGCCCTGGGTCAGAATTGATCGTATTGGAAAGCCCTGAAAGGGCGCCAGATTCTGTCGCCCTCCAGGGCTTTTCGATCAACTCTTATCTTCCCAGGGCTGACGCCCTGGGCTATGCTCTTTCGCCGCTTCGCGGCGAAATCGATTCGCCAACTAAAGTCCACGTCAGTGCTCCAGCCACCGCTCCGCCTCAATCGCTGCCATACATCCTGTGCCGGCAGCCGTAATCGCCTGCCGGAAGACCGGATCCTGAACGTCGCCGCATGCGAATACGCCGGGAATATTGGTGCGGGTCGAGTCCGCTAATGTCTTGATGTAACCGTGGCTGTCCAGCTCGATCTGCCCCTCGAAGATATCGGTGTTTGGATTATGACCTATCGCCACAAACAATCCATCCACCTTGAGTTCGGACGTTTCCAGCGTCTTAACATTCCGCAGCTTCAATCCAGTGACACCGGTCTCTCTCGTCCCCCGGACGTGATCCACAACAGTATCCCAAATGAAGTGGATCTTTGGATTGCTCAAGGCGCGATCCTGCATGATCTTCGAGGCCCGCAACACGTCACGGCGGTGGATCACGGAAACCTTCGTGGCAAACTTCGTCAGGAACGTCGCCTCTTCCATGGCCGAGTCACCGCCGCCCACCACGGCGATCTCCTTTCCTCGATAAAAGAATCCGTCGCAGGTCGCGCACGTTGAAACGCCGTGCCCCATCAATTCCAGCTCGGTTTCGATTCCGATGAGCTTTGCTGAGGATCCGGTTGAAATCACGACCGTCTTCGTGATCACTTCCTGATCCCCAAAATACACGCGAAACGGATGCTCTTCGAGCTTCACCGCATGGACATAGCTCGTTACGATTTCAGTTCCAAAACGCAGTGCCTGTTTCCGCATTTCGTCCATGAGCTGCGGGCCCATGATACCTTCGCCAAAACCCGGATAGTTTTCGACAAGCGTGGTTAAAGTGAGCTGTCCTCCCGGCTCCTTTCCTTCGATAAGAAGCGGTTGGAGATTCGCGCGCGCCGCATAGATGGCCGCAGTCAGGCCGGCGGGGCCGGATCCGATGATGACCATGTTTCGCATGACAGCTACCTCGCTGGCACCAGAATCCTATAAATTACCACACCTATGAATTTCCCAAGGTTTGCATTGGAACGGTGGCAGTCCACGTACGAGAACTCGGTTGAATACAACTTATCGGAAAGCGGCGTACATCCACTTACCGTAGGCGAGTTAGGTATTCCTCAAGAGAACCTCGCGAAATGCCGGTTGGGTTACGGCGTTTCGAATGGGACAGAGCGATTCCGGTCGCTCGTCGCATCCTTATATAAAGGAGCGACCGAGAGGAACGTTCTAGCGACGATCGGTGCAGCGGAAGCCAATCTGATTTCCATCCTCCGCTTGCTTGAACCAGGCGACGAAGTGGCCATTGTTCTGCCCAATTACATGCAGACTTATGGACTCATTCAAGCGCTTGGCGGCCGCATTGTCCCAATCTGGTTGCGGCCTGAAAAGGAATGGCTTCCGGATCCCGAAGAAATCGCCTCACGAATCGGCCCAAAGACGAAGCTCATTACGTTCTGTAATCCGAACAACCCAACAGGCTCGGTCTTCGGTCGCGCGACAATCAACGCTCTCGCGGCTGTGGCGGACCGCTATGGTAGCTGGATCCTGGCCGACGAGGTTTATCGAGGCGCTGAGCGAATCGGCGAAGAGACCCCCTCGTTCTGGGGCGAGTATCCGAAGACGATCATCACCGGTAGCTTGTCCAAGGCCTACGGCACGCCCGGACTTCGCCTGGGATGGGTTCTTGCATCCGAGGAAACGATCGAGGAAGTCTGGTCCTATGCCGATTACACCAAGATCGCGCCACCCGCTTTGAGCGACCTGGTTGGCTGCCGCGTGCTCGAGCAGCGCGATCGCATTCTGGAGCGCACCCGCCGGCTCCTCAATCAAAACTGGCCGAATCTGAAAAATTGGCTGGACTCGCGCCCCGGCCTGTTCGAGTACGTGCCCCCGAAAGCCGCGGCAATCTGCATGACGCGATATCATGCGCGCATCAATTCGAGTGTGCTTGCCGAGCGTTTGCGAGTCGAGCGATCGACATTGATCGTGCCGGGCGACCAGTTTCTGCTCGACGGCTACATTCGCTTCGGCTTCGGCAACGAAGCCTCATACTTGCTCGCCGGACTCCAGCGGGTCGGCGAGATGCTGGATTCGGTTAGGTGATAAAATCTTTTCCACGCGCCCGTAGCTCAGCTGGATAGAGCGCCGGACTTCGAATCCGTAGGTCGGGGGTTCGACTCCCTCCGGGCGCGCTTGCTTACAAGCGCTCTCCTGGTTATCGTTTTGCTCGTCCCGTATTTCGAGAGTTATCCGTGGTCCCCGGATGCTCGATGCAAATTGAATCCATCTGGGCCCGAGGGCCTCCACCCGGATGCGTACTCCGCTCTTCGAAGCCTGTCGCTCGCACATCGGATCACTCAGGGAATCAATCATTCGCCCGGAAGAGGAAACGTTCACGATACGGACGGAACTGTAAACGGAGACCCTTACAGCGGAGCCGTCGATATCAGCGTCCGCTGCCTAACTCAAACGCAGATCCGAACGTTGCTGGCACGCCTTGCCGCCACCGGATTCGCTGCCTGGTACCGCAAAGACGGTCAAGACGGCTGGACCGGTCCGCCACATATTCACGCAATCTGGACCGGCTGCCGTCTGAAACCCGTTCTGCAACAGCAAGTCGAAGACTGGCTCAGGGGCGGGAACGGTCTTTACTCCAACAGTCGATATCAGTTTTGGCAAGCCTCGGCGGAAATGAGAGAGAAGGTGGACAAGCTGTATCACTCTTTCAATTGAAAAAAAGGCCCCCTCCAAAGTACCAGGAGGGGGCCACAAGTGAGTGTCCTACTTTTACGTGCAGATCCGGGTGACCGAATCGCTCCAGTCGGTGAAGCCCGTGTCGGTCAATGCACGGGCTTGAAAAACATAGGCCGTGCCCGGCGTCAGGCTGCCAATGGTAACGGGCGGTTTCGTTTTCCCGACCGAATGAATCGTCCACGCAGTATCTGTTCCAGCCGTGCTCGCGGGAGCCCACCGGACTTGATAGCTGTACGCGTCCGGAACGGCCGCAACCGACACGACTAGTTGACCCGAGTTGTCGCCTGAATCGATTTTCTGGATGGACTGCGACACCGGCGGAGTTTTCGTACGTCCAGTCGGCCGGAGGTCAAATCCGCTCGATAGAAACACGGTCAGGTCGTCTTTCGATGCCGCTTCGACGTGATGGGCGAGTTGCCGTAACATTTTGATCACGACTTCCCGCTGACGGTTTCGTTCAGCGATTGCCTTCTTACTCCCGTCTAACGCCTCGTTGACAGCAGCCGCGTAGCCATCGATGGCTGTCTTGAGTACAGCAATATCGAAAGGCAGGCTGAGAGTGAATGCCGGATTATCCTTAATCCGTGCATAGACGGCGTTGAGAAACGACAACAACTCAGCAGCCGCCATTTTGGTAAATGCAAGTGATGCTTGGATCAGTTGAGCCATACATCCTCCAATGCGGGTTTTCGCACCCGCGGTTAAGGGTTTAGAGACACTTCCGGCGCGTGAAAAAACAGGGGTCTCACAAGCACGGCTGCCGTTGCAGCCGGCAGGACAACAGGACTCAGAGAAGGGCGTCCGGACCTTCTCCCCTAATGCTTTAGAGCGAAACGAACAGAGCCGATGGTCACTGGATGGAAATTGAGCTCGCCAGCGGGTTGTGAAACATGCGCTGACGGATCATCAGTCCTCTACTTACATAACACTTGAAACGGGCCGTTTGTTACAAACGTAACAAAATGTTTTTAGCCCCTACAGGAGCGTCACCGATGCTCCTGATATAACACCGCGACCTGCCCGTTTGTAACAGGCCCAATCAAAAAAATTTCGATGTCCTTCTTGCGGTTGTTCGTCATTCCCCTCCACTAGTAACATCTCGCAAACGGGCAAAACCTGACACCCTCCAGCAAAAAAATTTCATTCGCGCCCGTCCTGTCAATCTAACCGGACTGGAAAAATTCCAAAGTCGCAGGTTCTTGTCATTTGCTCTCATTAGTAACATCCCGCAGTCGGGCGGTTTGTAACATTATCCAGCGAAAAAATTTTCGTTTTCAGGCCTCCGCTGGAGCGGAACCATTGGTTTTTGCGCAGCAACAGTACAAACGCCACAGCAGTGTTGCTCTTGGAAAAGCAAGGCGCGGAACACCGCAGCAACGTTGCTTTTTCAAAAGCAGCGTTGCAAAGGCCACAGCAGTGCTAATTTTTCAAATGCAATGCTGAAAACGCGCCAGCAGTGTTGCTTTTTCAAAGACAAGGCTGCAAACACCGCAGCAGTGTTGTTTTTTCAATCTCAACATTGGAAACGCGCCAGCAGTGTTGACTTTTCAAAAGCAACACTGCAAGCGCCGCAACAGTGCTGTTTTTGTAAATTCCACGTTGCAAATCCCACAGCAACGTTGCTTTTTCAGATGCAACGTTGCTGGATGGCGGTGTCGAAATGCGCCGCCGACACAGATTTAGATAGGGTACAATCATCCTTACGCGCCCGTAGCTCAGTCCGGATAGAGCGTTGGTCTCCGGAACCAAAGGTCAGAGGTTCGAATCCTCTCGGGCGTATTGGACTTAGCGCATCGAGGACGGTCCGCCAAACGTAATTTGTTCAATTCTTGGCCAATCTGCCGACCTGAACATTCTTCGTCGATTCCTTTTGTTTTCGATTCCGCAACTGCAGTGTGCTTCCCTTCTTTCTAATCGCAGGGCTGTCGATGTTTGGAAACAATCCGGAGACGATTCCAATATGGTGATAATGAAGCCGAGGCGTCGGGGTCGGACCGCAGCAAGAAGTTCTGGAACAAGCTGATTGGTGATTGGCTCAAGTGCAGCGATGAGATCTTCAGGCCTGGCTGCACCGAGAGTTTCGTAACCGCGGTTCGGCCCTTCCGTCGTTTTGTGGAAACCGAATACGCCCGATTTCCCGCCAAGGTTGACCGTGTAATGCAGCCCCGGAGTCGTCTTGCATGAGAAGACGATCTTCCCGGTCCCAGTCATCGCTATGTTCAGATTTGCGACCTCAATCCGCCGGATCATCGTCGTTGTCATCATCAGTATCATTATTATTACGTCTGCCCGCCACTATAGGGTCCCTCGTCGGCTCCAAATTCGTGCCTAATTCGAGCTGTTGTTTCGTAGATTTTGCATGGCAAAAATTTGATATTATCCAACTAACGGTTAAGTGAAGCTAAACAAAATAGATACGATATGGCAAAGATAGGACATTATCCAACTGAAAACAGTCAAAAGCTAAAGCGGACCGACCTTGGGGTCGAACTCATTCGGCTACTCTCCTCCGAAGGACATGCGATCTTTTCTATCGAACAGGCCCGGGAATTCAGCCCCCGCATCGGCTTGAAGGAATCGTATTTACGGGAATCTCTGTACCATCTCCGACGCAATGGGTGGTTGCTTCCGCTGCGCCGGGGATTATATGCGATCTCCCCAACCGTACCCGGAGTGACACCCAGCCATGAATTCGTGATCGCAATGGCGCTGGTCGAGCCGGCCGCCATCAGCCACTGGTCGGCACTTCACCATCACGGTCTCACGGAGCAAACACCCAGAAAGGTGTTCGTCACGACGACTCAGACCGCGATTCCCCGTCTACGCGAACGCCAGGCCGGCCGAGCCGGAAACGGATATCCTGTCGCCGGGGTCATCTACCAATTCATCCAAGTCAAGCCGGCACGGTTCTTCGGAACCCAAAAGATTTGGATCGGCGAGGCGCGCGTGTCCATCACCGATCCGGAGCGCACGTTACTTGATGGGCTATCCATGCCACAGTACTGCGGCGACTTTGCAGAAGTTCTGCACGCCTTTGAAGTGCGAGGCCCACATCTCAATCTCGAGCGAATTGTCGGCTATGCTTCGCGGCTGGATGAAGCCACAGCCAAGCGGCTCGGTTGGGTTCTGGAGAATCAGGAAGTTGACCCAACCGCGCTTCGGCCTCTCCTGCAGCTTCCGATCAAGGGATATCGGACGCTTGATCCCACGGGACCGCGCAAGGGACCTTACAACCGGCGTTGGATGATTCAGGAAAACCTAACCGGAAAAATCAAGGCATGAGACCTCTGCACACACGATTGCAAGAAGCACGAAAGCGCCTCGGCGTCCCGTGGGAAATCCTCGAGCGGGATTATCTTCTGTCCTGGATTCTCGCGGGCATCGCCCAACACGATTCGTTGCGCGACAAGCTGGTCTTTAAAGGAGGAACGGCCCTTAAGAAGTGTTACTTCGGCGAGTATCGTTTCTCGGAAGACCTGGATTTTTCCTTACTGCAAGGCGCGCCGGCCGCAGAGGCCATGGAACGAGCGATTCGTGAGACCTGCGATACGGCGGCGAAGCTGCTGGATGAGTACGCTCCCGTAGAAATCTCCTGTGAACGATACAGGGAGAAGGAACCACACCCCGGCGATCAGGAAGCCTTTACGATCCGCGCGCGCTTTCCCTGGCAGAAACAGACGCTGACGCGCGTCATGATTGAAACTACCGCAGATGAAAAGGTGCTCAAACCCGCGGCCAAGCGGAAGCTGCTTCACGAGTACGGTGAGCCTGTGGACGCCCAAGTTCTCGTTTACACCATCGATGAGATCGTTGCCGAGAAACTGCGCGCCATTCTTCAGCATATTGAGAAGCTTGAAAAACGGGGGTGGAGCCGTTCGCGGGCGCGAGATTACTACGATCTCTGGCGAATCCTCGCGGCGTACAAAGAGCATTTGGACCTCGCCGGTTTCGCATCGCTTCTTCGGGAAAAATGCGCGATACGGAGTGTCACCTTCCATGGACCCGATGATTTTTTTCGCGAGCCAATGCTTGGGTATGTTCAGAAGACATGGAACCAATGGCTCGGTCCTCTCGTCCCAGACCTGCCGCCCGCGGAAAGGGTTCTGAGTGAGTTGCGACCGCAAATCGCAGCTCTTCTCGCCTAAACGATTGCTGCGATCCTCGCTTCGGCTTGCTGCGTGCGGCATTCAGAAAGGCACTTAGATTCTGGCGGAACTCCTCGCGCTTGGCTGGTATTTTGAAATTGATCGGCACTGGGTACCGACCTTTCCAGATGGTGGTTCGTGACGTGCGTACGAGTAGTTCCCTTTCTTCATCAGCTAGCGAAATCTGCGCCCAGTCAAATAGCGCAGCCAAGTCGTGTCCCTTGCCGTCCCAATTCTGGAGAAACTTTCGCGTTACGAGCGTAGGGTCGCGGCAGACGATGATTCCCTTGGCAAGGTTCTCCAAAGCAAAGCCAAATAGCATCCAGCAGACGTCCCACGTAGATCCGCCCTTCTTTGGTAGGTTCGATCCTCAATCGTCCATCGTATTGGGTCATCGGGTTGGCGGCTTCCGCGCTAGGCTTTTATTGGGAATTTCGCAGAGCATAGAAGGACACTGAACCACACTGAAGATATTCCCAATGCGCTTCATACTTACTGGTGCAGTACTTTTGGCAGCGGTTGGTTGCCATCACACGGCTCAGGCAAGCCTGCCAAACCTGTCCGATGGCGCAGTCATTGAAGCCATTCAGGTTGCAGGCAACCGCGCAATACCGATAGAGGCAATTGTGGCCAAAATCCAAACCAAGAGCGGCGACAAGATAAACACAGCGGCAATTAAACGCGACATGGCTAGGGTGCGCTCGCTTGGCTTTGAAGATGTTCGTGTTGAGGAGGAGAATGGTACGAGCGGTAAGATCATTAGATTGTTTGTGCGGGAAAAACCTCCAAAGCCCACGCAGTGACTAGCCGCCCGTGCTTAAGGAGTGCCAGCCGGATATGTCATTTTTCGGCAAAAAAGTTGGTGAATATCTGGCGTTCTCACGAACTGGCATGATCCTGATCGTGCTCATGGGACTCATTCGATTCTTCGTCGGAATTTCGGCTGTACCGTACGAACGTGCAACGCACCTGGTCAGCATGACCGTCCTCACGGTATTGCTCTTCGTGATCTACGGACACCGTGTGGCCCCGAAAGGCTTCGGCACGTATCAGCATTTACTTCCAACAGCGGCGTCGCTGCCCCTGACGATGCTGGTCATCCTGACCGAAGGCGTGACTGGATTGCATGGATATTTTCACTTTCATTCGCTCCAGAACATGGCTGCAACCATGCCTTCCGCATCGAACATCGTGACGCCTACGGCGAGCAATCTGCTGTCTCATATGGGCGGCCAAATTCTGGTAGCCATTCCTTTCACATTTCTCGGGTGGGGTCTCGCCAGTATGGGCTTTTTGCTCTCGCGTTACCTAACATTCCTTCGCAATGCTTTTTTGATGCTGGCCGCGTTGGGGATCTTTCGGGTTTTGATCGGCGCGGTGGGTGTGCCGGAATACATTGGCACATGGATCAGCAGTCTCTCACTCCTGATGATGGTCCTGGCTGTCTATTATGGCCATTCGGCTCGACGGCACGGCTTTGATCGGTATTGGCAAGTCGTCCTGATGGGCCTGCTTCTTTCGACCGTCCAAAGCCTGGTCGTGATTGCCTGTATCCTAATTACGACGAATTTCGGCCTCGCCAACTACTTCACTTCCGAAATTGTCTCCGTCACCCGACACATCGTTGGGCATCTGGGGTCTGCAATCGGTGGGAATTTGACGATCCCGGTCGTAATACTTGCCGCAATTGGCTTCGCCACGGCGGGGCGCAAGCCAGCCTTGAAGAGCCAGCCCCGTAATAGTCAACGCCCTTATTTCTAACTGAGTCGTAAACGCATCGCGCTCATTGTCGTTTGGTCAGTGTCCCTTTATCATCGTTGCCGTACTTGCCCACGCACAAACGCTAGCGCAACGTGGCGCAACTCCAACCTTCATTTCTGGCGGCGACCTTGGGTTTCCGGTTGAACGTCAACGCGGCGACCACGTGGTCGGCACATTCGTCGTGGGAATCAATGGCAATTGGTGGGATGTAGAACCTACCACGGGAGTGAAGCCGCTGGGCGGCAAGTAACACTAATGCTGCGCACGTATTGATGTCCCGTCGTCTGCGGCAATCGCGCCTTCTCCGACCACCACCGCTTTACCACCCACACGGACGTTGTGAACTTGACCTCCCCGAATACCAATCGAGATGTGGATTTCGCTCGGTCTTCCCATCTTCACCCCTTGGCGGCTGACAATATGCGCCGCCGCGTCCGGATGGACTGCGCCACATTCGACCAAATAAACGCCCAATGGCCCACTCGCGCTGCCAGTCGCCGGATCTTCAGGAATACCAAACCCCGGCGCGAACATCCGGCTGAATACTGTCGCTCGGTCTTCTTCTCCAGACTGGAGCGTGAAGACGAAGACGCCAAGTTCATCTATGCCTGCGGCCTGACAAACGCGGAGCAATGCCCTTCGATCCAACTCGGCTGCGTTTACGGCCTCCTGTGAGACGAGGGGGACGTATAAGAACGGAAAAGTGGAACCCACTACCCGGACTGGCAGTTGCGTATCTCGAATAGCGGCTGCGTCAATTCCGAGCGCCGACGCAACGCCTTGAATGCCTTCCAGCCTGCGGCCAAACTGAGGGATTGGCTGCGTCATCCAAGCGAAATCGAGTTGATCGCCTCGCCATTCCAAGCCCACCGGGGTGGGACCAATGCCCAATCCAAGCGTGATAGATGCCACCGCTTTCGTAATGCGCCCTGCGTGTGCAAGCGCGAAAGTCGTGCCAATCGTGGGATGGCCCGCCATCGGGATTTCAGCGCGGGGTGTGAAGATTCTCACGCGGTAATCCGTGCCGGGATCTTCTGCCGGAAAGACAAAGGTGGTTTCCGAGAATGCCATTTCCAGCGCGATCCGCTGCATCACATCTGCGTCGAGGCCCTCCGCATCCAAGAACACCGCGAGTTGATTACCCGTGAGCGGACGATCCGTGAAAACATCGAGGTGGAGGTAATCGTACTTTTTATTTGGCGCCATTCGCACAGTCTAATCTTTTCCAGAAGAATGAGAAGGTACAGTTACGACGAAAAATTGTAGACGCAGATTGGGTGGCTCGACGTGTGTAAGCGGCGGACACGCGGGAATCTGTGAGACGGTGAGACACTCAGTGGAAATTTCTAACTCGTCTCACTAATAACGCCCGTGACCCGCAGGGGATGAGACGGGGTATTGATCTCTCATTTGTAACAAATGCCAGGTACATAGGAGGGAATGGTGCAGAGGCGTCTCAACGTCTCATCAATTACGAGTCCCCGGCGTTCCTGCCTGCAACAGTCCCGCCTCCGTCCGCAGGTAGCCGAGGTATCCGAGGTAATAAATAAAATGAATGATTTATAACGGCTGCGGGGGCAGCTCACACGCCTTGAAACTCAAGTAGGATGCTCTTGTTT
>QHWY01000094.1 GCA_003223875.1 Acidobacteriota bacterium | reverse complement strand
CGACCGCAAATGATAAAACGCCGACAAGCATGTCCGTCCAAAATCCCGGTTACGATACCAGCGGGTACAGCGCGGCGACCCTTACCTCCAATCTTCAGCTTTCAGGCGGGGCCTGGGCTGATTGCGGGAATATTACAGTTACGGCCACCACGGGCTATCGCATAGCTTCAATAAACGTTACTAACGGCGGAAGCGGTTACACATCCGTGCCGACAGCAAGCAT
>QHWY01000093.1 GCA_003223875.1 Acidobacteriota bacterium | reverse complement strand
GGTGGAACAGGTTACAGCACCCCCCCGACAGTCAGTTTTAGTGGTGGCGGCGGTTCCGGTGCGGCCGCGACCGCCACTCTCTCTACGATGCCAAGCGGAACCTACTACGTCGATCACATCGACATCAACAACGCGGGTTCAGGTTACACCGCGAATCCGACGGTGACGATTACCGGTGGCGGGGGTTCCGGCGCCACGGCGACTTCGCAGATCAGTGGAGGAACCAAATTCGGTAAGGTCTGGCTCGTGACGTCCCTTGCGCAAACAGCGACGGGCGCGCGTTCGATGTTGCAGATGGAGGTCGCCAGTCCCGTCCTGGGCTTTGCACTTGGCGGAGCACTGACGCTCGATGGCCCGAATCCGTCAGTCGATGCGATGCCGAACTCCGACAACTTCAGAATTAAGGGCAATGATGCCAATAGCTGCGGGGGAGTACAGGAGGCCGACCATCCGGCAATCGACGGCTTTGACGATCCGAATGCCAATCCTCCAACAAATTCTGTCGAGACGGTCAAGGATTCACTCCCGAGGCCGGATCACTACACCGGCTCAGGCGGAACGCCTTCCGTGCAAAACGGTTTCGCCTCGCTGGGTGAAACCATGACGACGCCTGATGGATTGTCGTCTGTAATCGGCGCAATCTACAACGCCCCCGGGGCGCAGCACTATGATGCCTCCAACGTGGGTAGCTTCAATCCGTCCAGTACGACAAAAAGCTCGATCACATACGTGGATGGAGATTTGAATTTGGGTGGGAACAATACCGGCAATGGTATTTTGGTGGTAACCGGTACGTTGACGATGTCAGGAAATTTTAGTTGGAATGGGTTGATATTCGTCATCGGCGACGGTAACGTCCAGTTCAGCGGCGGCGGCAACGGACAGATTACTGGAAGTATTATTGTTGCTAAGATCTGGGATGGTTCCCACAATTTGCTAAACGCCATAGGCTCGCCAACCTTTCACTGGAACGGTGGAGGGGGCAACGGCGTCCAGTACGATCATTGTCTCGCTACTAATCTGATGACCGCAGTGCCGCCGCCTACCTACACAAGCACTAGGCCACTGAAGGTTCTCAGCTTTAGGATTCTGCCGTATTAGCCTCGCGCCATACGCGCTATGCTAGCGCGTATGGCGTTTCTCACCGAGATTTCGGGCCCTCCAGTTGCCCGCGATTTGCCCGCGCGCTGGATCTTCGATCGGCTCGAGGACTGGGCCGAGCGATCACCGAACCAATTGGCATTCGCAGTAGACCGCCGGGACCGGGTTGAGGAGTACGGTTACTCCGATGTGCTCGATCACGTAAACGCTATGCTGATTGGCTTCGAGCAGCACGGCATTCACTGCGGTGAGAAGGTTGGCGTCCTCATGGAGAATATTCCCCAGTGGGTATTCGTGTTGTTAGGCGCCATGAAGATCGGCGCTGTAACGGTGCCGCTGGCAACAACTCTCCCGGAAAATTCGCTTCGTCTTATCGCACAGCATGCCGGCTGCAAGATGATCGTTGCGGACGAGCAAAACTGGGAAAAGGCGGAGGCGGTCGCCAATACCTTGGGGTGCGCACTGAGCTCGCCGGCTCAGTTGAACGATCCAATTTTGGACCGGCACGACACCGGCGCTTGCCGGCGCCATCCTTCCTTAGATGAGGAGGGAAGTCATACCGCAATTATTGTTTACACGTCAGGGACCACCGGAAACCCGAAGGGCGTGGAACTTACCTTCGACAATTTGAACCACGAAATTCGTGGCGCCATCGAGTTGCTCGAAATTACTCCGAATCATCGTATTCTTTCGGTCCTGCCCTTCTCACACGTCCTTCCGCTCATCGCGAACGCTCTCGGACCTTTGTGCGCGGGAGCCGCCGTCGTATTTCTAGATTCGATCTCGCCGCAGCGGATCATTGATACGTTTCACCGCCACCGCATCACGCTCTTCGTTTGTGTTCCTCAGTTTTTTTACCTCCTTCACAAGCGCATCTTTTCGCAAGTGGAGTCGCGGCCGTTTCCCATGCGAATCTTGTTTCGTTCGATGAAAGCGATTGCCACACGTATCAACAGGCCGGCTGTTCGCCGCAAACTTTTCTCCAAAATTCACGACGCGATCGGCCCAGACTTGTTGTTGCTCGCCAGTGGGGGCTCGCAGTTCGATATACGTGTTGCGCAGGATCTTCATGACCTCGGATATACGATGCTGCAGGCCTATGGATTAACCGAGACGTCCGCTGCGGCAACGATCACGCCAATCGGTGACAATCACATCGGAACAGTTGGGATACCACTTCGCGGTGTGACTGTCCGAATCGATTCGCCGAATGACGAAGGGGTCGGTGAAGTATGGATCCGAGGTCCTGTGTTGATGAAGGGATACTACCGGGCGCCAGACGAGACCTCGGAAGTAATCCACGATGGTTGGTTGCTTACAGGGGATCTCGGCTTTATTGATGAAGATGGCTCTCTCTCGATCACCGGCCGCAGCAAAGATGTAATCGTGCTGGCAAACGGGAAGAACGTGTATCCCGAAGAACTCGAAACGCACTACGCGCAGTCGCCTTTCATCAAAGAGATCTGCATCGTCGGAATTCCTGAGGACGACCACGCTCCGGCGGGCGAAGTTCTCCATGCCATTGTTGTCCCAGAAATGGACGAATTTCGCCGCCGCGGACAAACCGCCATTATGGAGATGATCCGATTCGACATTGAGAATCTATCAAAGCAGGTACCGACGTATTACCGCATTCACTCGCTTTCGGTCCGCAACGAGCCGTTTCCTCGTACCGTGACTCGCAAGTTAAAACGCTTTGAGATCCAACAGGAGGAATTGGAGCGACAAAAAATGAAGGCCGCAAAACCGGCGCCGCCTACCGGCGAAGACCATCCGCGCTTTAAGGGAAAGGCGGGCGCCACTTTCGCTAGGCTCCTCCGCGAAGCGAAACCTGATATAGGTCCGCTTGATCCCGCAATGAACATCGAGCTAGATCTCGGTTTCGATTCGCTAAGCCGCGTCGAACTTCTGGCTTTGGCGGAGGCGCGCCTTGGCGTGCATGTCGCCGACCACGACGCTGCCCGGATATTTACGCTCGGTGAATTAATAAACGCTTTCGAGGCCGCAGCGGTGGCAGATTCCGGAGGTGGCCGGACTTGGAACGAGATCCTCAGCGTGCCGCCCGGCGATGAGTTGTATCGGCATTATGTTCTCCAAAAAAAGCCTCTTCTCGATCCGCTTGTTTTTCTTACCATGCGAATGTTGAAACTGTTATCACGAATCCTTTTCCGCTTGCGATATTACGGTTTGGAAAATTTGCCGCAGAGATTGCCTTTCCTCATTTGCCCAAATCACGCATCGTTTCTTGACGGTCCTCTCCTTGCCTCAATTCTACCCCGCCGTGTCATCTACAACATGTTCATCCACGGCTACAGTGATTATTGGGAAAACGCGTTTTCACGTCGTCTCGCCAAGGTGTGCAACATTGTCGCGATTGATCCGAACGTCAATCTCATTCGTGCGATGCAGCTTGGTGCCGTGGGCCTAAAGCACGGCCGTGTCCTGCTCATTTTCCCAGAGGGCACTCGTTCAATCGATGGCGATGTTCAAGAGTTCAAGAAAGGCGCCGCGATCCTAGCGCTCGAGCTAGGAGTTCCCATCGTTCCTGTGGGAATTCGGGGAACATTCGAAGCTTGGCCGCGTGGCGGCAGTTTCCGATTGCATCCCGTCGAATTCCATTTCGGAAAGCCAATCGATCCTCGGGCTTTCCGGCAAGCTGGCGATCCTTATGGAGCAATTACTAACGCGTTGCGGAAAGAAGTCATAACGCTTTCTGGCGACAATTTGTAACCTAAATGGTATGCTCAACGTATCAATTGACGAACACAGGGGTCTCCTTCTTCTAAATCATCCCTATGGAACGAAAATACGGCTCGCGCGGCTACATGGATAATCACCGCGAAGCAGGCGAAGGCGAACGTGAAAAACCGCGCGAAAAAGCCAAAGGCGGACCGCGCGGATCAAAGGCCAGAGAAGCGCCGCGTCCGATGAAGATGCCGAGCTTTCAAGAAGTACTGCGGTGCGCGCTGTGCGGAACGATCGTCCCGCCGCCGGTCGAGATCACTTTCGAAAGTCAGTGTCCGAAGTGTAAAGCTGATCTTCGGTCTTGTAAGAATTGCCGTCATTTCGACACGGCTGCGCGGTTTGAGTGCACGCAAGATATTTCTGAACGCATCACAAAGAAGGACCTTCGCAATCGTTGCGAGTTTTTCATGGCTCGTACATCCATCGAGCGAGAAACGCGGGATTCCGGTGGCGCGACTAGCGGCACGCCTTCCATAAAACCGGCCGACGCTCGCAGCGCATTCGACAATCTTTTCAAAAAATAGCTGCCAAAGACTGAGAAAGAACTTTTTGTGATTTTTGTTCCTTTTTGTAGCTATGCTTTTCGTTGGGGGTTTTAGTTATTGGTAGAGGATCGTTTAAAGATCGCTGTATTTGTCGACTTTGACAATATCGAGATTGGGGTAAAAAGCACTCTCAATCGCCACTTCGATATCGGTGCGGTTCTCGAGGCTATAAAAGAACGCGGCGAAGTCGTTACCAAGATCGCCTATGGAGACTGGAAGCGCGCAGGCGAACATAGCCGCAGCATGACTCAGCACGCGATCCAGATGGTGCAGCGGAATTTGACGCCCGGCGGCGACAAGAACGGAGCCGACATTAACCTGGCCCTAGACGCGCTGGAGATGGCATTCACGCGGAACCACATCAATGCCTTTGTTATTGTCGGCGGCGATAGCGATTTCATTGCCCTTGTCGAAAAGCTGAAACAATACGACAAGAAAGTGCTCGTCGTTGGCGGTCGCAATTTTACGAGCGCGATTCTTCAAAAGAACTGTCATGAGTTCATCGCTTACGAGAACCTGATCGGTCCGCAAGCCGGGCAACGCAGGCAGGCCGAGCGCAGTCGGACTGTGAGCGACGGCGATCTTTCCAAAGCGTTTCCTCTTGTGCGGCGTGCCCTGAAGGTTTTGACGGACCGTGAGGTTTCTCCACAACTCGGCCTGCTGAAGAGCACGCTTCTTCAACTCGACTCGACATTTTCGGAACGCGATTATGGCGCCAGCACTTTTCGAGACTTCATCGAAAAGATGGCCGCCGCCGGTTATGTGAAGCTGAAACAAGTCGACCGCAGTCTCCTGGTCGAATTAAAAGAACAAGGCCAACCAGAGTCTGAGGAGCCCGAGCGAGAAATCGCGGAAGCGTCAGGGAACGGACAATCTGCGGAACATTCCCCTGCTGCCGCCGCACCAACGCCGGTGCAGGCAGAAGAAGGTGTCCGCGCGATGCAGGAGGCGTTTCAAAAGTCGCCGATTACGCCCCATTGGCCGATGTACTTGCGGAACGTAAAACAATTCATCAAAAATTCGTCACCGGCATTCGATGAACATCGTTACGGCTTTCACAGCTTTCTTGAAGCCGTACGTCACGCACAACGCGCCGGTCTGCTGCGTTTGGAGCGCAACCGTCAAGGCGTCTTGCGAGTATTTCCGGGTACGTTGCTGTCTCAGCTCCAGCGCGCTTCCATGACCCGCGTCGAGGAGGCCCCCCTCGTCGAGCAGCCGGCGGTTCCATATGATGTGGAAGAACACGTGCAGACCGAGGAACCGAAGCCACAATCGTCGTTAACTTTTCCTGAAGAGATCGGCGAAGCGCAACCAGAATCTGCAGAACCCCTTTTGACGCCTACGGCGGTCGCCGAGGAAACGCCAGTTCGCAAGCACCGAAGTTCCAGCGGGATCAAACGTAAGACTGTTGCCCCGCGCAAATCCGCTGGTTTGACCAGCAAACGCGCGAAGAAGAAAACTCTCCCACCGCCGGAAGAGGAACCGAGCATCTAACTCCACATTTGGTCCGCTTTTGCCAGCATCCCGCGTTTTTGCGGCTTATCCACTCTTATCGGCGTCTTTTCATCGCTCTTTACAGTTTTCTTTCTGCCTGTGTAGAAGGCTCTAAGGTAGACACACGGATGCGCCGATAAATGAACACGAGGTTCTGTATTGAGTAAGAAAGGACAATTGCGAGCACTTCCACCCGCAGCCCGGGTTGCTGTGGCTGTGTTTGGGATGGTCGGCATCTGTGGTTTCGTCTACGCCATTCTTACGTTTGGCCCCACAGACTACTCATATTTCTGGTTACTCGTGTTCCTGGCGATCGTCACCGGCCATGCGAAGGTGCGACTGATCGCCGGATCTTCACTATCCCTAATCTCAACAGTCGTTTTAATCGCCGTCATGATGCTCGGCACAACGGCGGGAATACTTGTCGGAGTTTGTGGTGTCTTAATTCAATCTATATTCCCGCCCCGAAAATTCATACTGCACCAGTTAATTTTCAATGTTGGAATGATCGTGCTCACTATCTGGATGTCAGGCGCCGCTTACCACGGCGTTGTCGGGGATTTTCATGCTGCGGGCATGGACCGCCTCATCGGAGCATTGATAGCATCCATCGTTTATTACCTGGGAAGTTCGATCTGTGTTTCCATGATTGTTGGCCTATCGGGTAATAAATCGATTTTCCGTCTGTGGCATGACAATTTCCTCTATACGGCGCCATCCTTTGTCGTCGCTGGTCTGCTGGCATTCGTCGTTTCGGAGTTCGCCGGTCCGCAGCGCGCTAGATTGATGCTTGTCGTTACTCCCGTACTTTATCTTTGTTACTACTCATATCGTGTTTACCTCGAAAGCTTGGAGAAGGAAAAACAACACGCTACCGAGATGGCGGAACTTTTCAATTCGACGCTGTCGACGCTCGTGTTGGCAATCGACGCCAAGGACAAGAATACGCACGGTCATATTCAGCGAGTGCAGAAGTATTCGCGTGCCATCGCTGAAGCAATGCGTTTAAGCGAACAGGAAATCAAAGCGATAGCGGCCGCGGCGTTGCTTCACGATATTGGTAAGTTAGCGATTCCCGAATACATACTGAGCAAGGAAGGTCCGCTGACTCCCGACGAGATGCGCAAAATGCGTCTGCATCCGCAATTGGGCGCCGATATCATCTCAAATATCAAATTTCCTTATCCGGTCGCCGATTCGATCGTTGCGCATCATGAACGGTTCGACGGCACCGGTTATCCCAACGGTCTTTCCGGGAATGCTATTCCGCTTGGTGCACGGGTCTTGGCGGTTGCGGATGTCTTCGATGCGTACACGTCTGACCGGTTAGAATCGGAAGAAACAATTAACGGCGCCGTGCAGGCACTACGCGAAGGAAGCGGAACGATTTTTGATCCGGAAATTGTTCGTGTTTGGCAATCCATTTATCGCGATGTCGTCAATTGGCGCACGACGGCTTCCTCGGCCGCTTATTCCGACATCCAACGCGTAACCTCCGAGGTCAAAATTCTCGAAGAGCTGTCGGAGTCTCTGGACAAAGCGACGACAATAGAACAAATCTCGCAAGCCGTCTCCGATCTGATCAAGAACCGATTTCCGCAATGCGAAGTGGGATTAAAGACCGGACAACATGAAGGACTGCCCGTCAAGTTCGAAGACCAGACCATTGCGACCATTTCGGTAGCTCGTCCCGCTGCATCTTTGAACGACGACGAGATCGCATTAATTCGTGTA
Organism: Acidobacteriota bacterium; assembly: GCA_003223875.1. Taxonomy (GTDB): domain Bacteria; phylum Acidobacteriota; class Terriglobia; order 20CM-2-55-15; family 20CM-2-55-15; genus 20CM-2-55-15. Next base: position 42,013 of record QHWY01000093.1, on the reverse strand, counting down.
TTAGCCGAGAAAATCTCAGGTCCTTTGAGTAAAGTGATGGCTCTCGAGATGGCCCAGCGGGAGGCAACCGTGGATAAATTGACTGGCTTGGCCAACCGCCGGGGACTGGAAATGATGGCCGACAAGCTTGCCGGCAAAGCAATATCCGTCGTTCTCGTCGATGTGAACTCCTTCAAGAGCGTCAACGATAATTTCGGCCACAAAGCCGGTGACGCTGCTTTGATCCGTATTGCAGCACATCTCCGAGCCGCCTTTTTCGACGCTCAATTGACCTGTCGCCTTGGTGGCGATGAGTTCGTCGTTTTTAGCGAAGCCGACAGGCGCACGCTGCGCACGCAGATCCGGAACTTCCGTCGCATGGTCGTGTGGGATCCTGCACATGAGCCTTACAAGAAAATGTTATTTGGCGTGAGCTGCGGATTAGCGACCATTCCTATCGATGGCAAGAATGTCGAGCAGGTAATGCACTGTGCCGACAGGCGTATGTACGCGACCAAAACGCGGTTCAAGCAATTTGCGGATCGCATCATGGCCGACTGCTTGACGTAAGACTCTCCTGTGTAAGTGCTCCTGAGTTGATTACCAAATAATTAACGTGTTATTAACCTAGATCTAACCTGAAACTAGGAGACATGAATGGCCACCAAAATACCCAACGAATTCCGCGATCTCTTCGAAAAGAAAGCTTTCGCCCATTTAGCGACGGTCATGAAGGATGGAGCACCACAAGTCACGCCTGTCTGGTGCGACTACGACGGCACTCACGTACGGATTAATAGCGCGAAGGGACGAATTAAAGACAAAAACATGCGCCGCAACCGGCATGTGGCACTCAGTATCCAAGATCCCGACAATCCGTATCGCTTCATAGCACTGCGTGGCCAGGTTGTAGAGATCACCGACAACACGGATGACCACATCAACGCGCTCGCAAAAAAATATATCAACCAGGATAAGTACCCTTACAAGCAACCGAACGAAGTTCGAGTGACTTACAAAATCCGGCCCGATCACGTGCTTGCTTGGGCGAGGTAAAGAACTAAGTCTCCAGAGGTTTGAGACATGCCGCGGTTACCACGACCGTGAGCAAAACCCCGGCGGCAAAATCCAAGCCGAGTACTTGAAGAACCCGTTCCGCGGCAGCTCCCGGAGTCACGGGTTGGATGAGGGCGAGAATTGTCCATCAGCTGCGCGGGAACCTACAACGTTTACGTTTCTGCTAACCAAACCGAACCCGGTGGCGGCGTCTCGGATGTGCTTTCCTTCGTTGTAAACTCTCCGCCGATCGGCGTAACCCAGTCGTAATGTCATTGACACCCCGCTGTAGAGGGGAAATTCGGGAACAGTGAGCAATTTCCGAAACTCGGGGGAAATTGCTCACCGTCCCCGAATTTCCCCTACAATGGTTCTATGGCGAAACCCGATCGGGCCTACGCTCGGAACCTCTCCGGCGACTTCTTTGTCGACGATACGTGCATCGATTGTGATCTCTGCCGGCAAATTGCGCCTGCAGTATTTAAAGAAGACGAAGACCACTCGATTGTTTATCACCAACCAGCTACGCCCATAGAAGCGCACAGAGCTGCTATGGCCCTTGTCGCGTGTCCGACAGGATCGATTGGAACACGGAGCAAAATCGATATCAATAAAGCCACGTTGTCGTATCCGGAATTGATCGAAGAGAACGTTTATTTTTGTGGATTCGCATCTCCCAATTCTTACGGGGCGGCGTCTTATCTTATATTGCGTTCGGACGGAAATATCATGATCGACTCGCCCCGATTCGCGCGAACACTCGTTCGGCGGCTGGAGGAATTGGGCGGTATTTCCATCATGATCTTCTCCCATCGTGACGATATTGCTGACCACGAGAAGTTTCATCAATATTTTGGCTGCCGCCGGATCATCCATCGCGCTGATTCGCGGGGAATCGATTCAGAAGAACTGATCGAAAGACAAGAACCAGTCGTGTTGGATAAAGATCTGCTCGCGGTGCCGGTTCCTGGCCATACTCGCGGGCATATCGTGCTTCTGTATCGTGACAAATATTTATTCACTGGTGATCACCTGTCCTGGTCCGACACGCGCGGTGGCTTAATCGCTTTCCGCGATGTGGCATGGTACTCTTGGCCGGAGCAAACAAAATCGATGACACGTCTACTGGATTTACGTTTCCAGTGGGTGCTGCCTGGCCATGGCCGACGTGGGCACCAATCGGAAGAAGTGATGCATCAAAAGCTGAAAGAATGCATCGAATGGATGAAGAACAGAACGTAAAGCCTATGAAATCAAATCAACGCATTCTCTTGCCCGCGATACTTTCGCTACTGCTCGCGATTCCCGCAGCGATGGCTCAGTCCGTCAAATTTACCGAACATAAGCTTAAAAATGGACTCCGTGTGATCTTATCCGAAGACCATTCTGCGCCAACATATTCGATTTCGGTTGTCTATAACGCAGGCTCGCGAGATGAGCACCAGGGACGGACCGGCTTTGCCCACCTTTTTGAGCACATGATGTTTCAGGGCTCGGAGAATGTGGGCAAAGGCGAGCATTTTGTGCTCATCGAGAACAACGGCGGAGGTATGAACGGGTCCACCAACACCGATCGGACGGAATACCACGAAACTTTGCCGGCAAATCAGATTGATCTTGGGTTATTTCTCGAGTCCGATCGCATGCGGTCGCTGGTGATCAATCAGGCAAACCTTGATAATCAGCGAGAAACTGTCAAGGAAGAGCGACGCCAGCGCTACGATAATCAGCCATATGGGCTGACGTTCGATACTCTTTTCGAGACCGCGTACGACAGCTTTGCGTACAAACACTCCACGATCGGATCCATGGAAGATCTGAATGCCGCCTCTGTGAAAGACGTAGCCGACTTCTTCAAAATCTACTATGCGCCTAATAATGCCGTCCTGACGCTGGTCGGTGACTTCAAATCAAGCGAAGTTCTGTCTAAGACCGAGAAATATTTCGGCAACATTTCCCCACAGACGCCGCCACCGGCGCCGGAGATGACTGAGCCGAAGCAAACCGCCGAGCGGCGAAAGACGATTGAAGATCCGTTGGCTCAGATTCCCCGGCTCGATATCGGTTGGAAGATTCCACAAGGGAACACGCCGGATTGGTACGCGTTATATGTTCTAGGCGAGATCTTGTCGACCGGCCAGTCTTCGAGGTTCTATCAAGGTTTCGTGCGGGAAAAGCAAGTCGCTGTGCAGGAAGGCGCCGGACCATTCGAGCGCAGAGGACCATCGCTCTTCATTGTGGATCTTCTGCTCGTACCCGGGAAAGATCCCAACGAGGTCGAAAAGCTGGTCTACGACGAGTTGGAGCGCGTGAAGAGCCAGCCGGTGACCGACGCAGAACTCCAAAAAATCAAAATGGAAGTAAAGCGCGGAAAAGTGGAGCAACTCGAAGGCACGCTATACCGGGCACAGGCTCTCGGAGAGAATGCGATCTTTTATAACGACCCGAATGTGATCAATACCGGCAATGACAAGTTGTTGAGTGTGACGAAGGAGCAGATCCAAAAAGTAGCGCGGACGTACTTGACCGAAACCAATCGAACGGTTATCACCACAATTCCGAAACCGCGAGTCGGAGGCGCTCAATGAAACGCTCGAAGCTCATCGCAATCGTTCTTTTAGCCAGTTTCGCCTCCATTGGCGCAACCTACGCCCAGGAGGAACATGGAACTGACACGAGCAAGGTCGAGCGGAAGGCTCGTGCTCCCGTTTCAAAGGATCTCCTGAAGGTTACGTTGCCCAAACCGAGCGAAGTGACGCTGTCGAATGGCTTGACTGTCCTGGTTATGGAGAACCATCGGCTGCCGCTGATCTCGCTTCAATTCAACCTGAGTGGCGCAGGGCCAGTCTTCGAACCGGCGAATCTTCCAGGGTTGGCCGGAATTACGGCACAAATGCTCCGTGAGGGGACGAAAACACGAAGCAGTGTGCAGATCGCCGAGCAGATGGATCAGCTTGGAGCTTCAATTTCCGCAGCCGCTCCCTTCGGTGATCCGGCCACCGTGATCAACGCTTCCGGATTGAGCGATAACTTCGAGCAGTGGTTCGCACTCACGAATGATCTTTTGCTGAATCCCACTTTCCCCGGCGATGAATTGAACCGCCTGAAACAGCGCATAAAAACGCAACTACGACAGCAGCGCGCAAATCCCAATTTTTTGTCGCGTGAGGCGTTCAACAAGACCGTCTACGGATCCCATCCAGCCGCGACTGTTGCGGCGACAAACGAATCCATCGATGCGATCACGCCCGACATGCTGGCGAAATGGCATCAGGAGCGATATGCGCCTCAAAATGCCATTCTTGGTATTACCGGCGATGTAAAGCCGTCGGAGATCGTGCCGAAGCTCGAGAAGTGGTTAGGCGCCTGGAAAAAGACTGACGTGAAAGAATTGCTTCCCCCCAACCCCAAACCAGTTGAATCAAAACGAGTCGTATTGGTGGACCGCCCGAATTCCGTTCAGACGACCGTTGCACTCGGCAATATCGCTATCGAGCGACGCGACCCGGATTACGTTGCGCTGACCGTGATGAATCACATTCTGGGCGGCGGTCCCGCAGCCCGACTGTTCCTGAATCTGCGCGAGGAGAAAGGGTATACATACGGCGTGTACAGCAACTTTACGGCGGTGAAGTATCCCGGCGCGTGGCGCGCCGGTGGCGACGTCCGGACGGAAGTAACAGCCGGAGCCATGACCGAGTTTTACCGCGAATTCCAGCGGATTCGCGATGAGAAGGTTCCGGCAGAAGAATTGGAAGAAGCAAAGCGCGCCCTTGTTGCATCTTTTGCGCTCTCCCTGGAGAGGCCCGCGGAGTTGTTGGGGTACGCAATCGTCCGAAAGATCTACGGATTTCCCGTGGATTACTGGGATACATATCCTGCGAAGATCATGGCGGTTACCGCCGATGATGTTCAACGCGTCGCACGGAAATATATAAATCCCGATAACCTTCAGATTGTCGCAGTCGGCGATGTCAGCAAAATCAAGCCGATCATGGAAAAGTATGGACCGATAGAAGTGTACGACGCACAAGGAAAAAAGATCGGGAATTGAGACTATGCTCGGGATGGTCGCCCTGTCGCTTTGCCTCTCCTGGATCCAGGTCAGCTCGGAAACCTACATTGTAAAGTCGTCGGCCGGCGAGGAACGGGCCAAGCGTGTTCTCAAAGAACTCGAGCATTTCCACCAGCTCGTCGGCACCCTGGTATTTCGCAATACCGAGCTTCCCGAACTTCCAATTGAAGTTCTTTTGATCGGCGACGCGCAGACCATGAAGGAGCTCGAACCCGAATAGCGAAGGCGATGTCGGCGGGATTTGGCTCATCTCGGCGATGCCGGACGTGTTCGGAACTCTCGCTACGGCGGCAATTCGTGAATGGAAATTCGAACCCGAAGCCGCGAAGATCCGCATCGTTTTGACATTTCTGCCTTGACAATAGGGGCACTACAGTTTCGCAGCCTGCGCAAACGGACGCAGCGGCAACTTTATAATGAACGTGGATCCTTGCTCGTCGCCGGAGCTATACGCGTGCACAGTGCCGCCATGAGACTCAACCAGATGCCGAACGATCGCAAGACCTAAACCTAAGCCACCATGCAAACGCGTTCGCGAGGTATCGGCCTGACGAAAACGCTCAAAGACATACGGAAGAAATCCGGCCTCGATTCCGATACCGGTATCCGTCACGCCGATTTCGGCATGATGGCCCACTCTCGAAAGTTTGACGAAAATGCGTCCATCATTGGGCGTAAATTTGACGGAATTCGCCAGCAGATTCCACACGACCTGCTGGAGGCGATCCGCATCCCCTGAAATGGGAGTGTCGATCCTTTCCAACTGCAAATCGATCTGAATGCCTTTTGCTTCGCTGGCGGGGCGGACAGTTTCAACCGCAGCCTCGATCACTACGGCGAGATCGACGGTGTCCATATTCAGACGCAGCTTTCCGCTGAGGGCACGGGATAGATCGAGAAGATCGTCGACGATTTTCACCTGAGTCTTCGCGTTGCGCTCGATTAAGTCGAGTGCGCGCGCCAATATCTTTTGGTCGTAAGGCTCGCTTCTCAGCATGTACACGCCGCCTAGAATGGGCGTCAACGGTGTCCGCAACTCGTGTGAAACGATTGCAACGAATTCGTCTTTCAGCCGGTTGGCTCGCTGCATTTCATGGTAAAGACGCGCATTATCCAGCGCCAGTCCGGCGCGGCGGCCCATCATCCTGAAAAAATGGACATCCTCGGCATCGAAACCGCCAGCTTTTGCGGGCGTCGCCGCAAGTACTCCCGCGACGTGGTTTCGGGTAGGGATGGGTACAAGCACGTGCGCAGCAGACGAAACGATAGTATCGGGATCCCTGGACGACAAAATTCGTTCTATGTCGGCCGGGTCAGGTTCCGTTGCTTCCGCTAGGGGGGCTCGGTGTGCTGCTGCCATGCGGACGAATGTGTCTTCCTCTTTGACAAATATGAAGCACGAATCAGCCAGCTTCGAGACCAAGAACTCGGCTACTTCAAGGAATGTTTTTTCACATTCCAGCGAGGAAGCTAAAATTTTGCCGCATTCGACAAGGGCCCGCATGCGTTCCTCTGCCCACCGTCTTTCAGAGAGATCCAGCGCAAGGCAGAGCGTTTCAATGGAGGGACTCGGCATCCCCACGCCGCCGATCAGAATCGGAAGACGGTCTCCGCTCTTCGCAATAAATTCTTTCTCGTAAGGCGCGAAACCACCATAGGCCGCGATTTGTTGCCGCGCCCTTGCATCGACCTCGTCGTACTCTGGCGGCGTCATTTCACGCCATCGTAGTCTCCTCGAAACGACATCGTCTCGTGAATAGCCGATCATCCTTAGAAACACGTCATTGGCTTCGGTGATGATTCCGCTCTCGACGACGAGCACGCCGATAATGTTCGAGTCGATCAGCCGGCGAAAGCGGTCTTCACTGGCCCGCAGCGCCTCCTCGAGCCGATGACGCGAAGTGATGTCGCGCGAAAACACAGTAAGACCACCATCCGCGTTAGGATATGTTTGGTGCTCGAACCAACGTTTCATCGAAACGTGCAGATATTCGAAGCGCACCGGAGTTTGGTCCTTCAATGCCTGGGCAATACGATCGTGAAACAGGTGATCAGCCGTTTCCAGAATGCGTGAAGCCTTGTCGTTGGCGAACGTCACCTGACGGTCTTTATCGAGAATGCAAATACCGTCGTTGATCTTACTGAGAATGTCGGCCAGATTTGGTAATGGCATGGCGATTCGCGACTAAAAAGTCATGATTCGAAATTGGCAATTCGAATGTGGTATCTTACTCAATTTCACTCGGCTTGTACGTAACGTAATCCATGAAGCGGTCAAACAAGCTCCGGTTGCGATGCCGCGAAATCCAAATGATCGTCCGCGGGTTGCTTTCCACCAAACATGTCCTCCTGGCCCACATCGTTCCGATCCGCCGGTGTAACCTAGCGTGCGCCTATTGCAATGAATACGACGACTTTTCGCCACCCGTTCCGACAGATGAAATGATGCGCCGTATCGACAGACTTGCATATCTAAAAACCGCCATCGTGACGATCAGCGGCGGCGAGCCGTTGATGCATCCCGAAATCGAAACCATCATTCGGCGAATCCGGTATCACGGAATGATCGCTGGATTGATCACCAACGGATACTTATTAACGCCGAAGAAAATCGTGGCCTTGAACGAGGCCGGGCTCGAACACCTTCAAATCAGCATCGACAATATTGAACCGGACGACGTATCCAAAAAGAGCCTGAAGGTCTTGGATAAGAAACTTCAGTATCTTGCCGAGTTGGCCGACTTCGCAGTGAATATCAATTCCGTAATCGGCGGCGGTATTCGCAATCCCGAAGACGCCGAGGTCATTACAAAACGCGCAGTTGAGCTCGGTTTCGCCAGCTCGCTCGGCATCATTCACGACGGCAACGGCTCGATGAAGCCTTTGAATCGAAGCGAGGAACGCGTGTACCGGGAGATCAAGACGTATGGCAAGCATAGTTACAGCCGGTTCTATTGGTTCCAGGAAAATCTCGCTCGCGGCAAACCAAACGATTGGCGATGCCGCGCCGGCGCTCGCTATCTCTACGTTTGTGAAGACGGCCTGGTGCATTACTGTTCCCAACAGCGTGGCTATCCCGGGATCCCGCTCGAGCAATACACATTCGCCGACATTGAGCGAGAATATTTCACAAGAAAAGCCTGCGCGCCCCACTGCACCGTTGGCTGCGTTCAAAAAATATCTGTCATCGATCATTGGCGAGATCCGCAGGAAGAATTTAGTACTCACCCTCTCCCTCTGGGAGAGGGCAGGGTGAGGGTCTCAAAATTTGAGGAAACTTGTGACCCTCACCCGGCGCTTCCCGCCGCTCTCTCCCAGGGGGAGAGGGACCTTCGCCGAGTTTCAGACGCCTAAGATGTGATATCCCCCGTCCACGTAGATCACTTCTCCAGAAACGCCGCGCGAAAGAGGACTGACGAGGAACAATGCGGCATCTCCGACCTCGTCGATATCCACCTGCTTGCGCAGAGGGGCCCGTTCGGCATGCAACTTGATCATGTTGGAAATTCCGCCAACGGCGGAAGACGCAAGCGTTTTGATGGGTCCGGCGGAGATGGCATTGACACGTATTCCATGAGGTCCTAAATCGTTGGCAAGATAGCGAACCGACGCTTCCAGCGCTGCCTTGGCCACGCCCATGACGTTGTAATTTTGTATCACGCGCTCGCTGCCGAGATACGTCAGTGTGACGATGCTCGCCTGCCGGTCCTTCATGAGCGGCAGCGCGGCTCGCGAAACCGCAGCCAGCGAATACGCGCTAACGTCGAGCGCTACTGCGAAATCTGCCCGCTTCGTCTCAGCATACATTCCGGCGAGCGCCTCACGCGGCGCATATGCCAAGACATGAACGAGGAAGTCTAGATGGCCGGTTGCTTCACGAATGCGATCCATGAGTGCCTGAATTTGCTCATCGCTCGCTACGTCGCATGGCAGTACGAGTGGATTGTTCAAGAGGGGCGCCAACTCCCGAACATTCTCTCCCAGCCGTTCATTTTGATACGTCAGGAGCAGCCGAGCGCCAGCCGAATTGACGGAATTGGCGACCCCCCAAGCGATGCTACGCTTGTTGGCGATGCCCATGATTAGACCGGTTTTACCCTCTAAAAGCCCTGTCATAGGAGGCTCACATTACCATAGCGATTGAACCGTATCCATGTTACAATCACCTACCGATCGGTCGGTAGGTCCTTTAATTGTTATGGAACAACTGCCTACATTTACCTTCGAGATTGTCGTCGAGAATCGGTTCGGCGTCCTATTCAATATAACGGGTCTATTCAGCTCGCGCGGCTACAACATCGAGCGTTTAATGGTCGTCCCGGATTCGGAACCCGGAGTTTCCCGTATTACCATGAGCGCGCGTTGCAGTCCGGCCCTCGCAGAACAAATTGTTAAACAACTTCACAAGCAGATCGATGTCATCTCCGTGGAGATGACGACCAAGGAGATTTCATGGCCAACGTCTATTACGAAAAACACGGAAATCCGAGCCTGATCCAGGCGAAGAAAGTCGCGGTCATCGGCTATGGCAGCCAGGGACACGCGCACGCGCTGAATATGCGTGACAGCGGGGTGAACGTTTGCGTAGCAACATATTCCGGCAGTCCGTCGGCGGCACGCGCAAAGGAAGATGGGCTTCCGGTAACCTCAATTGAACAGGCAACGCAGACCTCCGACGTGATCATGATTCTCATTCCCGACGAAACTCAAAAGAGAGTGTACAAGGCGTCCATTGAACCCCATCTCCGTGCGGGTCAGACATTGATGTTTGCTCACGGGTTCAATATTCATTTCGGCCAGGTTGTGCCGCCGCCTTTCGCCGATGTTTCGATGATCGCGCCAAAGAGTCCCGGTCACCGCATGCGTGAACTTTTTGTGGAGGGAGTCGGCGTCCCAGCCCTGCTCGCCATCCATCAGGATGCATCGGGCCAGGCAAAGCAAAACGCATTGGCATATGCATGGGCGACCGGCACTCTCAAGGCTGGTGTGATCGAAACCACCTTCAAAGAAGAGACGGAAAGCGATCTGTTCGGTGAACAGTCTGTTTTATGCGGGGGCGTCAGCGCTCTGGTGAAAGCGGCTTTCGAAACTCTAGTTGAAGCGGGATATCAGCCGGAGATCGCGTATTTCGAATGCTTGCACGAGCTGAAGTTGATCGTCGATCTTTTTTACCAAGGCGGCTTGAGCTACATGCGGTATTCGGTGAGCGATACGGCCGAATACGGCGATTACACTCGCGGTCCCAGAGTCATCGATTCGCGCGTGCGCGAGACGATGAAACAGATCTTGGCCGAGGTCCAGAACGGGACGTTTGCGAAACAATGGATCGCGGAAAATGAAGCGGGACGGCCAAACTTCAAGAAAATGCGTGAAGACGAAGCGAAGCACCCGATTGAAGCAGTCGGCAAGTCGCTTCGGGAGATGATGTCCTTCCTGCAAAAACCTAAACAAAAGTCGGCGCCGGTTGGAGCTGCGGCCGGTGTTCGGGAAAAGTAATGACCGTTCGAGTCGAGTTAACTTCGCCTTCTCGTCATCCGCTGGCCGGCCAAACCATGACGGGTGCCGATATGGTTATCCAGGTACTGGCGGACGAAGGCGTGGAGATCGTGTTTGGCTACAGCGGCGGTGCGATTCTACCCACGTGGGACGCGCTTGGCCGTTACAACGTCGAACAGGAATCAAAGCGTCGCAAGCCTATCGAGTTGGTTGTTCCTGCCAATGAGCAGGGGGCCGGCTTCATGGCGGCTGGTTATGCCCGAGCCAGCGGCAAGGTCGGTGTCTCGATTGTGACGTCAGGTCCAGGTGCGACCAACAGCGTCACGCCTGTGCGGGATTGTATGGCGGACTCGGTTCCGATCGTTCTCATCTGCGGGCAAGTTCCCCGGGCCGCCATCGGTACCGATGCGTTTCAAGAAGCGCCTGTCTTTAACGTCATGAGCGCGTGCGCGAAGCGCGCATTTCTGGTGCTCGACCCGGAAGAACTCGAGGCGACCGTTCGAACCGCTTTCGAAATTGCGCGCAGCGATCGTCCCGGGCCCGTCGTTTTGGACATTCCCAAAGATGTTCAGAACTGGAAAGGAACGTTCCGGGGCGAAGGAGTGCTGGACCTTCGAGGTTATCGTGAGCGGATGCAGGCGCTTTACGGCGAGCGGATGTCGGAACCCAAAGGCGCTGCCTTTTTCGACATTCTCCGCAAGAGCGAACGGCCGCTGATTTACGCCGGCGGGGGCGTTATCAAGAGCGATGCGGCGCGCGACCTTCGGCGCTTCGCAACCACTTTGAAGATTCCAGTCGTTACAACGCTGCAGGCGATAGGATCGTTCGATACGACGCATCCGCTGGCGCTGCACATGCTGGGCATGCATGGCACCGCGTACGCGAACTACGCAGTCGAGGACTGTGATTTTCTGATCGCCGTCGGCGCGCGCTTCGATGATCGGGTTGCGGGTAATGCAACCAAATTCGCGCCCAACGCGAAGAACATTGCGCATATGGATATCGACGCCTGCGAAGTCGGCAAGGTCAAGCTAGTCACGTGGTCTCATATCGCCGATGCAAGGAGCGGCCTTCAGGATCTGCTGAATTCCGCGCGTGGCTTCCAGAAGGATTTCTCGCCGTGGCTGGACCACGTCGCCGCATTAAAAAAGAATCATCCGTTGGATTACGACCGTAACTGCGACTTTATTCAGCCGCACTACGTACTGGAGTGTCTGAATAAGATCACGCAAGGCGAAGCCATCATCTGCACCGGCGTCGGCCAGCATCAGATGTGGGCGGCTCAATATCTCGATTACAAGCATCCAAGGTCATTCTTGACTTCAGGTTCGATGGGCACCATGGGCTTTGGTCTACCGGCTGCTATCGGCGCACAATTCGCGCGTCCCGATCGTCTGGTCATCAACATCGACGGCGATGGCAGCCTGCGCATGAACATCGGCGAGATGGAAACCGTAACGAATTACAACCTGCCGATAAAAACGATCCTCTTCAATAACCAAGGCGATGGAATGGTGCGCCAGTGGCAGAAAATGTTTTTTGCGGAACGGTTCTGCGGCACTGAAAAATTCCTTCACCGTAAGGACTTTGTGAATGCCGCCAGAGCGGACGGTTTTGAATTTGCCGTCCGAGTAAGTGAGAAGAATCGAGTCGAGCGGGTGCTACAAGAATTCGTGCATCACAACGGGCCGGCGTTCCTGGAAGTCATGATCGATCCGGACGCCTGCGTGTTCCCGATGGTCGCGCCCGGCTTGAGCTATAAGGAAATGGTCACGGGCCCACACATCGCGCCACGTAAGCAGGAAACCGTCAAACCAGCGAAACCCACGGATTTGTTTTAGCCACAAAAAGACCTGCGGGGGCGCACACCTGAACTCCCGAATTAATTCGGGAGTGGTTGCGCCCCCTTTCCTTTTTGTAGCTATTTTTTCAGTCGCTGTTCGAGGCGATTGACTTCGTCGCGCAGTGCTTTCGGCAAGCGATTACCAAACTGGTCGAAGAACTGATGGATGAGCGGAATCTCGCCGAGCCAGCCTTCAACATCGACGTTGAGAAGCTTCGACAAATTGGCCGCAGGAATGTCCAAACCCTTTATATCCAGATCCTCAGGACGCGGCAGGCGTCCGAGCGGAGTATCGACGGCGTTCGCTGTCCCGTCACACCGTTCAAAGATCCATTTCAAAACGCGGCTATTTTCACCGTAACCGGGCCACAAGAATTTGCCTTTCTCGTCCTTGCGGAACCAGTTCACGAGGAAAATCTTCGGCATCTTTGCGCCTTGCGTCGCGCCTATCCTCAGCCAGTGGGCGAAGTAACTTCCCATGTCATAGCCGCAAAATGGCAGCATGGCCATGGGATCGCGGCGCAGTTGTCCCACTTTTCCCGCGGCTGCAGCGGTGGTCTCGCTGCTGGTTGTAGCGGCGAGAAATGTTCCGTGTTGCCAATCAAAGGATTCGATCACGAGAGGCACAACCGTGGCCCGTCGTCCGCCACACAATATCGCGTCGATCGGAACACCTTTCGGATCCTCCCATTCTTTTGCGATGACGGGGCACTGCTTGGCGGGTGTGGTGAAGCGCGCGTTGGGGTGGGCTGCGAGCCGGCCGGAATCCAGTGTCCATTGCCGGCGCAGCCAGTCGCTCAGTTCGGCCGGTTTCTCATCCGTCATTCCTTCCCACCAGATATCCCCATCCGGGGTGAGCGCACAATTTGTGAAGATGGAATTCTTCGTGATCGTGAGCATCGCGTTCGGATTCGATTTCATACTCGTACCCGGTGCGACTCCGAAGAACCCGGCTTCGGGATTAATGGCATAAAGCCTCCCGTCATCTCCGAACTTCATCCAGGCAATGTCGTCGCCAATCGTTTCGACGTTCCAACCGGGTACGGTTGAAATTAGCATCGCCAGGTTTGTTTTCCCGCATGCAGAAGGAAACGCGCCGGTCACGTATTTCACATCGCCTTTAGGGCTGATCAGCTTCAGGATGAGCATATGCTCGGCGAGCCAACCCTCATCGCGGGCCTGCACCGATGCAATCCGCAGCGCGTGGCATTTTTTTCCGAGTAGCGCGTTCCCACCGTAACCCGACCCATACGACACGATCTCCCGTGTTTCTGGAAAATGGCAGATGTACTTATGGTCGGCGTTGCACGGCCATGCCGAATCCTGCTCGTTGGGTCCGATGGGAGCGCCCACCGAATGCAATCCCCGTACAAAATCGCCATCGGTGCCGAGCCCTTCGAGAACTTTCGTTCCGACGCGGGCCATGATGTGCATATTGGCCACGACATAGGGGGAATCGCTGATCTCAACGCCGATCTTCGCGATGGGAGAGCCGAGAGGGCCCATACAGTAGGGGATGACGTACATCGTCCGGCCTCTCATCGAACCAGTGAAAAGCTCTGTCAGCCGGCGTCTCATTCGCACCGGATCTTCCCAATTGTTGTTGGGTCCGGCTTCGTCTTGGGTTTTGGAACAGATAAAAGTGCGATCTTCAACGCGTGCAACATCAAGGGTAGTGGAACGGACGTAAATACTATTAGGACGTTTTTGTGGATTGAGTGAAATCGCCGTACCGCTCTCAAGCATGATGCGCATCATGAGCTGGTATTCCTGATCGGATCCGTCGCAAAGGTGAACGCGATCGGGCCTACACAGTGCGGCGACCTCTTCCACCCAGTTCAGAAGTTTTTTGTTTTCGATTTCGCCGGCAACCTCGGATACCGGCGACTCTACTTGCACGTTTGCCATGTATTGCCTCTCCAGTACAGGCGATGAGGACCAGGTTTATCATACAAGCCGAATTATTTCACAACATAGCATTTATTTTGATAAGTTCACTACATCCCATGGAAGAGAACCTTCGGCAACTTCGCGATATCATTCGGCAAAAATCACTGCGCATCGGGGAGTTCACGCTGTCGTCCGGCAAAAGAAGTTCTTACTACCTTGATTGCAGAATGACAACACTTGATCCGAGAGGTGCTCTCCTCATCGGCCGCGTCCTGCTGAACCGCATACGCACACAGAAGATTGAGGCGGATGCTATTGGAGGTTTGACGATCGGCGCAGATCCCATTGCAACAGCCGCCGCCGTTGTGAGTGCTCTTGAAGGACAACCGCTTCAGGCTTTTATCGTGCGGAAGGAAACGAAAGCTCACGGCACACAAAGACTAATCGAAGGCTTTGACGGTAAGCCCGGCTCGCGAGTAATCGTCGTTGATGATGTCTGTACGACCGGCGATTCGATCCTCAACGCTGCGGATCGAGCCGAAGAAGCCGGATACGAGGTTGTCGCAGCATTTTGTGTGGTAGATCGCGAAGAAGGCGGCACGGAACTGATCGCGAAGCGTTATCCTTTTTACGCGCTCTTCACGGCAAGGGAGTTGTTGAAGGATGCTTAAGCTTGGTGCAACGATCGTTGTTCTGGCACTGGCGTTTCGGCCGCAGGTCGGGCGATCGAGTCTCGGCGTTCTTGACGCCGGCGAGCCGATCTCATTCTTTGTAGAAGAAGGGAAAGGCGTCCCGGGTTATCGGGATACCGATCGGGATTTAGCCATGATGGCATTTGCTGCATGGTCGCGCGAGAGTGGCGGTAAACTGAAGTTCACCGAATCGAAAGAGCGCGACCGTTCACTCATTCGGCTGCGCTGGATTTCACCAACTGAAGGACTGTACGGCGAAACGCAGCGCGTCGAAGTGAACGGCAAACAGGGGGCTATCGTTTACGTGATGCCGCAAGTCTCCGTGCAGGGAGAGCCTTTAGCCAGCCGCGCCCTTCAGGACGTCCTGCTCCGGGACACAATCGTGTACCTGACATGCGTTCACGAGCTTGGCCACGCCGTCGGTCTGTCGCACACTCGCAAATTCGAAGACATCATGTATTACTTTGGATATGGAGGCGACATTCTCGATTACTTCGTGCGGTACCGCAATAAGCTCCAGTCCCGCGGCGATATCGCCAAACACTCGGGTCTTTCGATGAGCGACGTCGAGGTCCTCCGCAGTTTGTATCGGAATTAGTCCCCTCTTAGATGATGACGTATTCCGCCGTGTTATAGCTTAGTCCCAACGTGATGATCTTGTGCAGAAGTTGCGGATAGCTGATGCTGCAGTGCGCTGCAGAATCGGCAAAGTCTTCGTTTTTGGCAATCTGCGGATTTGGATTGGCCTCCAATAGGTAACACTTGCCATCACTGGTCAATCGGTAGTCGAGCCGAGCATAGCCGCTAAGGCTCAAGTGCCGGTAGATGCGCTTGGACAATAGAAGGATGTAGCCCTGCAATTCGGGTGGCAGATCAGCCGGTTTGGTGACGAGGCCGACTTTTTTCTGGTAGTCCGCGTTCCATTTGAGGCGGCCTGTCGCGATATTCAACGCCCCTTCCGGAAGGTTCGTAATCATCAATTCCCAAGGCGTATACGTTTGCAGCTTTCGATTGCCGATAACGCCGACGTAAATTTCACGGCCTTCGATGTATTGCTCCGCGATCGCGTGGCTGTTGGTTTGGCGGTGAATGAATTCCACGCGCTCCGCCAGTTTCTGATCATCGGCGACAACCGATGCCTGCGAAATGCCAACCGAACCCTCCTCAACGACCGATTTGACCAGTAAGGGAAATTTCAACCGTCGGGGCCGCCCGACTTTTTGTCCCATTGGAAATACCGCGAATCCGGGCACGAGGATGCGGTGATAGGAGAGAATTTTTTTGGTCAAAGCCTTATCATGCGCGATCGTCAATCCTCTGGGATTACAGCCGGTGTAAGGCTGCTTGATTAGCTCGAGGTAGCTGACGACGTGCTGGTCGTAAAGTGCGCGCCCTTCGAAGTCTTCCAAAAGATTGAAGGCGATCTGCGGCTTGTGCTCCTCCCGTGCTCTGGCGATGACTTCCAGATCGCTGCGCAATCCAACGGGGGCCACGTCGTGTCCCATTTGTTTCAATGTGGAAATGACGTCGTATTCCGTCCTCCAGGGCTGCTTTTCTTTCTCGACGCCGTCCGGAACGAGGTCCGGCGGCATCAACTCCTGAGACAGGAGCACGAGGATTCGGAGTTTGGTTTTCGGTTTGAATCTCACAATGGAATCCGGTGGTAGCCCGTGCGCAAGATCTGCATTAATTGCATGGTCAATGCGACAACGGTGAGCTCCCGAGCCTCCTTTTCAGGAATCGTTAGCCTCAGATTCAGGACGCGGGAGCGGACGATCATATGCTTCACAATATGATTGATCGTGTAGTGGTGAACTCCGGTCCCTCTCGCAACGATTTCGCAGATCTCGCGGCGGACGTGCCGCAAAAACTGAGCTGCGCTCGGATACAATCGATGCCGAGGCTCCGCGGAAAAGACACGGTACAGATTCCGCTCATATGATGCGGGCCAGTGGATCGTATAGTAGGCCCGCTTTCTTCGGTAGTGTTCTCTCACTGTCCTCGTCAGGGTTCCGAGCGGCTCGACCTGACGCCGGCCCAAGAGCCTCGGAGATCTTCCGGCCAACTCAGCCATGATCTGCTGCACATATTCGAGCTTTCGTTGTGCGCCCCATGCTGCGTATTGCCGCCGCCACTGTGTCCCGGATTTGAGCCAAACAGCGAATGTTTCGGCAAAATCCTCGGCGGGATGAGCCTGGGCATACCAGGCGTCAAGATTCAGAACGTAATCGCGGCTGTCAGGCTGAGGCTGATACCACTCAGGATACGGCACCCGATATGAACCAAACGTGTCGGTCCAACTCCGGCGCGCATGGAGCCGGAAGGCGTTGTCGATCGCGTGTCCGGCCTCATGCCGCAGAATACGCATACATTCGCTTTCGGTGGCGCCTTCCACTTCGAGCATCTGTGAACGTTCCAGCTTCATCAACCTCGGATGCGCGAGGTAAAACGGAATTGCGAAACCCGCCACACCGTCAGGCGTAAACCATTCCTCGGCAAGCCAGACGTGTGGACGAAACTCGAGCGATCGGCCCCGGAGCTCGCGATAAAGCCTCTTGAGGCGCTGCTCCAACTGAGTGCCGGGAATTCGCACGGGCAAGTCGCATAGGCGGAGATCAAGCAACTGCCGGTCCGTAAGGCCTTCTAATCGAAGTTTCACCGACTTATTGTAGAATTTAGCAGAACAGAAATAGCAGTTTTGACCAAAACTCTGTTCTAATTAAGGTTCTTATGCACTTTTTCAAGAGTTTTTTCGCTGCGGTTTCCATTTCTCTCCTGTTATCGGCCTGCGGTACTACCCCACAGGCGGCAGCACTTTCAGACGCCAAAGAACGTCCCGATAGTGGGCCCGACCAGTCTCGCCGCGTTCAGACCTCTGTTGCAGACCAGAAGGACATCGAACAACTTGTGGTCGTCACCGGTACTCTTGCAGCGGATCAAGAGGTCGTACTCGGATTCAAGGTGCCGGGCCGCGTGGCGGAGATCCCCGTCGATCTTGGAACTCCTACCCAAAAGGGTAGTCCCATCGCGAAACTCGATACGACCGACTATGAGCTTCGCGTCCGCCAAGCCGATGCGGCGTTGCAGCAGGCTCGGGTTCGGTTAGGCCTGTCGTCCGACGCCTCTGATCAGAGCGTCGTTCTCGAAGAGACGACAGTGGCCAGGGAAGCTCGTGCCACGGCCGACGCGGCGCGATCGCATATGGAACGGGCGCAGCAACTATTCACAAAAGGACTGCTGCCGAAAGCGGACTTTGACGCGACCAATTTCGCTTACAAAATCGCCGAAGCCAAGTACGAGGATGCTCTTGAAGAAGCGCGTAACCGCCAGGCGTTGCTCGCCCAGCGGCGTTCGGAGTTGGAAATTGCCAGGCAGCAACTTGCCGATGCCGTCCTTTATGCGCCGATTTCAGGAATGATCCGGCAGCGAGACGCGAATGTCGGCCAGTATGTCGCTGCCGGCGCGCCCATTGCGACGCTCGTTCAGATGCATCCGCTCCGTTTGAAGACGGCTGTGCCCGAGCGTGAGGCGCGTGGTATTCGTCCTGACCTGCCGGTGCGCGTGACAGTCGAAGGAGCCCTCGGTGCTCATCAAGGTCGAGTCGCCCGCATCAGTCCTTCGTTTGATGAAGCCAATCGCACACTTTTGGTCGAGACTGAGGTATCGAATACCGCCGGCATCTTGCGCCCAGGAGCTTTTGCGCGCGCAGAAATCATCGTTTCCTCCGGGCAACGTGTGCTGATGGTGCCATCCTCAGCGATCGTAAATTTTGCGGGCATTGACCGCGTTTTTGTAGTAAAGGAAGGCAAAGCTTCAGAGAAGCGTATCCGAACGGGCCGTCACACCGATGCTGGTGTTGAAGTTCTAGAAGGCATCAATACCGGTGATTCCGTCGTCGTCAATCCCGGCAATATGAGGGACAGCGAAACCATCGCCGTCGACTAATTCAGTCCCGTACTGGATGACGTCACTTCCAGGGGACGGCCTGGTGGATTCGACGTTTAACGCAACGGGACCTAAATACGGAGTTTTGAAAATTGCAAAAACTGGCTGAGCTATGCATCCGCCTCCCGGTCTTCGCCTCGATGATCATTCTGTTTCTGGTAGTTGTCGGCGCAGTCAGCTACTTCCACCTGGATGTCGACAAGCATCCTGAGGTGGAGCTTCCTCAAATCTCAGTTCGTACATTCCTGCCTGGCGCTTCACCGGAAGAACTTGAGGTTTCCGTAACGCAGGTTCTCGAAGAAGTCGTAAATACTGTCGAAGGATTGTCGGAATTGCGTTCCAGCTCCGGCCAGGGAACCGCTGGTGTATTTCCTACTTTCAACCTGGACCGCAACATCGAAACAGCGACTCAGGATGTGCGCGACCGCGTTGCCACGGTGCTCCGGTTATTGCCGCCGGGTGCAGACCCTCCGACCATTGCCAAGAACAACAGTGACCAGAATCCCTCGATTTCCATCGCGCTAATTAGTGACCGGCCGGTCCGGGAATTGACCGAACTGGCAGACAAGGTCATCAGGCAACAATTGGAGCGCAGTCCCGGCGTCGGAGATGTTCGGATCAACGGAGGTCTAGAACGCGCGATCAATGTTTGGATCGATCCGGACAGGCTTGCTGCCTATCAACTTCCCATCAATGCAGTTCGCGATGCGATTGTCCGGCAAAACGCGGATGTTCCTGGAGGCAATGTCACTTCCGGCGCATCGGAACGAAATTTGAGAACCATCGGGCGGATGGCCAATGCGCGGGATTTCAACGACCTGGTTGTCACGACGATCAACGGCGCGCCCGTTCGAATCAAGGACATCGGTTGGGCTGAAGACGGAACCAAGGAACAGCGCACAGGCGTTCGATTGAACGGAAAGCGGACAGTGACGCTGGAAATACGCCGGCAGTCGGGGGCCAACACGGTAGCCGTCATCGAGGGTGTAAAACAGGCGCTTAATCGCATAGCTGCGCAAATCCCGCCTGATGTGAAGTTACAGTTGCTCGAAGATCAATCCGGATTTATTTACGCCGCTCTTCACGAAATCAACATCCATTTGATCGTCGGCAGCATCCTCGCCAGCCTCGTTGTGTTTTTCTTTATGCGCAACTGGCGCGCCATGGTTATTGCATCGGTGGCGATTCCCTCGTCTTTGACTGCCGCATTCGGCGCGATGTGGGCACTACACTTCACCTTGAATAGTGTGACGATGTTGGCGCTGGTCCTCATGGTTGGTATCGTCATCGATGATGCGCTGGTCGTTCTGGAAAACACATTTCGATTCATGGAAGAGAAAAAGCTCCGGCCGTTCGAAGCCGCCCGTGCCGCCACAGCCGACATCGGACATGCTGTCCTGGCCTCGACGCTCAGTCTTGTAGTTATTTTCGTGCCGGTGTCTTTTATGTCGAGCATCGCCGGACGTTTCTTGTATCAATTCGGAATCACGGCAGCCGCTGCCGTACTGGTCAGTTTATTAGTGTCCTTCACGTTGACTCCGATGATGTGCGCCCGGATGCTGCGCGTCAAGGAAGGCGATGGAGGCCATGATGGAGCGAGATCGCGCCGCGGCTTTTATCGATGGATCGATGCAGGCTACATGGGCTGCTTGAGATTTTCGATGAGACATCGATTTGCCGTAGCGGGATTTGCTGTGGGAGTCATGATGCTGGCAGTACCCACTTACCGCTTGATCCGGCAGGATTACCTTCCAACCAATGTGGACGATGGCCAGTTCGAAGTTCGCGTTATGGCCCCGGAAGGATTGAGCCTGGCCGCAGTTGACGACGCAATGAAGATGGTCGAGGACACAGTACGCGGCGCGCGGGGAGTAAAGCTTGTCGCAGGCACGTCGGGTGGCGATTTCAATGGGTCGCTTAGCAATAGCCGTTTATACGTGCAGCTTGTTCCCCATGAAGAGCGTGTGTTCTCGTGGACTCGTTTGATCAATGGAATCCTCCACGGCGATCTGCTTGAAGCGTTTCATCATAATTTCAGCCAGCGGGACGTGATGACCGATGTCCGGCGCCAACTGGCGAAATTCCGCGATCTCAAATTTCAGGTCAACAATATCCAATCGATCAATCTGAGCGCGAATGGTGGACGAACGGACATCAACCTAACGTTCAGAGGTCCCGATATCCAGAAGCTCGTCGAATATGGAACGGCTCTCGCGGATCGGGGGACCGAGTTGGGCTTGTTGGATGCACAGGTTTCGCTGCAATTGAATCGGCCGGAACTGCATCTTCAAATCGACCGCCAGCGCGCTGCGGACCTCGATATCGACGTTCAGAGTATCGCATCAGCGATGAGGATCATGGTCGGAGGTGATGAAAAAGTGTCGCGATTTCACGACGCTTCGATCAATCAGGACTACGACGTCGAATTGAGACTTGCGGAAGGCTATCGTAACGATCTGGACACCATTTCCCGTCTCTATGTCCCATCGAGAACGGGAAAGCTGATTCGGCTCGACAACTTAGTCCGCGTCGAGTCCACCCAGAGCGTATCTCAAATCAATCGCCTCGACCGCCAGCGGCAAATCACCTTGAACGCATCGGTCGCACCGGGATACGGTACAGCTGACCGTAACCAGGCACTGCTCGAGGCTGCCCGAGAACTGAACATGCCAGCCGGTTATTCGGTAATCGTCACCGGGCGCGGAAAGGAACTGGAACGGACGTTTAGTGAGTTTCTCATCGCGTTCGCTTTATCCGTGGTCTTCATGTACATGATTCTGGCGTCGCTGTTCGAGAGCCTCACGCATCCATTCACCATTTTGCTTGCATTGCCGATTTCCGTTCCCTTCGCGTTGTTCTCCCTGTGGATGCTCGGCCAGAGTTTGAATCTTTATTCCGCTCTCGGCATGCTGGTCTTGTTCGGAGTTGTGAAGAAGAATGCCATTCTCCAGATCGATCACATGAATGACCTGCGGGCCGAGGGAATGCCGAAGCTCGAAGCCATCCTGGAGGGAAACCGCGATCGGCTACGTCCCATCCTCATGACGACCATGGCTCTCGTTGGCGGAATGCTGCCCCTTGCCCTAGGGACGGGACCTGGCGCAGAAGAGCGTCGCGCGGTTGCTGTTGCGGTTATCGGCGGCCAGACACTATCACTGCTGTTGACGCTGCTGATGTGTCCCGTGGCGTATTCGTTGATCGATGACCTGACCACCTGGCTTCGCGCTAGCGTCAAAATCTCTTTCGCCCAGCGTATCCTATTATTTCCTCGAAAACGGCATAGCGCCGGTGACTAGACGGGCCCACGTGCTAATATCGTGTTAGGTAATCTGTATGCTTGCAACGCGAATCCGGCAGAAGGACGGAATCTTCTACTTCGTTTCTTTTAAGGCTCGCGACATCCTGCATCGAGTGAAGTTCACGAGCCGGTTTTATTTTGAAGGCGAAACAATCGAAGCCGAAGCCGACGCAGACGATCCGATCGCGAAGTTTATTGGGTCCGTAGAGAAAAGCGAGAAAGCTTTTCAGCGCCTGTTGAGCCGCCGCAAGGTCCGCGATATCGTCAATTTCTACGAGTCGGCCGAAACGCAGCCCGCCATCCCCGGTAGCATTCTGCTGTTCTCCGAAGAAGTACTCAAATTCCGTCCTCTGGGACAGTACCAGTCCGTCGGCGATTTGGAAGACCCCAAATCGGGATTTCTCATCATCGACGGCCAGCACCGTCTCGCCGGCCTCCATTTCTATGGGGCGCGTAGCGGGAGCATGTTGGATCAAATCGAAGTGCCCTGCGTGATTTTCGACGGCAAAACCGGAGATTTTGCGGCGGAGATGTTCGTTATCATCAACTCGACCCAGACGCGTATCAATAAATCCCATCTGGTCGACCTGCTGGACCGCATCAGCCGCTACGACGATGAGACGCGCCTGGCCGCGTTATTGGTACACAAGCTTTACGAAGAAACCACCTCACCGCTCCAATATAAGATCAACCGTTTGGGCGGCCGCAGCCGCCAGGAGAAATGGATCCTGCAGGCTGAGCTATTTAACGAAATCAAAAAGCTCATCGTCCAGAATGAAAAACTTTTCATGAAGGATTTTCGCGGAAAGCCGGACCGCGCATTCGAACTGATTGCGGACTACCTTAAGGCAGTCCGCACAGTAATGGAACGCGTCTGGGGCAACAATGATCGCTACAAATTCACGAGCAGCGTCACATTAAAGGCCGTGATTCGCGTGCTCGGCGATCTTACGCTCCGTGATGATCTCATCGACAAATGGCGCGAGAATCCAACGCCCCGGATTTTCGAAAAGCTGATCTCTGCCTGGGCCAATCTCAAAGACGAATTCCGGAATGAAGGCTTCTACGAACGATTTCCCGCCAAAGGCCAGATCGAACGCGTCCGCGTGATCGAGCAGCGATTACTCCGCGAAATCGAGTAAGGAAAGTAGCCACAAAAAGCTGCAACAGCGCTCAAAAATTATTTGTAATTCTTGTGCCTTTTTTGTAGCTGATTTACTTAATCAACAGTGTCGAAAGCGTCGGTCCGGATGTGCCGCGTGGAAGCAAGCTCGGTCCGGATCTCTTGAATATATTCCTGACGTCCTTGAAATTGGGATCGATCAAATACCCCATGAAGCAGTTCTGCATCTCCTCCCAATTTTGCAGGCCCCAAAATACCAGCTTCGCAGGATCGGGATTCCACTTGTTGTTGGCCGAATTGTCGAAATGCGCGATGCCGACGATGCGTGTTCCTTTCGGAATCTGTATCGGCTTTACAAGATCAACACCGATCTGCCAGTTGAAATCCCACTTGGACTTGAAGACCGTTTCCATTTTTCCATCGGGGTAAATCAAACGAACTTCATAGTCCTTGCCGCGCAGGTGCATGTGGGGTTGCATATAGATCAACTGCGTATCGATCTGCGCCGTCATTTCCGAGACGACTTCAGCATTGGGGTCTCCCGCAGGGATCGCCAGATTTGACGCCGTCGGGCCTTCATCCACGTAGTAGCGGTACTTGGGTGGGTTCTTTGCAAACACCAGCGCAAGCCTCGACCGGTCCGTCGTTTCTTTACCGGTGGCGGTGTAGTGCATGTTGAAAACGATATCGGATCCTTTCGGCACGAACTTTGCAGACTCAAACAGACTGAAGTCCTGCGCGCCGAGTCCCGGGTTGAACTTGCCCAGAAGATCGATGCTTGCGTCCTTTCGTCCCATGGCAGGATCGCCGTCATCATAAGCTACGCCGGGCTCGGCATTCCTCATGAAGTCGGAGTCCGGAGGCCGCACATTGGCTCTCATATGGTGGACTACCTGATTGTTTCCCGGCCTCAGATCAGCAGCGATGACCCACCGATCTTCGGGGAAGTTCGCCTTCACCAGAATGTTCTTGTAGTTGATTGTGCCCGTTGCGGGAAGATGGATGTCTTGCGGCATCTCGATGACCATGTCGGGTTTGATGCTCCACCCATCGACGAACTTCACCGGCGGAGGAGCGTCTTGCGCGTTACCTTCAACTGCACCTCCATCGGCCCATGCGACCAGCGTTTTGGTAGCGGCATCGCTCAACGTCCGATCGTTTGCGAAATGACCATAATTCGGATCCGCAAACCACGGCGGCATCTGCCGGCTGACCACCGCGGTCTTTATAGCTTTTGCCCACGGCCGCGTGTCTTTGTAGGTCATGAAGGACATCGGAGCGATTTCACCAGGACGATGACAGGTTTGGCAGTTCTTCTGCAGAATCGGAAGAACGTCCTTATAAAATGTTACGGAACTGGAATCTTCCCCAACCGTTGCTTTCATCGAAGCGCTCATCGCCGCGATTCCAACGGCCAGTAAAGCAACGAAGGTCATGCGTCTCCATAACATAAGCAGCCTCCTTGAGGGCAATGTGACAAATCCTGAAAATTTATAGCGGTAACCGTTATACCTTTGTTATGCGTATTTGAGCAAGAATTTCGCCGCCTCACGGCCTAAAACAGGTACTTCAACGCAAATTGGAATATGCGCGCATCGCGGGCGGTTTGGAGCCGCCCGAAATTGTTGCTGGTCAGAGTGGTGAAGGCGGTCTGCTGCGCATTCGATACGCCGGAGTCGCCGGGAGCGAAGAAGTTCGTATGGTTCAGAATGTTCGTCGCTTCAGCGCGCAGTTCTACCCGTTGCGCCTCCTTGAACGTAAAGATCCGCGATAGGCCGGCGTCCATATTGAAGTAGCCGGGACCGCGAAGCATTCCGGGTCTCATGTTTCCGACGGTGCCTGGCGCAGGTCTGGCGAAAGCGTTGCGATCGACCCAATAGCACGTTGGGTTGGGCCCAATCAAATCATTCGTACACTTGTTGCCATACGGATTCGCGGATATCTGATTCGCGCGCTGAGCGGTTATGTTGATACCCGAGAGCATATCGTCGACGCCGGTGTACACGTCAAAGGCACTTCCGGATTGAAGCTTCACAATCGATGAAAGTCTCCAGTTTCCCGCTAACATCCCTAGTACATTATTGGAAAACTTCGGCGAGTTGACCAAACCCGTCATATTCACAACGTGCCGGCGGTCTTCGCCGACAGCGTTTATTCCGGGGACCCTCAGGCAATCGCCCCGGTCGCCCGCTCGTGTTGGTGCGATGTAGAGTCCTACGCCGCCGGCTCCAGCGTTGAGCAACGTGTTCGCTGGATTCCCAATACAGTGGGACCAGGTGTAATTCGCGCTGAAAGAATACCCGCGGCTAAACCGCTTTTCGGTGCTCAGCAGCAGGCCGTTGTAGCTTCGCGTCCCGCCGTCGTCCCAGGTATCGAGGATCCCTATTTTGGATCCTTCGGCTGGATTGATCAATCTGAGCAAACGGCGCGCGTTCGTGTTTGCAACAGTAGAACAGGGCCCGGAGGCGACCTGCAGGCTGACACCTTGGACTGTGCAGACGCCATTCACGGGATTTCCAGCGAAGTAGATGGCGGGGTCCAACTCGCGGCCGCCAGTTATATGAGTGACCTCGTTCCCAATGTAACTTGCCGATATGAGCCAATCTTTTCCAATCTGTCTTTGGACACCAAGATTCCACTGCTGTACATAGGGAACCCGTGTGTTCGCGTCGAAGGTGTCGTAGACTCCGTCTGGTGAATAAGGCACGTTCTTGTTCAGGGTAAACGGGAACGGGATACCGCCGGAAAAATCACGATACGGATTGTCCAATCCACCTCCAGGAGCCGCTACAACAACCTTTCCTCCCCATGGCGGACCTTGTCCGGTCGCCAGGTTTAGTTCAACGGTGTTGATGTCGTAGAAAATTCCGTAACCTGCACGAATCACCATCTTGCCGTCGTTGGATGGATCCCAAACTAGTCCGCCGCGCGGCCCAAAATGTTTCCATTGTTTGTACATTCCGGCATTACCGTTGGGACCGAACAAGGAGTCGCCTGGATAGAACAAGCCAGCCGGAGCGTTCGCAAATACGCTGCTCTTGATTCCCTTCCTGAACGCGTCCATGTCGAAATGGTTCATCATGTTTTCGCCATAGTGCTGCGGAAAGTAGGGTTCCCAACGTAGACCGTAGCTTAGCGTCACGTTCGGAAGAACCTTCCAACTGTCCTGCGCATAGAGCCCGAGGTATCTGTATCGCACGAGCAACTTGTTGGGGGCGCCCTGTTGAAGATTCAGAATTCTACCAGCTATAAAATCGGCTAAAGCCAAACCCGTAGCTGAGCCGGTTATGGTGAACGGTCCTGGGGCGAAGGCGTTTCCTAAGCTGTTCGACTCGAAACCCATCGCGCTGGCACCGAAAGCCATCTGATGTTTGCTCCTCACGAGGCTGAAGTCATCGCTAAGGGTTATCACTGTTGTGCGGAAATTGGCAGGCGTTGCGACCAAGCCGCCGATTGCAAATCCTCCAGTCACGGAGACACTTGTCAATCCCGGCAGGTACTCGTAAATGTTCAGTCCAACATCGGAAGGCCCAAACCAAGGTTGCACGACTTTCCTGTTCGCTGTTCGATTCCATGTTGCTCTAAATGAGTTGATCATGTTCGGACCGAACAAGTAAGTGTCGCCATAGGTGAGTGACTGAAGCAGATCATCAGCGCCCGGCACTCCACTGCTCAAAACATTCTTGGAAATCGCAAGCGGCGGCGTCTGCTTGAACGAGGCCACCATATATCGTCCAAACATGGAGTGAGTGGAATCCATTTGATAGTCGATCTTGCCGATCGGGAAATATTCATCGCTCGCGACAGGATTTCCCCAACTAGTACGGCCGCACTGATCGACGGCCGCGGGAAGACGTTTCGCGATATTCACAGCGGCCGGACTGATCTGTGATGGCGCCAGGCGATTGTTCACGAATGGCACCCCCAGATCCCGTCCTTGACAGGCTCTGGAAGCGTAGGTCGTAAAGTCGCCGGCGATCATCTCTGCAGTTGGAACGAAGGAGAATGTGCTCTGTGGGCTCTGACGCGTAATCGTGCCCTGGTAGCCGGCAAAGAAAAACAATTTGTTCTTCTTGATGGGACCACCGATAGTTCCGCCATATTGGTTACGTTTCAATCCGTCCCGCGTGGGGGCGAAGAAATTCCGCGCATTGAATGCGTAATTCCGGACGAACTCAAACAACGAACCGTGAAAGTCGTTGGTGCCCGAACGGGTAACGGCATTTACCGCCCCGCCGGAATGGAACCCGTACTGAGCAGGGAGCGAACTGGTTTCGACCTTGAATTCTTGCAGCGCATCAGGGAATGGCAAAGGTAAGCCGTAGTTGGCATATACATCGTTGTGCATTCCTCCATCGAGCGTGTAAGTGTTTCCACCAAGCAGACCGCCTGCGATGCTGAAGCCCGTGGTGTTCGGGTACGTGCCGCGATAAGTGGTATCGGTCGTCTGCACAGGCAAAGCCGCACCGTTTATCGAAATCAGATCGGTCACCTGGCGGCCGATGAGCGGCAATTCCAGAATCCGCGCGTTCTCGACGACTTGCCCGATACCGGTCGACCGGGTTTCCACCAGTGCTGCGTTGGCTTGAACCTCAACCGTTTCCGAAACCTGGCCTACGTTGAGCACAGCATTCACAACCGTACTGCTGTTGACTTGAAGCACGATGCCCGATTGAACAAAGGTTCGGAATCCGGCAAGCGACACTTCGAGCTTATATGGACCCACCGGCAAGTTCGGCAACACATACGAACCTGTCTCATCGCTCAACGTCATGCGCACTGTACCGGTTTCCGTTTGCGTTGCAGTGATTTCGGCACCCGGCAAAACTGCACCGCTTTGATCCTTAACGGTTCCGCTGATCTGCGCCGTGGCTCCCTGTCCTGCTGCTGTGACGCAAGTAACAATAACAAACGCGGACACGACTGCCAGAAGGATTAGAATGCGTTTCATAGACCTCCTCACAAGAGGGAAACCACACCTCAATCATTGATTTCATCGACCTTCAATAGTGGCCGGAGTATAACAGGTGCCTCGAATTTAGAAAAAGCATTCAAGTTAAATTTCGAGCGATTGAAGGCGGGTCTCGTGCTATTTTCCGGGCCGGATATCGACGCTAGCAGAACACAAAAACAACATTCAGACTGCGCGCCATACGCCGCAGGTTTGGCTGGTGTCACTGCTGTTTACCGCTGTATTGATCAGTTATTGGCCGTCCATCCGCGGCGGAATGCTGTGGGACGACGATGCCCACATCACGCGACGCTGATGCCCGCTATCACCTGGGCTTGCTGCTCGTCGCCGCCGGCAAGCGATCCGATGCGATGGCGGAGTTCAAAACCGTTTTGCGATACAACCCCAATCACGCCGAGGCACGATGCGCTTGCCGCTGCGCTTTACGAGTCCGGACGATTTACCGAGGCGGTTGCGGAGTTCACCCAAACCATGCGGCTCAATCCAAATTGGGCGGGGGTACGCGATAATCTGAAACTTGCGCGGCGCGCGGCCGGCATTACGAAGTAACTCCAACCGATTTCATTTCCGCATCGGCTTCATCGTGCGAGGATCGTACGCCCAATGAAATTCCAGTTCGTAGGCGAGGGAGCGGGCAAGGCCGTCCAAATCGGGAAAAAGAGTGGCCTGCGTGATATTCATACGATACAACTCGCGCATGCCTTTCACCCGAATCTTGTCCGCCGGAAGAATAAATTTGATCAACGTGTTCTCCGGGATCGGGTAGCTCTTTAAGATTTCTTCTATGGAGCGGTCTAGGACCGAGGGCACCAAGAATGTACCGGATTGCGCGATCAATCGGCGGTTCATCGCGTAAGGCTCACCGAGCCAGACAAACGGCTCGCTGTTGGAGAGAAAATATTTTCGAAAGCTGCCGGGTTTCGCGAGATCAACGGCTTTGAGCTTTTCGATCTCTACCGGATTGCATGCCCAAATGCCGCCCTCGTGAGTCGTGTTCTGCAAAGCGAAAAATGCAGCTACATACGGCGACCACGTGAGATCCAGCAGGCGCGTGGGGGCACCATGATCCTGCATGAGCGCGAGCCATTGAAAATCGTCATCGCGTTCGGGGACGTGCTGCAGGAAATGAATCGCCTTCCGCTTGAAGATGCGTAAAATCCGTTCTTCCTGCTCCGGCCATGCTCGCGGGTCGACCCGAAACGCCATGAAGTATCGAGATAACGCGCTGAAGAGCGGAGCCGAAGCGTCGCGTTGTCCTCGGAATGCCCAGTCTTGATAGGGGGAATCGCTGATGATGGAAAGATATTCCTCCCACGAATTCACGGTAATGACTTTGTAGGGTGTGTCACCAGTCTTGCGACCCACACTGGACCTTCGGCCCGCCTCTCGCAGTGGGAGAGGCTTTTTACTCCGCGAAGCCATACGTATCGGTGTAGTGATCGAGGGCCGCCCAACGCGACTCCCGGCTGAAACCGCTTTGCTTGATTCCCGGAAATTCGATGTGCAGGTTGCTAAAGATGCCGTGATCATTCAAGAACACCGCTCCGGCTTCGATTTGATCCGCTAAAGCTTCGGCCCGGTGACGATCCGCCGTCCATACGGAGGCGCGAAGACCGTATGGCGTGTTGTTCGCGCGCTCGATGGCATCGTGTTCGTTCACGAACGGCACGACAGGAATCACAGGTCCGAACTGTTCGCATCGAACCAGTTCGTCGTCTTCGCCGGCGCCAAGCACAATCGAAGGCAAGACGAAGAATCCTTCGTTCCAGGCCGGAGGGAAGAGCTTTCTTCCTTTGGTCATGACCACAAGACCTTTTTGCGTACATCTGTCGATAAGACCAGTCACGAAGTCGAACTGCGCTCTGTTATTGAGCGGTCCCATTGTCGTTTCCGGTATGAGTCCATTGCCGACGACGACGCGATCGAACGATCTCGCGAGCTTTTCGACCAATTCATTCAATCGGGAATGATGAACATAGATTCGCTTGATTGCGACGCAAACTTGTCCGGACGCGCGCAAGATCCCGTGGGTCATGCGCGCGATAGCGTCCTCGTCCAATTTCGCATCGCTCGAGACGATCGCCGGATCGTTACCGCCGAGCTCCAGAAAGACTTTTTTGACGCTTCGCGAAGCAAGCTCCATGATGCGCCGGCCTGTTTCCGTACTGCCGGTGAATGCAATCGTACGCACGCGCTTGTCGCTTGCAAGCTTTTCGCCGGCGACAGCACCCGAACCGATAAGCGCCTGGAGTACTCCCGACGGAAGATGCCGATTGATGATCTCGACGCATCGAACGAGCGTCAATGGGCAATAAGTTGCCGGTTTCACCACTGCCGTGTTTCCGGCGCCAATCGCGGGAATGAATCGCTTGAAGCTCAGAAGCACCGGTGAATTCCACGGCGAAATCACCGCAGCGACTCCACGCGCGCGCCTCCGAGCCCACACGGGCTGATCGGGTTCGATGAGTTCCGGTTTCGACCATTGCGGTAAGTCCTTTGCGACGATCTCCGTCAGCTCTATCGAACGGCGAATATCAATCTCGGCTTCACGAAGCGGTTTGCCATTCTCACGAACGAAGAGCCGAGTGAGCTCCGGCAGCGCGCTCCTCAGATCGCGCGCAGCATCGCATAGACGTGATGCGCGCTCCTCGGGCGTCGTGCGTGACCACGTTTGGAAGGCCGCCTGCGCCTGGTCCAGAGCGTGGTCGACGTCGGCTTCGGTGGCCATCCGTACTCGGCCAACGACTTCGGAGATCTTTGCCGGATTGATGACGTCAGTTGTGTCAGCCATAAAACGTCTAGTGAGGTTTGTACAGCGCCGCGCCGCCATCGGGACCCGCGAAAATTTTCTTCATCGGGCCGATGGCATTGGAGTCCACAACGATCATCCAAGGACGCCGCGCCTTGACCGCTGTCGCAAACGAGCGGCGGAACTCCTCGGCAGAACGTACTCGCTCCGAGTCAAAGCCAAAGGCGCGCGCGACGGCGACAAAATCCGGACTCTGCAGCTCAACCCCGATGGTTCTGCCTTCGAAGTGAGCATTCTGGATATTCCGCAAAACTCCATACGCGGCATCGTCGAACAGGATGAACACAACAGGCGCATTCTCCTGACGCGCGACAGCGAGTTCTCCGATGTTGACGAGCAGTCCACCGTCGCCGCAGAGCGCAACGACTGTCTTCGAGGGTGCACCGATTTGGGCTCCGATCGCCATCGGCAATCCCTGTCCAATCCCTCCGGCCGAAGCGTGCAACGTGGTTCGAGGATACCGACGGAGGATGAGACGACTCCCCCACGTGGTTGCAGGAACCGTCACGTCGCGAACGAGGATCGCGTCTTCCGGGAGATATTCTTGAATCGCATCAAGAACGGCTACCCATGGTCCCATCGTATCGCGTACTTCTTTCCGGAGTGCGCGCTGCAACGAAGCTACTTCTTCGCGGTAATCGAGCTTCGGCTTCGGTTGCTTCGCGTCGAGGAGCCGAACCACAGCCGATAACACCGCCTTGGCGTCTCCAACGATTCCGACCGAATGAGGAAAGTTCCGATTGATAGCCTGCGGATCCGCATCGATTCCGATATGTTCGGCAGGCGGACTTAAACTCCAGTTCGACGTCTCATTCCCACGAAATCGCACGCCAATACTGATCAACAGATCCGCCTTCGCGACGAAATCCTTCAGAGCAGAAAACGTGGCGAAGTGACCGATACAACGTGAATCGGTTTCGGGAACACTGCCTCGCGCCGACTGCGTTGTGATCACTGCCGCGTCGAGAAAGTGCATCAACCGAGTCACTTCAGCGGCCGAATCGGAAAACATCGCACCGCTGCCGGCCCAGATGACGGGACGCTTCGCCTGAAGCATTTTGTCCACCGCGGGAAGCAAGTCTGCATCGGAGGGAACTCGCAAGGACGGGGCCGTCGTTACGAACGAGGGAACACTGATCAGGCTCGCCTGAAAGTCGATCGGTATTTCGACGCTGACGGGTCCAGCTGGCGCCGTCGTCGCCTGAGTAATGGCCAGACGGAAAATCGCAGGAGCTTGTTCGGGCCTTCGCACGCGATGAGCTTCCTTGCTGATGCTCTTCAGCATCCCGAACTGGTCCTTGCAATCGTGAATATACCCTCGGCCGGTCTCGACATAAAAAGAAGCCACCTGGCCCGTCAGGTGAAGCAATGGCGCCCCGCCGTTCCAGGATTCGATGATGGCTCCGGCGGCATTACCCGCTCCCGTGCCTGTGCTGGTGAGCGCAACGCCAAGCTTTCCCGAGACGCGGGAATACGCATCGGCCATGTTCACCACCGCACCTTCGTGCCTGCCGGCGACGACGCGAAATCCACCATGCCGCTCCAGAGCGTCGTAGAAGGGAATGTTATGAATGCTGATAATTCCAAATACCGTATCGACGCCGATCCGCTCCAGCTCCTTTAATAGCGCATCAGCTACCGTGATCTTCACTGAGAAACTCCCGGACGATGGTGTTGAATGTTTCGGGCTGCTCGGCGTAGCAGAGATGACCCGCATTGGGGATAATCTCCAAACGCGCTCCCCGAGGTATTTCGCTCCATAGTGGCGTTATCTCATCCTCAGCGCCCCAGATCAATAGCGCCGGCACGCGGAGCGTCCAAAGGATATCGTGGGTGTCGTACTCGGCAAGAGCCGCAGCGGCGAACTCATAACCTGCTGGGCGAACTTCGGACATGATGGAGATGGTTTCAGCAACGAGATCTTTCCGTGCCGATCTGCTTAACAACTGCGGCGCGCGTTCCGCAGCAAGTTGGGCAGGCGTCATCGAACGAATCATCTTCAAACGCTGTTCGAGTAGCTCCGGCAGACCCCGATTGCGGGTGTCCGCAAGAATCAGCTTGCGGATTCGCTCCGGATACGCGCCGTAAAATTCCTGCGCAATAACGCCGCCCATCGAATGGCCGAGCAGGTGGATACGATCGAAATCGAGCTGATCTAATAGTTCTCGTAGTCGATTCGCATAAAAGGTCATCGAGGGCTTGCCCATCGGATTCGATGAAAGACCATAACCTGGCGCATCCCACGCAACGACTTTAAAATCCGCCGAAAGCGCGCGAAACTGCCGGCGCCACGATCGCGAGTTCGAGCCGATTCCATGAAGCAGGATGAGCGGGAAACCATCCCCGGCCGTTTCGTAATGAATGGTGCCGCCGCTTATTGCGCAGTCCGGCACGCGATTTTCTCCCGCAAGAGTTTGCGGAGTTCGGTCACTCCACGATCGGAATTAGCGAGGTGCTCGGCCATTCGCGATTGGGCGCCGCGCAGGGATTCCAGAATCACACGATCCTGTTCGATGACCTTGAAGTGCTGCTTTTCCCAAAACGTCTTATAGAGGAAGCGCCAATACGCGCGTTTCCACCCGCTGAGTTTCCGGTACCGGAGGAAATAAACAAGCGTGCTGTCCTCCGTCATCGGCGTCGCGAAGCACAGGATTCGCAGAATCCCTTTTGGACCGAACGGGAGAGGAATATCGAGGCGTACCCACAGCGAATCGTCGCAATAGAATTCCGACCAGTCGAAGTTCACGCCGCGCTGGCCTTCGCGCTCGACGATAAAGCCTGCGTCATTCCGTCTGACGCGCATGTCGTCTTCGAGAGCTCCTCGCCCAAGCGTTAGGGATTGACCGTGCAGGAACGGACCATGCATCGGATCGGCAAGATTCTCGAGGACCAAAATCCAGTTCGCTTTCCATACCGCTTCGCAGATGAAGCCGCTGTACGCCGGATCCTCGAGCTCCTCCGGAATGATCAGCGGTGGCGCGGGTTCATCCGCGTTTTCCGAAAAGTATCCCCATACCAGGTCCGCACGCTCCTGCGACTCGTACGATCGAAGCCGTAATCGTGGCGCGAGTTTTGTCTGAGCAGTCTTGCTGGTTGGAATGGTCACGCACTGGCCCGACGTGTCGTAGCACCAGCCGTGATAAGCGCAGCGCAGCGAGCCGTTCACGACCTCGCCCACGCTCAGCTTCGCTCCACGGTGCAGGCAGCGATCCTCATGGATATGAATTTTCCCAACGGAGTCGCGCCACACGACAACGTCTTGTCCAAGCCGGTGGAACCCGCGAGGTTTCTCCTTCACGCCGGCCGACTGGCAGATCGGATACCACATGTTCTGAAGGCCGAGCTTAAGCTGCGGCTCGAAGTCCATTTGCGCGCTCAATGAAAAACCAGACCTCCGTCGGCAACGATTAGTTGTCCAGTAATAAAGGATGCTTCATCCGAGAGGAGGAAGGAAACAAGCCCGACGATGTCCTCGACCGTGCCTTCCCTCTGGATTGCGCGATTCTGAATGTTCCAGTCGCGCTTGGCCTGGGGAACTCCCGACGTCGCATCATTATTTAATAGGCCGGGAGCAGCACAATTGATCCGAACGCCATCCGGGCCAAGCTCACGGGCCATCGCGCGTGTGAAAGCCTCCACAGCTCCTTTGGACGCCACATAGTGAAGCAGCCGAGGGCTTCCCCACATCGCCGTATCGGAGCTGATCGTCACAATGCTTCCTTTCTTACGCTTCTGCATATGCGGGGCGACCGCGCAGCATGTCAGCCACGTTCCCCGGACGTTGACTTGCATGATGCGATCCCATTCCTCGACCGATATTTCATCGTACGCTGCGCCGCCGACCGAGTTGGCCAGAGCGGCGTTAGCCACCAACCCGTCGATTTGTCCCCATTTTTCCAGAACGGCTGCGGCCATTTTGTTAGTTCCTTCTCTTGAAGCGACATCCGTCTCGATAAACACGGCATCGGTGCCCGTCTTCCGAAGCTCCTCAACGGCCGCGCGGCCCGCAGCTCGATCTATTTCCGCCACGGCGATGCGAGCACCTTCAGCCGACAGGCGCTGCGCATAGGCCCGTCCCAATCCACGACCGGCGCCGGTGATGATGATGACCCTGTCTTGATGCCTCTTCATTGCCTGGTTAAAGGCTTTTCACTTTTCGTGCTTCGGTCAGCGGACTTCCTTCGGGATAGGAAGGCAACTCCGGCTTTTGAGCGCCGAGCATCGTCAGAAAGACGGCATCCGCGTCCCCATCGTTGCGCACACCGCGCCAGATACCGGCCGGAATCCAGATCAGATCGCGGGGCCCGAGCGACCGCTCGATTACACGACGGCCATCAGACCATATACACGTGAGTTTTCCTTCCAGCACGAAGAAGAGTTCTTCGACATCGGAATGTAAGTGGAGCGGCCCTTCGTGGCCGGGAGGAAGAATCATCGTGCTGAGCGTGAAGTGTCCGGCTTTGATGATGTTCGGATCGTCATGCTGGCCGGTTCCGCCGCCGCCGACATATCGCATTTGCGCGCGTCGGTACTTCGGATTCACCTTCGATTGGAAATCAAGCACGCCCCAATCGGTTTCGCGGTCCTTCTGCCGCGCAACGAATTTGTCGATTTCATCGATGTTTGGAACTCCCATGCCTTTATTCCCCTCCTCACAGAGGGAGGGGTGGATACGCCGAGCGAAGCGGAGGCGCAGACGGGGCGGCGCGAAGCGCGAGCCCGACAGGGCGAAGCCCCAATGGAAGACCGGCAGAAACCCTGCGCCGACTAACCACCCCGGCGCTGTCGCACCACCCCTGCGAGGAGGGGAATATCTTTGCGCTGCTCATGCATCCACCCAACCCCGATCCGGTTCCCCGGTCATGGCTTGCCGCAATTCTGCGGACGGCGGCGCTGCGACACCCCAATGGTCCATAGACTGAGGGCTGCGCGGCCACACCCTGACCTGGTGTTTGGATTCGTCTCGAATGTAGTCGATGTCACACGTGTACTCGGCCACATACCCGAACGGATCTTGAAAGTAACAGAAGATATTGTTGCCCGGCCCGTGCCTTCCCGGACCCCACGCCGCCTCGATGCCATGGCTTCGGAGATTCGAGATTCCTCGCATTAGTTCGTCAATGCCCGACACGAGATATGCAATGTGGTTCACCGAAGCATGCGGCGCCACGTTAAACGCGATATTGTGGTGTTTGGAATCGGTCCGGAGGAATGCCATCTGTTCTCCGCTCCAGTCGGAGATCCGGAAACCCAATACGTCTGTGTAAAACTTCGTCATGCGTCGGATGTCCGGTGTGTTCACCACAATGTGGCAGATCGAACGAGGCTCCACAACTGTGGAGTGCTTACCCTCAGAATGGGGGACGACACCGGATGAGAGCTCGATGCATCGTCCCTCCGGATCGACGAACCGCACACCATATCCGCCGCCGTCTTCATCCAACGAGTGTGGTTCCTCGATCACGCGTACACCGGCCGATTGGAGCACCACTGCCGCGCGCCGGACCGCGTCATCCGTCGGCATTGCGTAGGCAATATGGTGTAGGCCGCGCTTGTCGCGCCGGTGCAAGCTCAAAATGAAATGTTCGCTTGACGATCCCCGAAGGAACACGGCATCCGCAGTTGTGGCCACTCGTTCCAAACCCCACACGTCGGTATAAAAACGCGCGTGTTCTTCTGGATGCGGCGCGAAAAGTCCGATATGCCGAATGTGTTGGATTTCCATAGCCATACAATCGCTGTACCATATGGGTCATCTACTCTGCAACTCGGGAAGGAGAACACTATGCCCGGCACGACAAAATACATAACGCTCGAAGATGCAAAAAAAGCAATGGCTGCCGCTGAAGCGGAGGCGCGCAAAAACAATTGGAACGTCGCAATCGCAATCGTGGATGCGGGCGCGAATCTGATCCTCTTTGAAAAAATCGACGACACGCAACTCGGAAGCGTAAACATCGCCATCGGCAAGGCGAGAACTGCGCTGAATTTCAAACGGTCGACGAAAGCGCTAGAAGACCTCGTTGCCGGCGGCCGTCAAGTGTTTCTGGCGTTGGAAGGCATTACTCCACTTCAAGGCGGACTACCGGTGGTGGCCGACGCTAAAGTGATCGGGGCCGTGGGGGTGAGCGGCGTCATGTCCTCGCAAGACGAACAGGTCGCGCAGGCCGCTGTGAACGTTTTTCAGGGCTGATGGTTATTGGCTGGGGATCGCCAACTCCTCGCCGAGTTGCAGATGAATCGTCTGGCCGGACCGCAGCGTGAGGTTGGGCAGGTTTGAATCTTCGCCGCTCCCGGCCATCACAAATCCTATAAGGGTTCCACCGAGTATGCCTGCCACGCGCGCTGTTTTCCCGCCGATCAAGCCGACGGCCGCACCGCCTGCTCCCATGTACAACACGTAACGCAGCGTGCGTTTTCGCGGCGACGCTCCAAAAGAGTTGGTAATCCACGTGGGAACGCGGCGGCCATCGGGAAGTTCGATTTCACGGAACACAAGGCGGACGCGGCCTTCGGCAGCGCGTGTTGCGGGCTGTACGGTTTCGACCCGACCTTTGAGGCGCGTGCCGCGAGGCACAGCGACTCTGCCGGCCGCAAGGATCGGATTGGCCACAACAGCTGTGACGTCGTCACCAACCTCGGAACTACCGGTCTTTACCGATGACTCGAGTTTCGCGTCCAGACCTGTGCCGGCCGGAAGAACGGCCGATTGAAACTGCCAAGTGATCACCAATATACCGAGAGAAACAACTCCCATATGGACTTGCAATGTTAACCCTAGTCGTGACTCAGTTTGAAAATAATGAGCGCACCGGCGACGGCGTCAAGGCCGAATATATACAGGCGCGCCGGGTGCAGTAACGTCGTAATTCACGGCTTTCATTCGAAAATATCAGAAGAGCAGAACAGGAATAAGCGGGATTCTTCTGACAAGAGACAATCCTGTGACAACTCCGCTGTGCGGGTTGACTACGCTAAGATTAAGGAGGTCTTGAGCCATGAATTGGACGGCAGCCATCATGCTTTTCACCCATGCGACCCCAGAGCCTCGTGGCTTTGATTCCACCGCCATAGTTGATACTGAAAAATGCGCTGTTGTCGGCAACGACAACTTTAGATTTTGCCATCAATGAGCGCCGTACTACCGTTTTCAATGAGCGTCGACAATTTTGAGGGCAAATGAGTACAAATCCATTCGCCCAAATTGAAGCAATACGAAGGCATTACGACCGGCTATATAGAAAATTCCGCGATATCCAGCTGCCGGAAGAAATGCGATGATGAAGGAACGCGTGGCTCAAAATCGTCTCTTGACCTTGCTCGCCATAATCATCCTTCTCGTACCGTCACGGCTTTTTGGGCAGGCAACTAGCAGTGCTGATCCTTCTCCTAACGGATTTTGGACTAAGTGGTTCGAGCGTTCCGATAAGACAAAGCAGGAGCAACCTCATTGGATTACACCACTGGCAACGACGACGCCGCGCCTCGAGCAAGAATTTCGGTACGACATTTTGTGGCAACAACCGAAACCTGGAGCAAATTACACCGTCAATATCGGTAATAGCAAAGGTCTAGAGCTGATCCCGGCGGAGAAAGTGGAACTCATTCTGGCGGTCCCGCCATATATCATCCACCGCACTCCGAACGTGAAAGATGGGCTTGGCGATTTCCGCATCCTCACTAAATATCGTCTGATTTCGGCGAACGAATCGAGTGGGAACTATATCGTTACAGCTTTTTTCGACGTAATCCTTCCAACCGCACAGGATGGCAACGGCACACCGAACGCTGTCTTTACACCCACCATTGCATACGGCAAAGGGATTAAACAATTTGATGTGCAAGGCACGTTCGGTCTGGCCCTGCCGGCCGGAAATGAGGCGGCGATCGGCCGAACGTATAGCTGGAACAATACCCTCCAGTATCAGTTACTCACTCGGGTATGGCCCGAAATGGAAGTGAATGCAAATTTTTTCGAAGATGGCCCAAACGGAGGTAAAAAGCAGATCCTGATCACGCCCGGACTAGTTATCGGACGATTATCCCTCACAAGCCGCCTCGGTCTGACATTGGGTGCTGGTGTTCAAATCCCAGCATCCCAATTCCATACAATTCAAAGCAATGTCATCTTCTCGGTTCGTTTACCGTTCTGACAATGGGCGGGTCGCAGCGTGCTGGGCCTTTCCGAATTGCTTGCCCTAGCCGCAGCCCCGGCCGGCGGCATTTTGTCTTGCCCTCCGGCCCGGCAAATGCGTCAGGTAATTTTCTGAAATCGAGAGATCTTCGCGTCGGTATAGTCTGCCCGGTGACCGCAATTTGGCTCCGAACAGGTCAACACGAGCTTGGCAGCGGCGGCTAGTTTGCTTCGGCCATCGCTGAAGTCGCGGGCGAAAAGGATCGGGGTGTTGCACCCGCGGCAGAGTACCCCGAGGTACCATCGCTTATTGGCGGCGCGCGGATGTCCGGATAAATGCATTAATGCTCGTCTTTTGACGAGGGGGAGTCAATCTCCAGCCAGTCCGGAGGAGGCTGAGGGCCCGGACGCATGCCGGCGAGATCGGGATCTTCATCCGCCGTCTGTCGGGGCGCGCTTGCTCTCCGCTCGCGAGCTTCAGCACGACGCTGCGCTTTTTCCTTCTGCCGTTCCTGCTGAGCTTTTTCGCGCGCGCGCTTGTGCGCCGTGGGCCTTGCATTCTTAGCCATGCAGTTCCTTTCTTAATCGATAAACGGTGTGCCCTACCACCGGTTCCGGCCACCCCCATACTTGCCGCGATCGCGACCGCCGGAACCGCCACCCCTGGCACCACCATCACGCCGCACGACCGGACGAGCTTCATTGACCGTAAGAGCGCGGCCTTCAAGTTCCACGCCATTGAATTTCGTAATCGCGTTCGCCGCTTCCTCGTCGCTTGACATTTCGACGAAACCGAAACCTTTACTGCGGCCGGTATCCCGATCCGTAATGATGCGCGCCGATTCCACTTGTCCAGCCTGTTGAAACATCTCTCTCAGGCTATCGTCGTTGGCGGAAAAGGGAAGGTTTCCAACGTAAAGTTTATTGCCCATGTTCTCCTTTGCTTCATGAATTCGATCGAAAATGCCAGAAGATTCCATGCAGCAGTTGGTAATCCAGGGTGACGACAGACCGAATTCTTTCAGGCCACCTTCGGATCACTCGCTCGCATGAGGATTGATAAAGGGTGGTCCTCTCCAGTTTGACACGACGGGCATTAAGAAGCGAGAAGAAACTCCCATACCTTCGGGATGAGCTTGCCATTGACAATGTGAATCCACCATTCGGTTTTCGGCTCTGCAATGATTTCAAACATCGATTTTTCAAATACTTGAGCACCGCGAGGCGTCAATCACTCTGCCGTCTATCCGCACGAGGCATGTTCCTGCAGTCCGGTACTGCAAGTACTCGAAGCTGATGCCGGATCGGAACTCATACAAAGAGTATTCAGCCAGATCCGCGAGTTATCCAAACGTGTGACGAAACTGGAAATCTCAGAATCGTGGCTTCGTCAACCCCGTTTTCCTTTTGTGTTTTGTATATAATGGCCGCCTCCGAAAGGACAAATTATGAATCGCTGGCGTGTCGTCATTGGCGGGATGTCTATGAATCTGGCGCTCGGGTCGTTGTATGCCTGGAGCGTGTTCGTGCTACCGCTGGAAAAAGAGTTTGGTTGGACCCGAGCGCAAACCTCTTGGGTGTTCACGATCGCCATCGTGACGTTCGCGTTGACATTCATTTTAGCCGGACGCATTCAAGACAAGCTTGGTCCCCGTCCATGTGCACTGGCCGGGGCGCTCCTGGTCTCGCTGGGATTCTTTCTGGCCAGCATGACGACATCGCTGCTCTTTTTGTACGTCGTGTTTGGTCTGATCGTCGGTGCGGGCAACGGATTCGGTTATGCCACACCGATTCCCGTCGCATCGAAGTGGTTTCCGGACAAACGCGGCCTCGTTGTCGGGCTGATGGTAGGCGGTTACGGCGCGAGCTCCGCGATTATCGGTCCGATGGCGACACGGTGGATTGATTCGATGGGTTGGCGGCCGACATTCCAGCTTCTCGGCGCCACGTTTTTCGTGTTGGGCATGCTCGGCACGTGGCTAATGGTCAATCCACCTCAAGGCTATCGTCCCGCAGGATGGACGCCGAAAGCCACAGGCTCGGGGGCTTCGCCCGACTATAGCCCGCTGGAGATGTTGCGGACGCGGCGATTTTACGAGATGTGGGTGGCCTATTGTCTCGGCACAACGGCTGGCTTGATGACGATCAGCCAACTGGTCCCCTTCGCGCGATCCGCCGGTATGACGGCCGCGGCGGCAACATTTGCCATCACGGTGGGCGCCGCCGGCAACGCTGGAGGACGAATTCTCTCCGGATGGTTGTCCGATACCCTCGGCCGGCTGACGACCCTCCGCATCATGATCTTGGGATCCGCGATCGCCATGCCCGCGTTATTTCTGTTTCGTGAACAGACGCTGCTGCTTTACATCCTTGTTGTCGCCGTCTATTGGTGCTACGGAACCCAGCTCTCGGTTTTCGCCTCGACCACCGCTGATATGTACGGCACCCGCAATCTCGGCACAAACTATGGCCTTCTGTTCACCGCGTGGGGCGCCGCAGGGATTATCGGCCCGATGATCGGCGCATGGGTTTACGATGCGTTTGGCGGATATCGATATGCATTCTACGCCGCCAGTTTTCTGGCAGTCGTCGCCTTCGGGTCTTTGACACTCGCCGCCTCTTCTCGTTTTTCAGAGCAAGTCGCCACCGCCCAAAGTGCGCACGCCGGCAAAGTGTAGCGGTGGCCGTAAACCGCGACTAC